>JALYXV010000114.1 GCA_030947025.1 Actinomycetota bacterium | reverse complement strand
TTCGGGATCAGGTTGCACCGGCGGACGGTGGAGCGTCTGCTGGTCCCCAAAAGTGGCGGCCATCAAATCCCAGCTCAAGGTGCGTGATCATGGCTGGTCGTCGAACTATGAGCAGCTGCGGGCTGTGGCGCTGGCCGGTCGACTCCCCGACGACGACAGCAACGTTCGTCGCTTGGCCCGATTCGGGATGGCCGGGCTTGTGTCGGCACGACCGGCCTGGCAGGTCGTGGTGAGCGAAACCCCTGAGCCTCGCTGGGGCGGCGACCACGCCCGGCAGGCGTCGCTGGTGTCGGCCTATGGCCTGTTGACAGGAGGTATCAGATGAGAGTTGCGCTCTACGCCCGGGTGTCGACCGACCGCCAGGAGCGAGAAGGCACGATCGGCTCCCAGCTCGAGGCGCTCCGAACCAAGGCCGCGGCCGAGGGGTGGGCGGTCGAGTCGACCTGCACCGACGACGGCTATTCGGGCAGCCGGCTCGACCGGCCCGGACTTGACCGGGTACGCGACGCGGCCGCCGCCAGGCTGATCGACGCCGTGGTCGTGCTCTGCCCTGACCGCCTGGCCCGCAACTATGTTCACCAGGCGATCGTGCTCGAAGAGCTGTCCCGTTTCGGGGTGTCGGTCATCTTCGTCGAAGGCGGCATCTCTGACGACCCCCAAGGTCGCCTCTTGGCCCAGATCCAAGCCGCGGTGGCCGAGTTCGAACGGACCAAGATCGTCGAACGCAACCGCAGAGGCAAGCTGTGGCGGGCCCGACAAGGGGCGGTCGTGTCAGGGATCGTCCCCTACGGTTATCGCAAAGTGGTCGCCTCCGACGGGCTCCCGGCCCGGCTGGTCATCTGCGACGACGAGGCCAACGTCATCCGCCAAGTCTTTGACTGGCACGCCAACGGCGGCGTCACGGTCCGTCAGATCGCGATCCGACTCGTGGAAGCCGGAATCGCCACGCCAAAGGGCAACCGGGTATGGCAGACCTCGACCCTGGACCGGATGTTGCGTCAAGAGGCCTACGCCGGGACCTTCTACTACAACCGGTTCATCGAGATCCCCGAGACGGCCCGACTGCCACGCCACAGTCCCGGTCACCGTCCGATCAGACAACAACGGCCACGCGAGGAATGGATCCCCGTGACGGTGCCCGCCATTGTCGACATCGACACCTGGACACGTTCACAAGCGGCCCACCGGGGCAACGCCCGGTTCAGTCCCCGCCACGTCGGCGCCGAGCGTTACTTGCTGCGCTACCTGGTCCGCTGCGCCGAGTGCGGCCAAGCCCGAGCCTCGGGCGGCAAGGTCCAAGCCAACGGTGCCGAGCAGCGCTACTACCGCTGCCACGCCGTGCTGCCCATGCACCTACGCGAAGAGAAGCTGCGCTGTTCGCAACCAGCAGCCCGGGCCGACGACCTCGACCAGCTCGTCTGGGGCGAAGTCGTCCGCCATCTCCGCCACCCCGACCTCATCGCCCGCGCCTGCATCCAATCCTCCGACGACGACACCCCCAAGCCCGATACCGATCGCCAACTCGGCGAGCTACGAGCCCAGGATCGCCGGCTCGTCGACGCCTACCAGGCCGGGGCGATCAGCCTCAGCGACCTCAACGCCCGCCGGCGCCCCCTCACCGATCGCGTCGCCGAACTCGAACGCGGCGACAACGACCGTCACCAAAGGCACATGACCCGGGCGCAGCTCCGAAGCCGGATCGACGAGTTCGCCAACCAGATCGAACAACGACTCGAAACCATGCCCTTCGCTGAGCGCCAAGCGCTCGTTCGCTCCGTCCTCGAAAAGGTCGTCGTGAGCGAACACCAAGTCGAGCTGTGCTTCAAGATTCCCCTGCCCGCCGGACCAAAGGAGGGTAAAAGTCGTCGGCCACCAATGAGCGGCCGATTGCGTTCCCAGTGTCAAACGACTGGAGGACTTCGACCTCTCCGTCGCCCCGGCGATCAACCCGGCCACCCTGGCCGCGCTCGCCAAAGGCGCCTGGATCGACGCCGGGGAGCCGGTGGTGTTGATCGGCGACTCCGGGACCGGCAAGACGCATCTGCTGATCGGCCTCGGCGTCGCCGCCTGCGAAGCGGGACGCCGGGTGCGTTATGTCACCTGCGCCCAGCTGGTCAACGAGCTCGCCGAGGCCGCCGACGAACGAGTGTTGTCCAAGGTGGTGGGCCGCTACGCCCGTCTCGACCTGCTCCTGGTTGATGAGCTCGGCTACGTCAGCATCGATCCCCGCGGCGCCGAGCTGTTGTTCCAGGTGCTCACCGAACGCGAAGAGCGGGCGTCGGTGGCGGCGGCGTCAAATCATCCCTTCAGTGAGTGGGGCCGCACCTTCGCCGATCCCCGCCTCGCCGCCGCGGTGGTCGACCGGCTCACCTTCAGGGCCCATCTCATCGAGACCGGCACCGACAGCTACCGGCTCCGCTCCGCCAGGGCCAAGAAGAACAACACCAAGCCCGCCACCCCACCAGGAGGAGACCACGATGGCCGCTGAGACCTGGCAGATGACCGACCCGCGCCTCCACCAGCTCAGCATCGACCGCGCCCCGCTCAACGAGGGCCACGCCGGGCTGCGCCTCCACGTGCTCGCCAGTCTCATCGCGCAAGCCGAAGCCCTGCTCCCCGACGCTGTCGCCGACGCCCGCGACCGGGACTTCTACTGGTCCGAGATCGCCGCCGAGCTCGGCGTCACCGCCGGCACCGCCCGCCGCCGCTACCGCCGCTACGCCCAAACCAGGAGCCTGCCCCTCGAAGCGGACTGAGCAACCCCCTCAACAAATCGAGCCGAACACCCGCCAACCGCCTCTCCCCATACACACCCGAACACCACAAGAAGGAGCCCGTCACTGACCGCCAACAACGGCCCAGGTCAACGGCCCAGGTCAACGGCCCAGGTCAACGACACAAGCAGAGGGGATGGCGCCAACAACAAGGAATGAGGCGAACTCCGGCCCGTACCCGGCGCAGGGGGCGCCATCCCCTCCGCCACCATCATGACTGGCGGCACCTGACCGGGCCCTCAAGAGGCTGCGGTGTTAGGGACACCCCAAAGGGGACCCCATCCCTAACACCGGTCCTCTTGACCGCCCTGGCAGGTTGGTGGCTCACGACAAACCTGGCCGTCACCGCTGGAGATCGCTTCGCTCGTTGGCACCGAACGCTCACGCCCGTGGTATCAGGCCCGAACACCAACCTGCCCCTCGAAGCGCACTGAGGGAAATCCCCTCAACAAATCGAGCCGAATACCGTCCAGCCAACCGTATCGCCATACACGCCCCCGAACACGACAAGAAGGAGCCGCCATTACCTGACTTTCCAACAGCCAATCACACGCCAACCCCGTCACCTCGTCATTCCCGCTGGTGCCGGGAGCTACTCACACGCGCCAACAGGTGGGGCCACTTCAAACCATCACGGTGGGGCCATTTCTACTTGACATTTCCAGTGCGGCGGCTCGCACATGACACGGGTCTGCCAGACGGATGCGCGGACGCTGTCGTCGGGCAATCGTTCCCGATCCAGATGAACACCACTCAGGACCTGACACCTATCGCCGATCTTGCTACCGAGGCATATCGGATCTGCAAGAGCGGCGGCGAGCTAGCGTTCCACTGCTCGAGCTGCGACCTCGACGCACTCGCGGAGAGGTTTCGCCGAGCCGGCTTCGCCGACGTCTACCTGGACGAGTGGCGGTACGCTAGGGGAAGGAAGCCGTGATGGATGCCCGAGCCCAACCGCGAACTGTGGCGGATGATCTATATGACCTGATGCACCCGAGGGACGACGCGGACTTGGCGACGCCCGGACCGCATGACCCTCGCTTCGCAGCTCTCGTGGCGTGGGCGCGGTCACAGCCGTCCCGTGATCTTGTAACAGCCCTCAAGGACGCACTGGCGCATGACGGCCTCGCTCAGCAAGACCTGGCCATGGGGATGCTGCGCAAGCTCGGGGTGGAGTGCGACGGGATTGGATACGGTGCGGACTTCCGTTGGGCGGTCAAGGAAGTGGACGTGCCCAGGAGCGAGATCGTGCCCACGGTGAAGAAGCAACCCGGTCCTCCCCGGAGCGAGGATCATCACTGATCCGAGCTTCGTGATCAGCGCGACCGCTGGAAGGCGTGGGACGATCGACCACTTGTGGGAGGTCTCGAAACAACAACTGTTGACATCGCGAGGAAGCCCCCTCAGCGGTGAAGACCATCCCACCGACCTTGGCCCATCTACCGGGGTTCAACTTGGCTCCGTCGGGATCAACGACCGCGCCCATAACACTCGCGAAGGTGCCCGATTCTGGCCGACCGACAGGGCGCATATGTGCCGAGATGCTCTACCCGTGGTGGATGCCTATCTCGATTGCCGAAACGCCGGTCGTCGCTATGTTGAAGTGTCCACTCGATTCTTCTCGAGCCAGAGCTATAGAGAGGCGGGGAGCACGTTGATACCGAATATCTCGGCCGCCGAATCGAGAAGCGCTTGAGCGATCGGACCGTCGGCGTAGCGCAGGAGAGCGTCGGGCTGATAGCCCGGCTTGCCGAACAGCGCCAAACTATGAAGATTGCCGCGAACGTCGTGGGAAGCGGAGT
>JALYXV010000108.1 GCA_030947025.1 Actinomycetota bacterium | reverse complement strand
AAGGGTCGGCCGGCCACACGTGTCCGGCCTCGGCTCCGCCGCCCCTTGACGGCCCCTCCGAGCGGGAGGACGAAAGGGCGAAACCCCAACACCCAGCTGCGTTGTGCGGCGTTCCCGCTGCTCAGGGCACCCACGGATGCAGCAGAAGACCCGAAAATCTGTGAGGCATTTGGGACTCCCGGTGTTGTACGCAGCCGCTCGTGCGGCGCCACCAGGGTCTGGGGTAACGCTCCCGGCCCGCGGTTGGGCGGATCGGACACGGCGAGTGGAGACGACGTGCGATTCCGACGGTACACCTTCAGACGACCGGCAGCCGCTCGCTTGCCAAGCGGCCCAGGGTCCGTGCCTTCCCGTTACCGCCGACGGATCTGTCATCGTGGGTTGCGGTCCCCCCGTCCTCCTAGTCGGCGTCGTGGGCGAGTTCGGCAGCGAAGGGATCCGGGGCGGCGTCGTCGGGCGCCTCGGTCTCGAGGGCCGTCTTCTCGGCCAACAGCGCCCGGCGCGCCTCGTCGCTGACTACCGGGAAGTGGGGGTCGATCCCGATCAGGGTGTCGACTATGACCGCGGCGGCACAGATCCGGGCGAACCACTTGTGGTCGGCGGGGACGACGTACCAGGGCGCCCATTCGGTGCTGGTGTTCGAGAGCATCTCGGAGAACGCCGCCTGGTACTCGTCCCAGTACGCCCGTTCCTTGGCGTCGTTGGCGGAGAACTTCCAGTTCTTCTCGGGCAGGTCGATCCGTTTGAGGAAGCGGACGCGTTGCTCCTCGCGTGACAGGTTCAGGAAGATCTTCACGACCTTGAAGCCGTTGTCGGTGAGGTAGCGCTCCCAGTCGTTGATCTCGCGGTACCGGCGCTGCCACACGTCGGGGCCCTTCGCCTTCTCCGGCAGCTTCTGGCGGGCCAGGTTGTCGGGATGGACCCTGACGACGAGCACCTCCTCGTAGTGGGATCGGTTGAAGATCGCGATCTGCCCGCGTGCTGGGAGGTGGCGGGCGTAGCGCCACAGGAAGTCGTGGTCGAGTTCCTCGGCTGAGGGGACCTTGAAGCTGTGGACGGAGACCCCTTGGGGGTTCACTCCGGTCATTACGTGGCGGATCGTGCCGTCCTTGCCGGCCGCGTCGAGCGCCTGTAGGCAGACGAGCACACCGTAGGAGTCCTGGGCGGCGAGGCGGGTCTGGTAGTCGGCCAGGAGCGCAACCCCGCGCCGGAGGACCTCGACGCCGTCCTTCTTCTTGTGCAACCCGGCGTGGTCGCTCGGATCGAAGTCTTTCTCCAGGTGCACCTTCGACCCGGGCTTTACGCGCAGTGACTCCACGAGGACCGCCCCCTCGTACTCAGCGTCGCCCATGCCGGCGCCTCGTCCTCGGATCGCGGCGCATCATCGCCAACGCCGCGGCCGCCACGACAACAGCTTGCGCCGAGGCGATCGGCGTCAAACATCGGCTCCGGCGGCCGGATCGTCGGACCCCGGCCGACACCGTGGCGGCGACAATCCGGTGATTGCTCAAGTACCCGGAGGCGCGACATCGGCAGCCGGAAGGTCCTGCACTTGTTGTTTGGTGAGGTTGAGGCGGATGCCGTCATCGACGTCGATCACCGCCCCGACCGGGATGGCAACGTCTTTTCGACCCCACAGGTGGCCCTCCTGGAGCAGCACGTGGGTGACTTGGTGGTCCCCGGCTGCGACGACCAGACCTTGGACTTTGCCGATGTCGCCGTCGGTGGCGTGGACCTGCTCGCCGCGGCGTATGGCCACCTCGCCGGGCGGGATCTTGTCGAAGACGACGGGTTCGGAGATGTTACCCACTCCCATGCCGCCACCCCAGGTGTAGTACGGCCAGTTGAGCACCTGTCCCTTGCCGTATCCGTCGTAGTCGGTGGTTCCTGGCAGGAACTGCGTCTCCTCGGCGGCGCCGAGCATCTCGTACTCCGCCACGGTGCAACGCAGCCCGATCCCCGCGGCAGTGACGTTGACAAGGTCGAGAGGGACGAGGCGGCCCAGCCCTTGTCGATGTTTCGGCTCCACCACCAGATGGGTGACGGCCCGGGCGACAGGGTCGACGACGACGCGGCTCACCTCGCCGCACTCCCCGTCGGTACCGCTGACCTCTGCGCCGATCATGAACTGCATCGTCTGTGCCATAGCTGCCTTCCCTTCGCTTTTTGACTCTCAAGCCAACTCAACACCTGGCCGTGCAACCCGATCTGATCGTGGTCTGAACACGACGGCCGGGCGGTCGCCCGACGGCTACCCCGAGTCGGCGCTCAGGGCATCGGTTCGGCTTTCCACGTCCAGTCGCGGATTTCGGGCATGTCTTGGCCGTGTTTGTCGATGTACTGCTTGTGTTCGATGAGCTTGTCGTGCACCATCTGTTTCAGGTAGCTGCCTTGGGCGCCGAGCTGGGGTACCCGGTCGACGACGTCTTGGACGAGGTGGAATCGGTCGAGGCCGTTCTGGACCCGCATGTCGAACGGGGTGGTGATGGTGCCTTCTTCGTTGTAGCCGCGGACGTGCAGGTTGCGGTTGGCCCGACGGTAGGTGAGGCGGTGGACCAGCCACGGGTAGCCGTGGAACCCGAAGATGATGGACTTGTCGGTGGTGAATAGGGAGTCGTAGTCGGTGTCGCTCAGGCCGTGGGGGTGCTCGGAGGCGGGCTGCAGCCTCATCAGGTCGACGACGTTGATCACCCGTATCTTCAGCTCCGGAACATGTCCGCGCAGGATCGAGACGGCGGCCAGGACCTCAAGGGTCGGTGTGTCCCCGCAGCACGCCATGACGACGTCGGGTTCGGCTCCCTCGTCGTTGCTGGCCCACTCCCAGATGCCGATCCCTTCGGTGCAGTGCACGACCGCGGCGTCCATGTCCAGCCACTGCGGCAGCGCGTGCTTCCCGGCGACGACCACGTTCACGTAGTGCCGGCTTCTCAGGCAGTGGTCGAACACCGACAGCAGGCAGTTGGCGTCGGGCGGGAGGTAGACGCGGACGATGTCGGCCTTCTTGTTGACGACGTGGTCGAGGAAACCCGGGTCTTGGTGCGTGAAGCCGTTGTGGTCCTGCTGCCACACATGTGACGAAAGGAGGTAGTTGGGCGAGGCGATGTCGCGCCGCCACGGCAGCTCCGAGGTGACTTTCAGCCATTTGGCGTGCTGGTTGAACATCGAGTCGACGATGTGGATGAACGCCTCGTAGCAGTTGAACAGCCCGTGGCGCCCGGTGAGCAGGTAGCCCTCCAGCCAGCCCTCGCACTGGTGCTCGCTCAGCATAGAGTCGAGCACCCGCCCCGCGGGGGCGAGGAACTCGTCGTCGGCCGTGGCGCGGGCGTCCCACTGCCGGTTAGTTGTCTCGAAGACGGCGCCCAGCAGGTTCGAGAGGGTTTCGTCGGGTCCGAAGATCCGGAAGTTGCGCCCAGCGTCGTTCAGGGCGACGACGTCGCGCAGGAAACCGCCGAGGACCAGCGTGTCCTGCCCGAAGACGGCGCCCGGCGAAGGCACGGTCACGGCGTGGTCGTGGAAGTCGGGCATGCGCAGGTTGCGCAGCAGGGCGCCGCCGTTGGTGTGGGGATTGGCGCCCATCCGCCGCTCCCCCTCCGGTGCCAGCTCCGCCAGCTCCGCCAACAGGCGGCCGTGCTCGTCGAACAGATCCTCCGGCCGGTAGCTGCGCATCCAACCCTCGAGCTGGGCGAGATGCCCGGGATGTTGCGCGTCCACAAGGAGAGGAACCTGGTGGGCGCGGAATGTGCCCTCCACCGCGAGGCCGTCGACGGTCTTCGGTCCCGTCCACCCCTTCGGGGACCGCAGGACGATCATCGGCCAACGGGGTCGGGACGGGTCATTGTTGGCCCGCGCGTTGCCCTGAATCCGGCGGATGTCGTCGACGACCCGCTCCATGGTGGCGGCCATGAGCTGGTGCATTTCCTCGGGGTCGTCGCCTTCCACGAAGTGCGGCACCCATCCGCAACCCCGCAGATACTGCTCCAGTTCCTCGTGCTCGATGCGGGCCAGAACGGTCGGGTTGGAGATCTTGTACCCGTTGAGGTGCAGGATCGGCAGTACCGCCCCGTCGCTGATCGGGTTGAGGAACTTGTTGGACTGCCACGCTGTCGCCAACGGGCCGGTTTCGGCTTCGCCGTCGCCGACGACGCAGGCGACGATCAAGTCTGGATTGTCGAACACGGCGCCAAAGGAGTGGCTCAGCGAGTAGCCGAGCTCGCCGCCCTCGTGTATCGAGCCGGGGGTGGTCGGCGCGACATGGCTCGAGATGCCGCCGGGGAACGAGAACTGGGTGAACAGCCGTTTCAGCCCCGCCTCGTCCTGGCCGACGTTCGGGTAAATCTCGCTGTAGGAGCCCTCGAGGTAGGTGTTGGCCACCAGCGCCGGGCCGCCATGGCCGGGCCCGGCGACGTAGAACATGTCCAGGTCGTACCGCTTTATGACCCGGTTTAGGTGCACATAGATGAAGTTCTGGCCCGGCGTCGTGCCCCAATGGCCGACCACCAGCGGCTTCACGTCCGACAGTTCCAGCCGCCGCCGAAGCAGCGGGTTGTCGTACAGGTAGATCTGGCCGACCGACAGGTAGTTCGCGGCCCGCCAGTAGGCGTCCATCTTGGACAACATTTCCGGGGAAAGAGGCTCGGCACTGCACTGATCGTCGGCTGCCGTGACGCTCGACGCCGCAGCAGTCGGCACCACCGGTGGGGCGATCGTCACTGCGACGCCATCAGCGCCAACCGCGGCGACCGGACCCCTGCGTCCGAAGACTCGGACCTCAGTTCACCGCCATCGAAACGGGAAGCGGAAAGGTTGACCTTGCGCGGTCGTTGCCGGCCGTGCGAATGGACGACGATGAGTGCCACACCATGCCTCCTGGTCGATTGACGCAAAGGTGATGCGCCACCAGGGTCTGGGGCAACGCGTGTGAAGGCCGCCCGACAACAGGGCAGGTCGACATCTCGGTCTTCGCTGTGTCCAACCCCAGGATACACCCGCACCCCAATGGTCGACCCCGACAACACGTCCCGTTGTCCCAGCCTCGGACGGGCGACCCCCAGCCGTCCGAGTCCGGGACCCCTGTCGGTGGACGGTTGTCTCGGCGGTTGAGGTCTGCGGGACCCGTCACCGTGAGGAAGGCATCGCAAACCGGATCGCCATCGCGTGAACGCGCGGACTCCTCACGGAAAGACCTCCCGACAGGCGTCCACGGGGATCATGGTGGCCTGACGGGGTTCGCTCCGAGCTCTCGCGGCCAAGGGTCGACACCTTCAAGCCTGAAAGGACGGGTGTACCATCCCAGCACAGCCGTGGAGAACCCCCTCCCGGTGATAGCTCCGGCCCGAACCTCGGCTGGGACTGTCGGCGTTGCCCCGGACCCCGGTGGCGCAAAAACCTTTACGCGCCCGAGGCAAAAGGGAAGTCCGAACATGGCCGCACCGCTGGCAGGACATGACTGATGACCGTTATCGTGGGCGTGGGTGAACGGGCCGTGGTCGCACCCGACCCGCATGCCGTGGTGGCGGTGTACGCCACCGAGGACGATCTGACCAGCGCCATCAAGCACCTGGAACACGCGAATTTCGACATGGCGCACATCTCGGTCCTCGGGAAAGGCATGAGCGAGGAACGCCACGTCGTCGGCTTTGAGACGCCGAGCACCCATACCGCCCGGTGGGCGAAGTGGGGCGGCCTGTGGGGCTGGCTATTCGGGGCTTTCATCTTCGTCCCCGGGGTCGGGCATATCGCGATCGGCGGTTAGGGCTCGTGCACAAACAAGTTGGTCGCCCGGAAAAGAGAAACCCGCTCATGGAAGGCGATCTCGACTGGGATTCGACCGGGTTAAAGATGGACGAGCCCTTACCTCTTGTTCATGGTGATCTCCACCGGGCTCGGTGCGACCGGCGGGGCCCTGTGGGGAGCGATGACCGCCGTGGGCATCCCGAACGACGGCATCCCCAAATACGAAGCTGACCTGCGCGCCGACCATTTCCTCGTTATCGCCCACGGCGACCCGTTCGAAGTTGAACGCGCCCGCGACCTGCTGGAGCAAACCACCCATGAACGCCTCGACCACCATCGGCTCACAGCCACGGCGTCGAGCGAAGCCGAGGACGCGCCGTGACGGCGCACGTGACCCAGCGCCGCCACACCTGGGCCGATCCACGTAACACCCGGCCGCGGGGACCGGTCCCGGGTGCCGCCCACGCGTCGTTACTGGCCGGGCTTGGCGGCAACGCGACGCGAAGCGTCGTCACGACGGCCGGTGAGGCGCGGATAGTCCTCGTGTCTCATCGTCGGCTCAGGGGTAACGCCAGTGCGAACGCCTCTGTGGCCGTCCTGCGGCGCGTCGCCGTGGCGGGATTCCCCGGCGCCGCGGTGTCCGACCAGACTGCAGGACCCGCCGAACTCGCCGCCGTGGTCCCCCCGCCGCGTTCGCCCCGGGGCACGGTTGGCAGGTGACCGGCCATGGGCGGATCGTGGTCGGCGTCGATGGCTCGGACGGCTCTGTGCGGGCGCTGCGGTTCGCGCTTGACGAAGGGCGCCTGCGGGACTGGGAGGTCGAAGTTCTCCACGCTTGGTGTTACCCGACCATGGTCTATTCGCCGTTCACCCCAACCCCCGATATCGACGAGGCCGACCTCGAGGCCGCCGGCGCCGAGGTCCTCGACCGGGCCATCGCCGAGGCCGAGGCGTCGGGCGCCCGGGTCACCCGACGCCTCGTCATGGGCGGATCGGCGCCCGCGTTGCTCGACGCCGCCGCTTCGGCTGACCTACTCGTGGTCGGAACACGCGGCCACGGGGGCTTCGCCGGGTTGTTACTGGGAAGCACAAGCCAGCACTGCGCCCACCATCCCCCCTGTCCGACGGTCATCGTTCCCTGAGAATTGGCGGGCGACTGGGCGGGGAGCCGTCGGCCGTGCGCTGTTTGGGACCGCGGCTTCGGACAAGGCCGATCACCAAGGGCCCGGCGATCATCGACCGCAAGCTTGCAAGGAGGCAATAGTGGGCCACACAGAGGTTACCGACGACGGCGACGAGCCCGGCTGGTCCCAAAGACGTGACGGGACTGGCGTCTTGGAGCGTTCCGCAGGCTTCGGCGTCGACGCCCGCTTCGCCGGAGAACAGGCCGTGCTCGCCGTCCGCGGCGACATCGACCTCTCCAGCGGAGCCGAGTTCGGCGCCTTCTTCGACGCGGTGATCGCCAGCGGGTACCTCTCGGTCGTCTTGGACCTGGCGGACGTCGAGTTCATGGATGTCGCCGGATTGCGGTTGGTCGCCTTCGCCGCCAGTCGCCTCATGGCCTCGGGAGGGGCGCTCACCATCCGCTCCCCCTCAACCAAGGTCACCCGGACCCTCGACATCACCTGGCTGGGGCTACTCGCACGCTCAGATACTCCCTGGCCGGCCCCCGACCGCTCGGACCGGCGGCTGCCGGCCGCCGTCGGGACAGACGTCACCGCCGCGGACCGCCCGGTCCTCTTTCGGGGTGGGTCAAGCGTCGCCCACGATGAGACGGTCGACGCCGCCCTCCGCGTCGTCGTCGACCTGGCCCATGTCGCCATCGCCGCGGCCGACGGGGTCAGCGTGTCGCTACGCCGCCAGGGAGGTCTCGCCACCGTTGCCGCCAGCGACCAGACCGTCTCCGACATGGACCGCGTCCAATACGCCACCGGGGAGGGTCCGTGCGTGGATGCCGCGATCCGCGGTCAGTGGTCGTACACCGAGACCCTCGACGAGGAGACCCGGTGGCCGGACTTCACGCCCCGAGCGAAGAAGCTCGGCATCAACTCCGTACTATCGACGCCGCTGATGGCGGCCGGTCAACCGCTCGGGGCGCTCAATATCTATTCCCGCACCCCGGCGGCGTTCACGACGAACCAACAGGAGATGGCTTCGGCGTTCGCCACCGGAGCCTCCTCCGTCGTCTCCGAGGCACGAGCCGGCGACTCCGACAACGTGCCGGCAACAGCGCGCCTCCAGGTGCTGGCGGCCCACGAGGTCATCGCCTTGGCTCAAGGAGTGATCATGGAACGCGAAGGCGTCGACCAACATGGCGCCTACCAGGTTCTGCAGCGATTCTCGCGACGAACCGGCCGACCGGTGCGCGAGCGGGCCGAGGACGTCGTGGCCTCTACCCGGAGATCCCCGCCCCGCCTCACCCGGGGACCGACAGGTTGACCTCTACCCTGCGCCGCGGTCGACCGAATGTGCCAGTCCCGGCCAGGTTCGACGTGCGGCGACGCCCGAAGCGCCTCCTCGAACCATCAGCGCGTTGCCACCGCTTCGCTCAGTCGATGACGCCATGACATTCAACCGGGACGCCATGAGATTCAACCGGGCCCACCCGTCGAATCGGCCCGGCCATGCACACGGGGCCCAGGAGCAGATCGGCGGCGTCGGCGCGCGCCGGGCAGGGGGATCGCTCGGTCTGCCCGATCGGGTACGGGCCTGTCTTTTCGACCTCGACGGTGTCCTCACGCAGACGGCGAAGGTGCACGCGGCCGCATGGAAGGAGATGTTCGACAGCTACCTGCAAGCCCGGGCAGTCCGCACGGGCGGGCCGTTCGTCGAGTTCGACCCAGTGGGCGACTACGACTCGTATGTGGACGGCAAGCCCCGCGCCGACGGCACACGATCGTTTCTCGCCGCCCGTGGCATCGAGTTGCCCGCAGGAGGTCCCGACGACCACTCCGACGCCGAAACGGTGCGAGCCCTGGGAGAACGTAAGAACGAGATTGTGCTGCGCCGGATCCGCACCGACGGCGTCGAGGTGTACGAAGGGTCGCTCCGCTACGTCCAAGCCGCGAAAGGCGCCGGGTTGCGGCTGGCTGTGGTGTCGTCCAGCGCCAACTGCGCCGAGGTGCTCGCCGCGGCCGGCATGGGGGCGCTGTTCGACGAACGCGTCGACGGCCTCACCGCGAAACGTGACCATCTGACTGGAAAGCCGGCACCGGACATGTTTCTCGCCGCGGCCCGGGCCCTCGGTGTCGCCCCAGCGGACGCCGCCGTGTTCGAAGACGCCCTCGCCGGGGTGACGGCGGGACACGCCGGCCGGTTCGCCTTCGTGGTCGGCGTCGACCGGGCCGGGCAGGCGAGCGAACTCAAGGCCCATGGCGCCGACGTCGTGGTGGCCGACCTGGCCGAGTTGCTGGCGGGTTCGTGATCAACCATGCCGCGTTCACGGTGGAGCCGTGGTGCCTGCGGGCCACCAGTTTGGATTTGGCGGTCCTGACGCAGAGCGAGTCGCTGTTCGCGTTGGCCAACGGGAATATCGGCTGGCGGGGGAACCTGGACGAGGGAGAGCCGAGCGGGCTGCCAGGCTCCTATCTCAACGGCGTGTACGAACTGCGGCCCTTGCCCTACGCCGAAGCCGGCTACGGGTACCCGGAGTCGGGCCAGACGGTTATCAACGTGACCGACGGCAAACCGATCCGCCTCCTGTTCAATGACGAGCCTTTCGACATCCGCTACGGCGACCTGCGAGCCCATGAGCAGTGCCTCGACTTTCGTGCCGGGGTGCTGCACCGCAGCGCCGAGTGGGCCTCTCCGGCAGGATGCGCGGTGCGGGTGTCATCGACACGGCTGGTGTCACTGGTGCAACGTTGCATCGCCGCCGTCTGCTACGACGTCGAGCCCGTCGGCAGCGAGGCTCGGGTGGTCGTTCAATCCGAACTCGTCGCCAACCAGCAACTCGCATCGCCCAGCGGTGATCCCCGAGTCGCGGCCGCGCTCGAATCGCCGTTGGTGGCCGTGCAACATTTAGCGCAGGGGGCCCGGGTCGCGTTAATCCACTCGACGCGACGCAGCGGTCTGCGGATCGCGGCGGCGATGGATCACGTCGTGGAAGGGCCGCCGGACACGGAGGTGCATTCGGAGAGCTCCCCGGATCTAGGCCGGGTGACGGTGACCGCGACATTGGAGCCGGGACAGCGGCTGCGGCTGGTCAAGTTCGTCGCGTACGGCTGGTCGGCGTCGCGGTCACTGCCCGCGGTCGCGGATCAGGCCGACGCCGCGCTCACCCAAGCATGCCGGGGCGGTTGGGACCGGTTGCTCGTCGAGCAACGGGCCTTCCTCGACGAGTTCTGGGACCAGGCCGACATCGAAGTCGACGGCGACACCCAGATCCAACAAGCGGCGCGCTTTTCGATGTTCCACGTGTTGCAGGCCGGCGCCCGCAGCGAGGGGCGAGCGATCGCAGCGAAAGGTCTCACCGGGCCAGGCTACGACGG
Organism: Actinomycetota bacterium; assembly: GCA_030947025.1. Lineage (GTDB taxonomy): Bacteria > Actinomycetota > Acidimicrobiia > Acidimicrobiales > Palsa-688 > JALYXV01. The sequence continues at coordinate 10,070 of JALYXV010000108.1, read as the reverse complement.
GCACTGCTTCTGGGACACCGAAGCGTACGTGCTGCCCATGCTCACCTACATTGCCCCCAAGACCGTCGCCGACGCCCTGCGCTGGCGCCACTCCACCCTGCCGATGGCCACCGACCGCGCCCGCCAACTCGGGCTGCGCGGTGCCGCATTCCCGTGGCGGACCATCAACGGGGAAGAATGCTCCGGCTACTGGCCAGCCGGAACCGCCGCCTTCCACGTCAACGCCGACATCGCCGCCGCCGTCACCGGCTACCTCGACGCCACCGACGACGAAATCTTCGAACGAAGCGTCGGCCTGGATATCCTGGTCGAAACGGCTCGCCTGTGGAGTTCCCTCGGCCACCACGACGCCCAAGGACTTTTCCGCATCGACGGGGTCACCGGTCCCGACGAGTACAGCGCCGTCGCCGACAACAACGTCTACACGAACCTGATGGCCCAACAGAACCTGAGGGCCGCCGCCGACGCCGCGGCAGGCCACCCCGACCGCGCCCGTGAGCTCGCCGTCGACGACGACGAGACAGCCCGGTGGCGTCACGCGGCGGAGACGATGTACGTCCCCTACCAAGAAAAGATCGGAATCCACCCCCAAGCAGACGGATTCACCGACCACGAGAACTGGGACTTCGCGGCGACCAAGACCGACCAGTACCCCCTGCTGTTGCACTTCCCGTACTTCGACTTGTACCGCAAACAAGTCGTCAAGCAAGCCGATCTCGTGCTCGCCATGCACCGCCGTGGCGACGCGTTCACCGCCGAACAGAAAGCCCGCAACTTCGCCTACTACGAGCAGATCACCGTCCGGGACTCGTCGCTGTCGGCTTGCACCCAATCAGTGCTCGCAGCCGAGGTCGGCCACCTCGACCTCGCCTACGACTACCTGGCCGAAGCGGCGCTCATGGACCTCGCCGACTTGGAGCACAACACACGCGACGGCCTCCACATCGCCGCCCTCGCCGGCACCTGGATCGCCCTCGTCGCCGGTCTTTGCGGCATGCGCAACCAAGACGGCGCCGTGAGTTTCGCCCCCCGGCTCCCCCAAGGGCTCACCCGGCTCGCCCTGAAAATCTCCCTACGGCGACGACTCCTCGCCCTCGACGTGACCGCTGGGACGGCCACCTACACCCTCGTCAACGGTGAACCCCTCCCCATAGCTCATCACGGCAAGCAGCTCACCGTGGCGATCAACGACCCGATCGCGCTCCCCATACCCGCAGTGATCCCCGAGGGGCCGCGGCCGACACAACCACCCGGACGCGAACCGGTCGCACGCCTCGTCATCGGGGCGCCGGTTCAACGGACGGGAAAATGGTAGAACACCGTCGGTCGAAGAGCCCAGTGAGTCGATCGTCGAGCAGGCTCCGAGACGATGAGTGACGTTCCAGCGCGCCATAAGACGCTGGCCGCCGGTCGTTGGCAGACGTTGAGCCTGGACGAACAGCTGGGCAATTTCGGAACCCAGGTCGGCCGGGCACTGCGAGCCAAGGAGCAGGGCGACGATTGCCGCATGCGAGCGGCCCTCGAACGGGCCCTCGAGTTGGTCGACCTAATCGTTGCCGACCCCCGCTTGCATGATGCCTCCGGACGGAAGTGCGGCGCGCCCGGGAAGTGGTGTGCGATTTCCTCGTCGGAGACAACGTGCACGGCTCGACAGCGGAGTCGGTCGATCATTACTTCCTGGCCTTCGCCCGGGTGGCACGTGCCAGTCGCTGACCCGGCGCCCGGATCGAGGACCACCAGTTGGGTCAGCCCGAGCGAACCCGTTCGTCCTGGTTCGCCACGATCTCCGCGCCACCCGCCCTGGCTAGGGTCATATGAGTAATCGCGCCCAAGCCGGCAACTCGTCCACTGAAGCGGATTAGGTGTAGCGGGGAGGGTCAGGGTCATGAGCAGAAACTGACTGGTCGGTCGTCTAGTCTGTGGGGTGGTGCCGAAGCTTGATGCTCTTGCCATGGAGGGCCGGCGGCGGCGGCTGATCGAGGCGGGGCGGCGGTGTGTGTCCCGGGGGGGTTACCGCACGCTGTCGGTCGATGATGTGTGCCTCGAGGCGGGGGTGTCGAAGGGGGCGTTTTACACGTACTTCGCCCGCAAGCAGGACCTGCTGGTCGCGTTGCTCGACGATGACGCGGCTGGTTTGGATGAGCTGGTCGCCGACGCGGCCCGCCAGACGACCGGCATCGACCAGATCCGCCGTTTCGTCGCCACCGTGGTCGACCGTGGCTCGGATATCACCGCCGTGCAGCTCCGAGCCGACTTGTGGGCCGAGATCGGATCCGACGAGGCCCTTCGGGCCCGTTTCTCGGAGGTGACCAGGCGGCGCAGGGCTTCTCTGGCCAGATTGATCGACGAGGCTGTCACGGCAGGAGAGCTTGTCGACGTGCCCGCCAATGCCCTGGCGGCCATCTTTTTGGCCTTGGGTGACGGCCTCATGTTGCACGGGGTCGTTGACCCGTCAGCTTTCCGCTGGGAAAACGTGCGCCGGGCGTTAGACGTGCTGCTGGAGGGCCTGCGCCGGGAGCCGGGCGGGTGACACGGTCGGATTCGGGTTCGACGAGTGGTGGGCGCTTAGCCGCGGCGAGTGTTGCGTTCCGGGCTCGAGTGGTCCGCCATCGCGGCGACCTGTTCGCGTTTGGCCGCCGCGGTCGCCAAGTGGTGCTGTTGGCGGCGGTGACGGGGGCGGTGACGGGCCTGGGGGTGGCGGGGTTCGAGGCGGTAACCCGGGCCGGCCTGTTCGACCATCTCCTGCAGGCGCCGTTGGCGCTGCAGGTCCTCGCCCCGGTGGCCGGGTTGGTGTTGGCGGCGGTCGCGTTGCGGTTCTTGGCCGCCGGTGCCAGCCCGGCGACCGCCGATGAGTACATCAAGAACTTTCACCAGCCCGGAGTCCGACTCGACGTCCGCCCGGTTCTGGGCCGTCTCGTCGCCAGCGTCGCGACCCTCGGGCTGGGCGGGGCCATGGGATACGAGGGACCGTCCATCTACCTGGGCGCCACGATCGGCTCGGTCCTGCAGCGCCGCTTCAGCCGCCACTTCTCCCGTGACGACGCCAAAGTGCTCCTTGTCGCCGGCGCCGCCGCCGGTGTAGCCGCCATCTTCAAAGCGCCCGCCACCGGGCTGGTTTTCGCGTTGGAGGTCCCCTACCAGGACGACTTCGCCCGCCGCATGCTGCTCCCTGCGGGGATCGCGGCCGCGGTCAGCTACGTGGTGTTCGTCTCGTTCTCCGGCACGGCGCCGCTGTTCGCGGTGTCGGGGGCGCCCCCGTTCGACCTGCGCGATCTGGGCGGCGCAGCCCTGCTCGGGGTGCTGTGCGGGATCGGGGCCCGGCTGTTCACCCAGGCCCTGGTGGCCGCGAAACGCCTCGCGGCGCGCACGAACCCGATCGTGCGGGCGGTCGGGGCGGGAGCGGTCCTGGCGGCGCTGGCATTGCTGGCCAACGCGGTGTTCGGCGTGCCGCTCACCCTGGGCGCCGGCTACGACAACCTCACCTGGGCGTTCGATCCCCGCCGGGCCGTCGCCCTGGTCCTGCTGCTGCTGGCCATGCGGGCGGCGGCCACCATCGCCACCGTCGGAGGCGGCGGGGTGGGCGGCTTGTTCGTCCCCCTGGTCGTTGAGGGTGCCCTGCTCGGCCGGGCCATGGGCGGACTGTTCCGCACCGCCGCGTCGGGCAGCCACTTCTTCCCCCTCGTGGGCGTGTCCGCCTTCCTCGGCGCCGGCTACCGGGTCCCCCTCGCCGGGGTCGTCTTCGCCGCCGAGGCCAGCGGACGGCCCGGGTTCATCGTCCCCGGGCTCATCGCAGCCATGGTGGCGCAACTGTTCATGGGCAACGCGTCCGCGTCCCCCTACCAGGTCGCGGCCCGAGCCGGGCACCTCGAGCGGCGTTTCCCGCTACCCATCACCGCCGCCATGAGGACCGACGTCGCCACAATGCCGCCCGACACCACACTGTCGGAGTTCTTCGGCCACCACCTCCTCGCCCATCATGACAAGGCGGTCGCGGTCGTCGACGGGGCCCGCTACCTCGGCGTCATGGCCATCGAGGGACTCCAAGGCGTTCCAAACGACCAGTGGGACCGCGAACACGTCGGCGACCACATGCGCACCGACCTCCCCGCCGCCCACCCCGCCATGTCGCTCCGCGACGTCCTGGCGCTCATGGAACACGCCGATGTCGACCTGCTCCCCGTCCTCGACGGCGACACCTTCGTCGGCGTGGTCACTACCACCGAGATCCTCAAGCTCGACGAGATCCTCGACCAGGCAGGCGGCGAAACGTGAACACCGCCACAGCACCCAATCCCCGGTTCACGGCCCGGTTATGGCCGTCGTGAGCGTCGACGTGGTCACCGAGATCGACATCGACGGGCCCCCCGGCGAGGTGGCCGCCTACGCCACCGACCCGACAACTGTAGCCGAGTGGTACGCCAACATCGTCAGACCGAAGCCTGCGAGTCGGACCGAGGATCACTATTGGAACTCGCTTCCTGGGACGACGCCTCGCCAACAGCTACGACGTCATCTACCTCGTCCCCGGCGAACGTCCCGTCATGCGGACGGTCGAGGCCCCCATGGAGACCACCTCCACTAGGAGATAACACCTGAGTTCCTCGGTGCCTGGACGGAGGTAGATAGCCTTCTTTTTCCTTGGACCTGCGGGTATTCGGTTCGGGTGGATGTTCGCCGTGAGTTGACGATACTTCAGGAAAAGTGAGGTTTTGTCGTCGTGGTCGACTAGTGTGCGGTTTAGTCGAAGGCGAGGAGCCGTGTGGTTGGTCTGGCGGTGGTGCGGGACCTGCGGGAGCGGCGAGCGCCGGCAGGCCCGGAGGAGCTGGCCGACTTCGAGACCGACCTTTTGGCTGGCTTTGTTCTGGCCCGGGCGTCGGCCGGTCTCGCCGATGCCACGATCCGCTCCGATATCGGTCATCTCGAGCAGACCAGGACCTGGTTCGGGCGGCCGTTGTGGGAGATGGAACCCGGCGACGCCGACAGCTATTTCGGTCGGGTGCTGCGGGGGGCGGCCAAGGGGACCCGTCTTTCGCGGGCCCAGGCGCTCAAGACGTATTTCGTCTTCTTGGAGTTGCGTCACAAGGTCGAGATCCACGCCGTGTCCGGCAGGGTCGTGGAATGCCCAATCGATGAGATCAACCGACCCCGGGGCCGCAAGAACGCGGCGTTGCGAATCCCACCGGCGGCCGCCGAGGTCGAGGAGTTGTTCGGAGGTTGGCGGGCGGAGCTGGCAACCTGCCGCAAGTTCGCCCCGACCGCCAGGAACTTCGCGGCCGCCCGGCTGATGGCCGCGGTGGGCTTGCGGGTGAACGAGACCCGCAGTCTCGACCTTTCCGACATCAAATGGGACCTGGGCCGCTTCGGCAAGATCCATGTCCGCTGCGGGAAGGGCGCCCGGGGCAGCGGACCAAGGGAGCGGATGGTCCCGTTGATCAACGACGCGGGAGCGGTGTTGCGCTGGTTCATCGAGGATGTGTGGGCCCATTTCGACACCGACCACGCCCGCCCGGGGGCTCCGCTGTTCCCCTCGGAACGCAAGAACGCCGACGGTTCGTGTGCCCGGGTGGGGACCGAGGCACTACGCGCCGGGCTGGCCGCCGCGGCCGCGGCGCACCTGCCGGGGTGGGCCGAGACGCTGACCCCGCACGTGTTACGTCACTACTGCGCCTCCGAGCTCTATTTGGCCGGCATGGACCTCCTCGCCATCCAGGAGCTGCTCGGGCATTGCTGGGTAACCACCACGATGGGCTACGTCCATGTCCACCACAGCCGTATCGAGGAGGCCTGGGAGGCCGGCCAGCAACGCGCCGCCGATCGACTGAAAGGGCTGATGCCGTGAAATGGAACCTGCGCCTGATGGCGGCCAACCGGGGTATCTGGAAGGCGAGCGAGATGCAACGCCGCCTGGCCGAGCGGGGCCTGGTGGTGAGCGCCGGGAAGATGTCCGCGCTGTGGTCGGGGAACCCGGCCAGCATCAAACTCGACGACCTCGACGTCATTTGCGCGGTGCTGGGTTGCGGTGTCGGGGAGGTGTTGATCCCCGAACCTGACAAGGTGAAGTCGCCTGGCGCAGACAGCAGCGGGGTCGAGGTGCCTGCCGCCGCCACGGCTGGTTCTTCAGGGAAGGCGGTCACCCCCAAGCGCCGGGGCGGGAGGAGCCTGCCTCCGGCCTGATGGCCCCGATCTCGCCGAACAAGCCGGCGGCCAGTTGCGTCGCCTGTTTCGCTTGGGGTGTGCTGCCGGGACGGTCCTGTCGGGCGTGTTTCAGCTTCGGGCAGAACCACGCGGAAGGAACGTGTGCTGGCTGCCACCGGAATGTGGCGCTGAAGAGGGATTACTGCCGGTTGTGCTGGACGCAGGCGAGCCTCGAAGCCAAAGGCGAGGTCACCGTCTTGGGTCCCTATCTGCTCCGCGTCCGCCACCACCAGTTGCTCTTCGCCTCGATGCGCCGGGCCTTGGCCGGCCACCCGACCGCGCCTCGCCGGCGGCGCCCGTGCCGTGTTGGCGTCGCAGCCGCGGGCGGATTCCACGATGGGGTCCAGCTGCGCCTCATGGAGGTCCCTCGGGATTTCACCGGCTTCGTGCGGGCTCGAGACGCCGACGTGGCGAACCCGTTCCTGATCGAGGCCCGCCATGCCGCCCTGGTCATCGCCGAGGCCCGAGGCTGGCCCCGGGGCGTGGTCGGAGAAGTGGACCGGGCGTTGGTGATCTTGCTGTCGCGCCACCGACCAGGCGACCGTGTCCGCCACTCCGAGATGTTCCCGGCGCTGCGGGCCCATGGCCTCAGCGTGGGGCGCACCGTGGAGATCATCGAGCACCTTGGGCTGTTCGAAGATGACCGGCGGTCCGCGTTCGATATCTGGCTGGAACGCAAACTCGACGGTGTCGCCCCGGGCATCGGCGCCGACGTCGAGGCGTGGGCTCGGGCCCTGCGCCACGGAGGTCCTCGCTGCGAACCTCGCAGCCGATCAACGTTGTGGAACTACTTCGCGGCGCTGCGCCCAACGCTCATCGAATGGTCCGGGGTCCATGGCCATCTACGCGAGGTCACCCGCAAGGAGATCGTCGCCGCTTGTGACGCCGTCCACGGCAAGCAACGCGAGAGCCGCGTCGTGGCGCTGCGGTCACTGTTCCGCCACGCCAAGAAGACGGGCACCATTTTCGGGAACCCGACCTTGCGCATCCACGTCGGCCGCCAACCGGGCTCGGTCATCTTGTCCCTGTCGGCGGGCGAAGTCGCCCAAGCCGTCGACGTGGCCACCACCCCGGCAGTGCGGCTCATCGTCGCCCTGGCGGCGGTGCACGCGGCCCGGCCCACCGCGATCCGCCACCTCCTGCTCGACGACGTCGACCTCGGCAACCGTCGCCTGGTCGTCGCCGGCCACGCCCGGCCCCTCGACGACCTGACCCGACGCTGCCTGCTCAATTGGCTCAACTATCGCTCGGCTCGCTGGCCGGCCACCGCCAACCCTCACGTCCTGGTGACCCAACAAACCGCTCTGGGTCACGGGCCGGCCGGCCGCCTCTGGGTCACCGACGCCGTCCGTGGGCTGACCGCGACCCTGGAGGCCCTGCGCGTCGACCGCCAACTCGACGAGGCCCTCACCCATGGGCCCGACCCGCTACACCTCGCCGCCGTGTTCGGCATCGACGACAAGACAGCCATCCGCTACGCCGACGCCGCCCGCCAACTCCTGACCTGCCAAATCGAGGAACCACGCCAATGACCAGTGACCGCCGAAGGAACACACCGGCAACGGCGATCGCGGATCCACTGGTGGTGTCCGACCAACAGCCGGGCCGCCTCGACAACAAGGAGGCGTCTTGACATCCGACGGCCCGCTCCCGCCCAACGTGTTGCTCCTACGCCCCGAGGGCCAAGAATGGCCCGACCCGGTCTCATCCGCCGCGTTCCACGGCCTGGCCGGCGAGGTGGCCACCATGATCGAACCCCACAGCGAGTCCGACCCGGTGGCGATCCTGGCCCAGTTCCTCGTCGCTTTCGGCTCCTGCATCGGCACCGGCCCCCACTACGCGGTCGAAGCGACCCACCACGGGGCGAATGAGTTCGTCGTGCTGGTCGGCTCGTCGGCCAAAGCCCGCAAAGGCTCATCGTGGGACCACGTGGCCCGCATCTTCGCCCAGGTCGACCCCGCATGGTCGACCAGCCGGGTCGTCTCGGGCCTGTCTTCGGGTGAGGGTCTGATCTGGAGGGTCCGCGACAGCGTCGAAGGTAAAGACGAGACCGCCGACAAGCGGCTGCTGGTCCTCGAGAGCGAGTTCGCGTCGGTGCTCAAGTCGACCGCCCGCGAGGGCAACACCCTCTCCCCGGTGGTGCGCAACGCCTGGGACCACAAGGTCCTCCAAGCCCTGACCAAGAACAGCCCCGCTATTGCCACCGGTGCCCACATCTCCATCGTCGGCCACATCACCCGCGACGAGCTGCTGCGCTGGACCACCGCCACCGAGTTGGCCAACGGCTTCTTGAACCGGTTCATGCTTTTCGCGGTGCGCCGCTCCAAGCTGCTACCCGAAGGCGGCAGCATCGACGCTCTCCACTGGGACCCGCTGCTCGCCCGGCTACGAGCCGCCCTCGACCACGGCCGCTCGACGCGGCGTTTCCGCCTCGACGACCAAGCCCGCCGCCGGTGGTGGGCCATCTACCCCGAGCTCAGCGCCGCCGGGCCCGGGCTGCTCGGCGCGGTGACCGCACGCGCCGAAGCCCACGTCGTGCGCCTGGCGCTCATCTACGCCCTCTTGGACCGCGCCGAACACATCGGCGTCGCCCACATCGACGCCGCCCTGGCCCTATGGGCCCACGCCCAGGCCTCCGCCGAGTGGGTCTTCGGCGACTCCCTCGGCGACCCGATAGCCGACGAGATCTGGCGGGCGTTGCGCGACGAACCCGCCGGGCTCACCCGCACCGACATCCGCGATCTGTTCGGGCGTAACCGCCGCAGCCGCGACATCGACGCCGCTCTCGGCTCGCTGTCCGCTGCCGGCCGCGTCGACCGCGCCAGCCGCCAAGACCGCGGTCGCCCCGCCGAACTGTGGCGGGCCCGAGCCTGAACCCCGGCGCACACGCAGGCACCACGAAGCCGGTCATTCCCTGCCCACCACCGGGTCGGGGTCAAGGGGTCAAGGGAGCAACCAACCGAGCTGAAGCCACGACGGCCCCGGTGCGACCGGCCCTTGACGCCGTCCCTGCCAGATCGATCCACAGACCAATACTGGAAACAGAGGGAAGGGGGGCCCACCGCAGCGGCGAGAATCCCGATATTCCCCGGCCGTGCCTCCATGCCCCCCCCTTCCCTCTTACTCGCGCCTCTCGGCTTTTCACCGCTGCCAGCCAAGGTGACTTGGGTGGGCCGGGGTCTCAGGCGGCGACGCGGCCCGAGAGGTTGGTGCGGGACACCTCACCCCAAAACCTCGGGCAACGGGACGTCGCGAACGCATGGTCAATCGACGAAGATTGCCGGGTGGGTATAAGGGTCGTGTTGGTTGACGATTACGGATGGAGGTCCACCGCCTACCCGACCCCGCCAACGGCCTGTTTGATGCCGCCGGCGATTTCGACCGGCTGGTCGACGACGCACGCGATCGATCTTTCAGTGTGTGGTCGATGATCGACCCTTACGCCTGCGTGACATTGGCCTCAGCCGACATGCCCGGCCTCTTGGCCGACCTGAACCAGTTGACGGCACGGGCAAAGGCCGGCCCCGAACTCCGCGGACTAGGCCGTCTGCGGGTCATGGCTGAGATCTGCAGGGACAACAGCGCCTTCACCATTCGATTCGTCGGCGACTGAGCGACTACCAACAGTTCCCCGGCGGCGACCCCGCCCCCGTCCCGACGGTCTCTCCAACGTACAGCGGCTCCAGATGGCACACTGCGACACCCTCCTTGCCGGCACCACAAATCACATGGGAGTTCAGTCGTTTCGGTCGTAAGTCGTTAAGACGTTCCCCGCCGCGGTTGCCCTGAACCCAGGGAATGAACAGCCAATTGGAACGATCCAACCTTTGGGTTCGGACCACCACACCTTCAGATCGGCTGAACCCACGGCTCTT
>JALYXV010000080.1 GCA_030947025.1 Actinomycetota bacterium | reverse complement strand
CGCTTGGCGGGCGCCGTCGACGGGAGCGGTCCGGGCGGCGGATCCCGGAACCGCTCGTGGGAGCAGGTGGCGGGACCTGTCTCCTCAAGGACGAAAGATACATCCTCTGATTTTGCTCCGCCTCCTTTGATGACAACTTTTAGCTGGTTCTTATGAGCAATAGGCGCGATTGTTATCTACCCTTGTCCGTTTGGTCCAACTGCCGGTCCGGCGCGAGAGGCCGCGGGCACAGTTGGGACCCGCGACGAGGGGCAGAAATCGGCCAGCACGCACTCCTCACACTGGGGTCGCCGGGCGATGCACACCCGCCGCCCGTGCAGGATCATCCGCAGGCTGAGGGCGCCCCACTCCCGCGCCGGCAGCATGGCGGTCAGGTCGGCTTCGACCTTCTCCGGGTCCTTGTTGGTGGTCAGGAGGAGCAGTCGGGACAGCCGTAGGACGTGGGTGTCGACCGGTAGCCCGGGGGCGCCGAAGTCGACGCTGCGGATCACGTTGGCGGTCTTGCGGCCCACACCGGGCAGGGTCGTCAGGTCCTCGATGGCAACAGGGGCCTCGCCGCCGTAGCGATCCACCAGGGCGGTCGCCATCCCGATCAGGCTGCGGGTCTTGGCGCGGAAGAATCCCGTCGAGGCCACCAGCTTCTCCACGTCCGCCGGGTCGGCGGCCGCCAGGTCCTCGGGCTTCGGATAGCGAGCGAACAGCGCCGGGGTGACCATGTTGACCCGGGCGTCGGTCGACTGGGCCGAGAGGATGGTGGCGATCAGCAGTTGGAACGGGTTTTCGTGCTCGAGGGCACACAGGTCCTTGGCCGAACCCGGATATTCCACCGCCAGCCGGGCCGCGGTTTCCCGGGTTCGCCCCTTGGCTGTCCTGGGCCCTGTCATTTCCGGCCAGGGTAGGACGAACCCCGCATTCCGCGTCAGCTGGAGGGGCCCACACACCCAAAAACTGCCACGGTTTCCCAACAAGCCCGACAAGCCCAACAAATGGGCGCGCGGCGGTAGCGGGCCGGCTGGGAGGTGGGGCGATAGCCTGCGTCGGTGCATCAGGTCGAGGTGCGGCGGGAAATGGATGCCGACGACATCGCGGCGGTGCAGCAACTGCTCGACCTGGCGGCCCAGGCCGATGGGCACAGTCCCCTAGGCGAGCACCAGTGGCTCGACCTGGTGCAAGGCGGCCGCCAGGGCTTCGCCGGGCTCATCGCGGTCGAACCGGGCCACGACCACCCGGTCGGCTACGCCCAGGTGAGCCGGGGCCCCACCAGCTGGGCGTTGGAGTACGTGATCGACCCCCACCACCGAGTACCGGGCAACACGATCGGCACCGACCTGGTGTCCGTCGCGCTGGCGACCGTTGCCGCCGAAGGCGGTGGGCATGTCCACGTGTGGGTCAACAAACCCCGACCCGAGAACGACCAGATCGCGGCCCGGAACGGGCTGGCCAAGGGTCGGGACCTGTACCAGATGCGCCGCTCCCTTCCGGTGGCCGAGGCCTACCAGCTGGTGACGAGGGCGTTCCGGCCCGGTGTCGACGACGAGGCGTGGCTGGCCGTCAACAACCGGGCGTTCGACTGGCATCCCGAACAAGGGGGATGGGAACTGGCGACCTTCAAGGCCCGTCAGGCGGAACCGTGGTTCGACCCCAACGGCTTTCTGCTCCATGAGGAAGCGGTCGACGGGCAGACCCGGCTGGCCGGCTTCTGCTGGACGAGAGTGCATGCCGACGACGATCCCCCGTTGGGCGAAATCTACGTGTTGGCCGTGGATCCCGACTTCCAGGGCCGGCGCCTGGGCCGCCGTCTCACCCTGGCCGGCCTGGATCACCTGGCCACGGCGGGGCTCAAGGTGGGGATGCTGTACGTGGACGCGGCCAACCGGCCCGCAGTCAAACTGTACATCGACCTGGGCTTCGATATCGACCACATCGACCGGGCCTATGTGGGCGACGTGGCCTCGGTGCCCGCTTCATCGGGCCCGGCGGCGACCGCCCCCGACCGGGAGGGCGAGCCCGACTCGTAGGCTGGCCACCCGTGCCCGGCCCCTACGACCTCTCCCGCGACCAGTTGGCCGAGCTGCTGAGGGGTGAACCCGACTACCGGGTCCGCCAGGTCTGGGACGGCCTCTACCGGCGCGCCCTGCCCGTCGGCGAGCTGACCGACCTCCCACTCCCCCTCCGCCACCGCCTGGCCACCAGCCCGGCGCTCCAGCCCGCGCTGACCGCCGCGGCCCGCTCGGTCGCCGACGGCGGGCAGACGGTCAAATGGGGCTGGAGGCTGGGCGACGGCGCGGTCATCGAGACCGTCCTCATGCACTACCCCGACCGGTCGACGGTGTGTGTCTCGACGCAGGCGGGCTGCGCCATGGCGTGCAGCTTCTGCGCCACCGGGCAGGCCGGTTTCCGCCGGCATCTGACCGCGGGCGAGATCGTGGAGCAGGTGGTGGCTGCCATCGGCGAGGCCCGGCCCCGCCGAGTCGCCAATGTGGTGTTCATGGGCATGGGCGAGCCGCTCGCCAACTACGGGCCGATGTGGGGAGCGGTGGAGCGGCTGCACTGCGACCTCGGGTTCTCGGCCCGCCACATCACCGTCTCGACCGTCGGCCTGGTCCCGGGCATCCGGCGGCTGGCCAAGGAGTCACTGCCGGTCAACCTGGCGGTGTCGTTGCATGCGGCCAACGACCGGCTGCGCAACCAGCTGGTTCCCATCGGCCGCCGCTGGCCGCTCGCCGCCCTGATCGCGGCCTGCCACGAGTACCGGGCCATGAAGGGACGTCGCCTGTCGTTCGAGTGGGCCCTCATCGACGGCGTCAACGACCGGCCCAGCGATGCCGAGGAGCTGGCCGCGCTGGTTCGCCCCCTTGGTGCCCACGTCAATCTCATCCCCCTCAACCCCACCCCTTGCTACCCAACCCGGGGTACCCCGGCCCGGTACGTCCGAGCTTTCCGGGATCAACTGGTGGCCGAGGGCGTCAACGCCACCGTCCGGCGCAACCGGGGCACCGACATCGCGGCCGCCTGCGGCCAACTGGCCGGCACCATGGACGGCACCCCGAACCGCACCGTGGCCGGCGCCGTCGTCTTGCGCCCGCTACCGCGGTCGCGAGTGCCAAACTGAGTGCATGCCCGCCAACCGGTGGATAGACACCACCCAGCCCCAGACCCTCCTGATCGCGGTCATCCTGCTGTACGTCAACGCAGCCTTCGCCCTCCTGGCGGGAGGGCTTACCAACCCGCTGGCGCTGGCCATCATCGCCGGGCAGGTCGGGGCCGGCTACGGGATCGCCAACGAGAAGAAGTGGGGCTATGGCCTGGGCATCGCCATGGCGGTCCTGCCGTTCGTCCTCCGGCTGATCTTCCTCCACAACCCCCTGGCCACCAACCTCATCTCCTTGATGTTCGAGATCGCCCTGGTCGCCTTGCTGGTTCACCCCCAGAGCCGCGAGTACCAACGCATCTGGTTCAAGTAGCGCTGATCGCGCCGGTGGCCCTGGAGCACATCGAGCCGGTCGGCACAGACGGCCAGCGCCAACTGGTCACCGCAGCCGCGGAGCGGACCTAGTGTCGGCCCGACCCACCAGCCGGCCCTCCGGTCTGCCCGCGGCGGACCAACCGCTGCCCCAGGGTGCGGCCAAGGTGGCCGCGGTCCGGGCGTTGTTCGACACCATCGCCCCGCGCTACGACTTCGTCAACCGGGTCATGACCTTCGGAATGGACCGCGGCTGGCGCCGGGCCACGGTCCGGTCGCTGTCGCTGGTCCCGGGCTCGGTCGTGGTGGACCTGGCGTGCGGAACCGGCGACCTGTGCCGCGACCTGGTGCGCGCCGGCTATCGAGCGGTCGGCGTCGACCTGTCGTTCGGCATGCTGGCCCACGCCCGCACGCCAAGCCCGCTGGTCCAAGGTGACGCCCTGGCCCTGCCCCTCCCCGACCAGTCGGTCGGCGGTGTGGTGAGTGGGTTCGGCCTGCGCAACTTCGTCGAGCTCCCGCCCGTGTTCGCCGAGCTGGCCCGGATCGTCCGTCCCGGCGGCCGCATCGCCCTGCTCGACGTGGCCCAACCGGAGCAGGCGGTGCTGCGGGCCGGCCATGCGGTGTACTTCGGCCACGTCGCCCCGTTCATCGGAGGCCTCCTTTCCGATAAGACCGCCTACCGGTACCTGCCCCGTTCGCTGGCCTACCTCCCGCCCGCGCCCACGGTGCTGGCCCAGCTGACCGCGGCCGGCTTCGCCCAGGCCGAGCGCCGGCTTCTGTCGGGCGGCATCACCCAGCTCTACACCGCC
>JALYXV010000079.1 GCA_030947025.1 Actinomycetota bacterium | reverse complement strand
ACGTCCCGCTCGACATGGATCAGCGGGCCGAAAGCGTTTCGGGAACCGCCGTTGACGAACGCCTCGATCACATCTATGTCCTCCACGATGGGAGAGGATATCGGTTGCAGAAAACTATGGTCCCGCGACGGTTGCCGCTGCTGGCGGTCTCAGAGCGGGAAACCCCCTCGTCCCCGGCGGCGGCCGGTGCGGAGGGGTGCCGGGTGCGGATCGGCAGAGCGGCGCCGCACCGGACATGAACACAATAGGAAGCGGGCCCGGCGGCCGGGAACGACCGGACGGAAGGTGCCCGTCCGGCTGAGGTGAACGACCAGATAGCGTCCTCTTGGCTGCTACCCGTTCGTCGGCCCCTCACCATGGGTTCGACCTCGGCTTGCCGGGACACGGGTCAGCGGGGTAGGGACCGGCATCGGTGAAGATCGGCCTTGGTTCGACCATGGACCGAAGCCAGCGCCAACCAGGCCAAGGCTTCGTCGACGCCCACCCCCCGCTTGGACCGAGTACGAAATGGCCCTGGTGTTCGTTGCCCTGTTGAGGGGTAGGAGGACGCCGTTTTGGGCTGGACCTGCCTGTCTTTGTGCCTGTAGGGGTTGGTGCAGCCATGTGATCGATCTTCAGTATCCCTGAAGGTGTGCCTCCGTCGCCAAGTACCTGCCGGAGTGGTCGGATCGGGTCACGCCTCCTGTGCTTCGACACTTCTCCGCCCGCCAGCTGTATCTCAACGGCATGGACCTGGTCGCTATCCAAGAGCCCTCGGGCATGCGTGGATCGCCACGACCCTGGGCTACATCCACGTGCACCGCACCCATATCGAAGACGCCTGGACGGCCGGCCAGCAACGTGCTGCTGGCCGACTGAAGGGGCTGGCGCCGTGAGGTGGAACCTGCGACTGGCGGCCGCCAATCGGGGGATCTGGAAGGCCAGCGAATGCCAACGACTCCTCGCGGAGCGTGGCCTGGTCGTCAGCGCCGGGAGGATGTCGGGCCTGTCGTCGGGACACCCGGCCAGCATCAAGGTCGAGGACCTCGACGTCATCTGTGCCGTCCTGGCCTGCGGGGTCGAAGAACTCCTGATCCCTGAACCCGCCAAGGTGGCCTCGCCGGCGGTGAGCGACGAACAGCAGAGCGCGGTTGTCGCCGGGCCGGCGGCGGTGGGACCCAAGGGCGGAAGGGGCGGTCCTTGCCGCCGGTTTGACGGGCCGGGTCTCGTGTCATGGCCCTGCGAGGAGCTGCGTGGCCTGCCTCGCCTGGTGTGTCCGGTCGCCGTTGCTTGGCGTGCTCGGTCCTCAAAACACCACCACCCCGGCGACTGCGACTGCCGGAGCTGCGGGTGGGTCGCTGCCGTCTCTGTTGGCGCCGTGTTCCCCTCGGCCAGCCCCCTTCCCTCCACCACCTCCGCCACCGGTCCGCCGGTATTGTTCGGCAGCTTCGCAGAGAATACAGGGCCGTGACTTCCCATGTTCGTCCATCTCAGGCTTACGACCTCAGCCTTCCCTGAGCGGGCCGCCCCATCGGTCGGAAGCTCTGACGGACCGTGCAGAAACATCGATGACGCCGGCCTTTTCGGCCCGCGGGGGGTTTGCGGCTCGGTCATCGCGGTGCCAGGACCGGCTGTCGGAATCGTCGTCGGTCCCAGAATTGGCGATCCGCTCACGGCGATATGGCCCCACTCTATGAATTGACGGCGGCATCGCGTCATTGTCGCCCGACAGATCGGTTCGTGCCGACGAAGTCGGCGTGTTCGCCGTTAGCGCCGCTCTCGCCCTCTGGAGGGTCGACTCAATCTTTCGGAGGTTGGCGGCCGACACCATCTCGGCCTCTCGGAGCATCTCTTGGCGGCGCTGTCCCTCCTCGAGAAAGGCGTCGACTCGCAATCGCGCCGCCTCTTCCATCCTGGCAATCCGATCGCGAGCATCGGACTCGATCGCCGCGATCCGTTCCCGCGCCTCGCGCTGCATTCCCGAGGTCTCCTCGCTGACCTCGGCACGCAGGGCTTCGGCCTCCTTTTGCGCCTGCGCCTTCATCTGCTGTGCCATGAGGTGTTGATTTGTGGCAGCTTGCGTCATTTCTGCCGCTTCCGCGGCGGCAACGGCGCGGATTCGCTGTGCATCGCGATTGGCCTCCATACGAAGGTCCTCAGCAGCGGCAGACGCAGTCCCTAGAATGGCCGCTACCTGGTTGCCGAGCGCCTCGAAGGGTTTCGATGGCGATCCGATAGACTGAGATTCCACTTGAGCGGCCCGTATCGCTTCGCGGTAGTAGGCGGCGACAACCCGCAGATACCCGTCAACCTTTTCACGATCGTAGCCCCGAATCGCCGTGGGAAATACCTGGTTCTCAATATCCTCAGGCTGCAGTTCATGCAAGGCTGGCCGGCTCCCCTCAGCGCGTTCACTTGACCCTCATACACTACTGTGCCAGCCGGGCTAGCCGTGTTCCGGCCCTGGATCCCCGGTGGTAGGCGGCGAAGGAATGGATGACGCCACGTGATATCTCCGTGGCCATGCTACACTCTCATTGCGTCTGGTAACGAAGGGCGGCGTTCCGTCACCCTGAGAGCATATCAGTCCGGCCGGTGTCGGTCGATCATCCCCGGGCTCTGCTTCATGTACAGAGTTGCCCAGTTTGGTTCGGCCGCTGGCGACGTCTCGAGTTGAACAGCGGCGTTTTGGGGAATTTTGGCAACATTATTTTGTCACAATCCCGCCGCGCCGTCGATAGATCGAGCGTGACCGCCCCCGTCAGCACCATAAGCAGGCTCGGGTCGGCGGTGGTGCTCGGCGGTCTGTTCTCGTTACCGGTCAGCGGGCGGTTCCTCAATCGCCTGAACAGCATCGATTAGGCGACGGGGCAGGCGTTTTGCGGCCTCCGGCCCGTACCTCACGTCGAGTTGATCGAGCTCCTTCGGTGCTCTCGGCTGTCGCCGGCGGCGTGCTGTGCGCACTCGTCGGGGCGGGGTTTCAAAGGGTCGTGACCATTATCGGCATCGGTGTTCATTCCTTCTATCTTTGTCCGGCATTTCATACTGTCGGCGTCTGCCATGCAGGAAGCTTCAGCGCGTTCACACTTGGTCACGACCGACAGCGGCTTTTTGCCCGTACGTCTCGGTGCTGGTCGCGTGCACGGACGAGGCGGCCGTCCTCGAGGGACTCGTCCAGAGCCCCGTCGAGCTGGATTATCCCCACGCCGAACTTAAGTGGCCTTTCGGCTGACTTCGCCTTGTGCCAGTGGTGAAACGGACCGTAAGGTCCAGTCGGTGTAGCCTCAAATACCACCCTTCGGTGAGCGTTGCGATGTTGAATACCGGTATGCCCAAACGCTCTGGCGCTATGCGCGTGACGAAGGTTGTACGCAAGTACAAAGACCTGGAGTATGTGAGCACCCGGAGCCGCTCCTATCGCGAGGACGGCAAGGTCGCCACGATACCCTGGCCAACCTCACGCCGCTGCCGGCCGAGGCGATTGACGCGCTGCGCTCGGTGCTGGCCGGAACCGACCTGTCGCCGCTGATGCCGCGTTCGACGTCGCCCGGTCCCGACCCCATGGTCATGTCGCCGCGGTGTGGGCCCAGGCCAAGGCCTTGGGGGTGCTCGGCCCGCCTGGTACCGAGCGTGACTTGGCGTTGGCGTTGATCATCGCCCGGGTGTGCGCTCCGGCCTCCAAGCTGGCCAGCGCCCGCTGGTGGTCCGACACCACCTTGGCCGCCGACCTGGGTGTAGATCAGGCGTCGACCGACGAGGTGTACGCGGCCATGGACTGGCTCATCGCCGCCATGGCAAGATCGAAGCGGCCCTGGCCCGCAAGCACCTCAGCTCAGGGTCGCTGGTGTACTACGACCTGGTCGTCGTCGTGGATGGAGGGCCACTGCTGCCCCTGGCGGCGCGGGTTTACTCCCGGGACCGCAAAGGGGGAAAGCCCAGATCGAGTACGGACTTTTGACCGACGATCGCGGCTGCCCGGTGTCGGTCGAGGTGTTCCCCTTAACACCGCCGATCCGACTGCGTTCATCGCGGCGGTCGACAAGGTCCGCACCAAGTTCAACTTGAAAGAGGTGGTGATGGTGGGCGATCGGGGCATGGTCACCTCGGCGCGCATCGACGCCCTCAAAAACCTGAGCGGCATAAGCTGGATCACCTCGCTCCGAGCCCCGGCCATCAAAGCCCTGGCCGACGCCGCAGTGTTGGAACTGTCCCTGTTCGATGAGGTCAACCTGGCCGAGAGGTCCCATCCCGACTACCCCGGCGAGCGCCTCGTGGAGTGCCGCAAACCCGCCCTGGCCGCAGAGCGTTCCAGTAAACGATACGAGCTGCTGGCCGCCACCGAGAAACTCCTGGCCCCCCATCGCGGCCGCAGTCGACCCGGGCCGCCTGGTGGGCTCCGACAAGGTCGGGGTACGCGCGGGCGGGCCGTGAACCGTTACAAGATGGCCAGGCATTCGCCCTCGACATCTCAGACGAACCTTCGATTCTCCCGCAAAGCCGACCAGATCGCAGCCGAGGCCGCCCTGGAGGGCATCTACGTGATTCGCACCAACGTGACCAGCCAGCGTCTCAACAGCCGCCCCCGCGGTCGTCGATGCCTACAAGGAACTGGCCAACGTTGAGACCGACTTCTGGTCACTCACGGCGATCGACTTGGACCTACGGCCCATTTACCACCACCTCGAGAACCGCGTCCGGGCCCATGTGCTGATCTGCATGCTCGGCGCCTCCCTCGTCTGGCATCTCCGCCGGGCATGGGCGCCGCTGTGCCACACCGACGAGACACCCCCAGCGCGCCCCGACCCCGTCGCCCCCGCCGTCGCCAAGGCCATGGCATCCAGCCACCCACACCGCCGACGGCGAAGCAGCCCACACTTCGCCAGCCTCCTGGGACGTCTCGCCACCATGACCCGCGACACCATCGTCTTCGCTGGGGGGCATCGCATCGACAAGCGCGCCCTCCCACCCCGACGCAACGCAACGCGTTCGAGCTCATCGGTGCCGCCATCCCCATCACCCTCGCCACATGACCACCCAAACCCCGAACAAGTAGACAGAAACCAATGCGCCAAAAGACGAGAACCCCCTGCTCAGCAGGGGGGTCCCTCGTCAGCAAGTCCGTAAGTTCGGGCTAGGCTAACTGCGGCATATGGATGAGCCCGACCGCGACCTGTTCGACAGGGTTGCTCGTGACCGCCACGAACTGGCGTTCAGCCTGCAGTGGCTGTCCGATTGGTGCCTAGCCGGACTGCCGAGCCATGACCTGCCCGACGGTGACCCGCTTCTCAGCAGCGCACTCGATTTCCCACCCTCCGACGACCGCGCCCGACCCAGCGGAGCTATCCCCGACGATAGCCGCACGACTGGCATCGACCCGACTCTGGCCGTCAACACCGAAGCGGCCGTCAATGAGCGGACAGCTGCCTACGAGCCGACCGGCTATGAGCCGACCACCGTCTACGGGTCGACAGGCTACGAGCCGAGCGCCGCCTATGAACCCTGGGCCGAAGAACGTGCCACCTCCGAGCCCGCTGCCGCCTTCGAGCGCACGGCTGGTGGCGAGCGCTGGGCCGAGGGGGTCACCCCCGACGAGCCTACCGCTGAGGACGCCACCGCCGACGAGCCCGCTTACTGCGACCCCGGGCGGCTGTCGATGCCGGGGGGGCTTGAGCCACGCCTTCCACAGGTGCCCGTGGCCCCCGAAGCCGACGCCATGCTGGAGGAGCTAACCCCGTCGGAGACCGACGATGCTAGCCAGTTCGACGACCCCGCTCTAGCAGGGCCGACAACGACAACCCGGGCGAGCCCGACACCCCCAGTTTCCGGCGAGCCCGAAACCCGACCCCACACCGAGCCAGAACCCGGCCCGCCTGAGGGGATGTCGGTGGTCCTCACCTGGCCCCATACGGCCGGGCACGACGAACACGACAGCGAACCCGCCGAGGACTTCAGGGCGCACGCCGACGAGCCGCCCGCGTCACCGCCGACTCAGAACCCGCGGCGTCGCCGCAGCGGCAAACGGATTCTCGACGAATGGCAGCCGAGCAACCTCGTGATTCACCTCGTTGCCGTTGCCTTGACGATCGTTGGGATTTCCGCCGGCGCAAACTTGTTGTTCAGGAGCCAAGGCGTGCTGATCCGCGGCGGCCACCCGGGCAACGCAGGACCGCCCGCGCCGGCCCAGGTGTCGACGGTAACCCCGCCGGTCATCGGCCGTGCGCCTTCAATCGCCACCTTTCCCGTGGACCCTTCCACGTCGACCTCCCTTGCGGTTGCGCCCACAACTATACCCGCAGTGCCTCGATCGCGGCAGGCCGTAACGTCCACAACGCTTCCTGCCGCGACGACAAACCGCTGTGCCACGACAACGAGCCGGCCGTCGGCCGCCTCGACAACCCCGGCGCCCCGTCGCCAAAAGTGATGGGTAACGAGGTCGTCACCGCGGTCCTGTTCGACCTGGACGACACGTTGTATCCGCAACAGGGGGGCTCGCGGGCGCTTGGTCCGCCGTCTCCGAGAAAGCTTTCATCTGGGGCGTCGATCCCACCGCCTTCAAGAATGCGCTCGTGGAAGTGGCGTTAGAGGGCTCGGACCGGGGACGGATCATCGATCGTGCCCTGGATGCGATCGGAGTCCCAGTCCCGGTGTCCCGTTGGTGGCGACCTTCTTCTCCTACCGGGCCGCGGCGCTAAATCCCTACCAGGGCGTTCGCGAGGCCCTGGCGATATCGGGCGACGGGGGCGCCTCGCCGTGGTGACAGACGGCGAGCCACGGGTGCAAGCGGCGAAACTCCAGGCCCTCGGCTTGGCAACGGCCTTCGATGCGGTCATCTTTCCGACGAACTCGGACGTGACCACCGCAAGCCGCATCCAGCTCCATTTCTGCTCGCACTCGAACGGCTCGGCGTCTCCCCGGCGTGCGGTGTTCGTTAGCGACCGCCACGACATTGCCGGCGCCCACGCAGCCGGTATCCCGGCGGTGCGCGTCCGGACCGGTGAGTACGCCAGCATCGCCAGTGACCCTGAGCCCTGGATAGAAGCGCCGTCGCTCACGGACGCGGTTGACGTCATTGTGGGAGTCACGGATCTCGGCCAGGAGCGAGATAGGAGCCATCGATCGACTGCAGTTGGATGAGGCAGCCGGCGATGCCGACGACATCGGCGGCGGCCCGGGCTCCTCCAAAGTGCTCTGGGCAGTACCCACCGCCACGGCGAGCCGTTCGACTGTGCATTCGACCAGCCCGCAGTGATCGACCCGCTCGATCTCCGCTCCGAGCGGCTCACGCTGCAACCGTAGTTCCGCACAGCATGTCCAATGTCCGCAGTACTTGGACACCGTCCCCAACCTCGGCGGCCGACACCATCACAAGCCGAAATGAATCCGTATTGATCCGCGGCGATGTCACAAAATGGTCGCGGAACGGCGGTACGGTTTCAGCTCGCGACAGATCGCGGAGTAGGGCGCGGCGGATCGCCAGTTCGGGCGGTCTGTTCTGCGACATTCGTGCGGAACCCATTGCCGTTCGGCGCTCCGGAGCGACGGCCCGAGTGATCCGGTGGTCGCCAGGGTGCTGCGCACGAAGTGGCCAGCGACCGTCGCCCGAGTACCATCGCGCTGATGGGATGGTGCCAGGCGTTTGGTCCCCAGATTCGGCCGGGGTGCGATCATTCGATGGTCGCGGGCGTCGAGTCGTGCTCATGCCCCCAATGCCGCGTCGTCTGCCAGGGCAGGTTTCCGGGATGCCGGGCCGTCTGGGACGCTGGCCCCCAAGCGGTTACCCTCCGTCGTCCCAGGAGTGACGTTGGACAGCGGACAACCGCCGAGCTAATGTCAACCAACGGAGGTCGGTCGCACGCCGCCCCGACTGAAGCCCCGGTCGCTCTGCCGGTGCGGGCAAGCTCTCCTCGTGAAGACGCTACTCGCGACCTGCGCCCGCTCCTGCTTGAGTTGGGGGCCGCCATCGACGGATTGCCCAACCGCATCGCCAAGGCGGCGAGCGCAGCGATGCGGCAGCAGCACGACACCAACCGCCGCGACCTGGCGGACCTGTGGCGCCAGATGGTCATCGAGGCCGATCTGATCCAGGGGATGCAGCGGCGAGAAGCGGCTCCCGATCACGACGCCATCATGTCGGCGGTCGACGATCGGTTCCAGTGGCTCGTCGACGAGCTATCCGAGAGGTTCGTGGTCTTCGGCAACGAGCTGGTCCGCATCGAGCGACGACTCGCAGCACACAACAATAGCACCGCAACGCACGGGCACGGCGAAGGCAGCCACGACCTCAAATCCTAACGAGCGGCGGGGGGTGTTACGGGTCCACAGGCAGGAACCGCGGCCTTCTCATGACGACGATGCAGTCATCACCCTGGTTCTCTGGCAAGTTACGGGTTGCGACGGTGCCGGACTGGCTCATAGAACATACCTTGATCTCGCTGCCGTGACCCTTCGCCTGGACCGCAGCCTCGGCGTTGTCATGGCGGTCGGACAGACGTCAGCAGCCGTTGCATCCATAGCGCTTCTTGTGACGTCAGTGAGCTTCGATGCAATTGCTCGCGACGCAACCGGCAGGGACCCACCCAAGGCAGCAGAAGGGTGGGCATCGGGCTGAAGGTCCCACCGGCGGCCGGCCCGATGTAGCCACCCGGTACGGGATCCGGCCCCGCCCCGTTAGGTGAGGCCGCAGGCGGCGAAGGTGCCTGGAGGTCGTAGCCTCGCTACCTCAGGCTGGGCTGCTTATTGCGGTGTAGGCGACGTCAATGAACGGGACCCACACTGCTGACTTGACCGCGTGCTTGGGCCGAAAGAGACCAGACAGGCACTGCCACGACGGCGATTTCTGCGACCTACGCCAAGGACGTCGACTGCTATCCACCCGGTGAGTACGAACCCGGCGCTGTCGGCGAGCCACGCGGCCCGACTAGTGTGCCTGGTCAGGTGCGACCGCACCGGTGTTCCTCGGCGCAGTTTGATACGAGTTGGGGTGAAAGCGGCATTTCCCAGGACCGGAGTCCCCGGGGCAGTCTGACCGCCCTTAGGCACACTTCGCACGAGAACGACGCCAGGCCTACCTTGACGCGCGCATTTTCAGCACCGAACATCGTTCGGAGTATCCGCAGACGGATGCGGGCCTGCCGCGCCGACCTGCAGGCTCGCCAGACCTCGACGGCGACATGAGCGGCGTGCGAGTCAATCGGTTCCCACAACACGCCATGCGGTATCTGGTGCGCCATGTCTCAGCGGTACAAGCTTCACTTGACAGTCTCGTGTGGGCGGCGGCACTCGTCGCCGCCACTGCCCTCCGATACGACTTCCATCTCTCGCACGCGCCAATAGTCGGATTCATCCTATTGACTCCTTTGGCCATGCTGTGCCAGCTGGTCGCAGGGCTGCTCGATGGGCTGTACATGGGGCGGTCCCGATACGGCACCTTCGAAGAGGTCGCGGGGATGGTTCGTTCGGTGCTACTGACAGGTGTGCTTGTCTTCGGACTCAACGCTTGGCTGTTCGGCTCGGTCGTCCTGCCTCGTGGCGCCGTCGTGATCGCCAGCGTGCTAGCCGTTTTGGGGATGGGCGCCTTACGCTACGCCTGGCGACTGCTCTTGGAGAGCCGACGTCGCACCGACAATCAGGCGGCCGAACGCGTAGTGATCTTCGGTGCCGGCGAAGGCGCAGCCCAGGCGATCGCCGCGATGCGTCGCGACCCAGACGGGTGCTACCTGCCCGTCGCGCTCCTGGATGACAATCCCGCCAAGCGCAACCTCCGGATTATGGGTGTGCCCGTCGTCGGCAGCCGACAGGGCCTCGCCACGACCGCCGAGAGGTACCGGTCGTCGACCATGTTGATCGCCATACCAAGCGCTGAGGGCCGGTTGATACGAGAAATGAAGACTGCCGGCGAGGCGTTGGGCTTGACGGTTCTCGTTCTTCCGCCGGTGAAGGAGCTCTTTGGCTCGCCTGTCGCTCTCAGCGACCTTCGCGAAGTCAATGAAGCCGACCTCCTCGGCCGGCACCGGATCGAGACCGACCTGGACGCCATCGCCGGCTACCTTGCCGGCCGCCGTGTACTCGTCACCGGAGCTGGAGGGTCCATTGGCTCGGAGTTGTGCCGACAACTCCATCGCTTCAACCCGGCTGAGCTGATGATGTTGGACCGTGATGAGTCGGCCCTGCACGGTGTCCAGTTGTCGATCGAGGGTCAGGCCCTACTGGACTCCCCCGATCTGATCCTGGTCGACATCCGCGATCGAGACCGAGTGGAGCAGGTGTTCCGCGACCGCCGACCGGAGGTCGTGTTCCATGCCGCCGCTCTCAAACACCTGACCCTTCTCGAAAGGAATCCCTCCGAGGCAATCAAGACCAACGTGTTCGGCAGCCTCCACCTTTTGCAGATAGCGGCAGAATTTGGCGTCGCACGATTCGTCAACATATCGACGGATAAAGCCGCTGACCCGATTAGCGTGCTCGGCCACTCCAAGCGCGTCGTCGAACGCCTGACATCCTGGTATGCACAGGATCACAGGCGGGCGTACCTGAGCGTTCGCTTCGGCAACGTGCTGGGCAGTCGTGGATCGGTGCTCGGTGCGTTTCAAGCGCAGGTCGCCAAAGGCGGCCCGGTGACAGTAACCAGCCCCGAGGTCACCCGATTCTTCATGACCGTCGAGGAAGCTGTCCAACTGGTCATCCAAGCGGGCGCCATCGGCAAACCCGGCGAGGTACTGGTTCTCGACATGGGAGA
>JALYXV010000068.1 GCA_030947025.1 Actinomycetota bacterium | reverse complement strand
AAGGGTCGGCCGGCCACACGTGTCCGGCCTCGGCTCCGCCGCCCCTTGACGGCCCCTCCGAGCGGGAGGACGAAAGGGCGAAACCCCAACACCCAGCTGCGTTGTGCGGCGTTCCCGCTGCTCAGGGAACCCACGGATGCAGCAGAAGACCCCGTAAAGGCCAGATTCGAGCGTTGACCGGGCCTTGAACAAGCCGATCAGACCTCTGTAACACTCCGAACGGCGACATCGCCTTTTCTCCCACCCGCGTAATGCCCCACCCCAGCCCGACGTCAACGCCTGACAAGCCTCGCCATCTCGACCCCCGCCCTCCCAAACGGGCCACTTCACACCAACCACCTAGACCCTCCGGCGTTGGTCGTGGTCGTCGGCAAGACCGAGCTCCGGTACCACCTCCGCGCCATCACCGACCTGCACGACATGCTCGAGTCCCGCGGAGACTGGGTACCGCTCGGCAACGCGGACGAGCAGAAGCCCGCGGCGGAGGGAACGGTGGAGGCATGGGGCCGGTCACCTGACAATCCGGTCGGTGGCTGGTACGGCCTGAAGAAGGGCGTCCGTGGCCGGTTCGGAAACTATGTCCCACCGGTTCTCGAAGCCCTGGACCTGGCCGAGGTGGAGCACAACCCGCGCAACAATCGGATGCGGGCCCGCTCGTCCGCGGCCCGCCTCGAGGAGCCGCCGGACGGAGACCCCAGACCGGGCCTGCGGAGGGCACCCTAGGGGGTGAGCGGTCGACTCGCGCCGCCACCGCGGTGCGTTGGGATCAAGTCTTAGCTCGCTCACAGGATTGCCTCAGAGGTTTGCCAGCGGTGTGCGGTTAACTGGGACGACAGTTGCGCCGGCGTAGGAGTGCCGCAATGAACGAGCACGACGAAGAGCAGGCCCCGCCGGCACCGAGGCGCCCGGTCGCTCCTCGACGTCCGCGCGCCGACGACAGCCGTGACCCGGCACCTCCGGTGCCACGTCGGGGCGCCGGCCAGGCCACGACTGGACCGGCCGCGTCGCCTACGCCCGTGTGGGCCTCCCCGCGCTTCAGCTACCCGTACCCGGGAGGCTCCCCGCCGGCGGACCCAAGCCCCACGCCGCGGCCACCTGGGCCACCGACGACCTCGACGCCAGGCCCGTTCGCGTCTCCGTACCAGCGTGGACCGACCTCATCGGCCGGCTCTCCCACCTACCCGGGTTCCGGCTCACCCCCCTACGCCGGCCGCCCACCGGCACTGGACGCGCCGACCTATCCCCCGCCCAGCTCGACCGGCTATTCCGGGCCGCCCAGCTCGGACGGCTATCCCAGCCCCACCGGCTATCCCAGCCCCACCGGCTATCCCAGCCCGGCCGGCTATTCCGGCTCGCCTATCTATGGCGGGGCTCGCACATCCGGCGGAACCCCCACCTACCCGGGGTCTGGGGCGCCCCCCTACTCGAGTGGCCCAGGGGCTGCTGACGCGCCGACGTATCCCGGCCCGACCACGTACACGGGCGATCCGGGGTCGCCCGGCCACCCTGGGTCCGGGTATTCGCAGTCACTGCAATACGCCAACACCGACGCGTATCCCGCCTACTCCGGTGGTCCCGGCTACACCGGTCCGGCCTGGTCCCCGCCGTATGGACCCCCCGGCGGCGCACCGGGCGGCTGGCAGCCACCGCCGCCCCCGGGATACCGCTCGTGGGCCCCCGCTCCGCAACCAGGCTGGGCTCCGCTGCCGCCGACCAGTCGACCGAGCCGCAGCCGGTCCGTCACCGTCATCATCGCCGTCCTGATCGCCGCCTTCATCGGCCTTGGTATCGGCGGCCAGTTGGTCACTCAGCGCACCACGACAGGGCGCACCAGGACAGGGCGCACCACGCCAGGGGGCATCCCGACAGGGCGCATCCCGAGCTTCATTCCCGCGCCGGCGCCCAGCAGCGGTAGCGCGGTGGCCCCCGCCGGGGGTGCCCTTTCGTCCGCCCAGGCCGGGGCCATTGCCGCCGCCATCGACCCGTCCGTTGTCGACATCAATGCCAAGCTCGGCTATCAGCGGGCCGCAGCGGCAGGCACCGGGATGGTGTTGACCAGCGACGGCGAAGTGCTGACCAACAACCACGTCATCGCCGGCGCGACCAGCCTCAGCGGCATGGTCGTCGGGGGGAAGAATTACACCGCGAGGGTCCTGGGCACCGATCCCACCGAGGACGTGGCCCTTATCCAGCTGGAAGGAGCCAGCGGACTGAAGCCCATTCGGACGGGCGACCCGACCAAGCTGGCGCCCGGCGACCCAATCGTGGCGGTAGGCAATGCGGGCGGCGTGGGGGGAACCCCGAGCGTCGTGACCGGTTCCGTCGAGGCTCTCGACCAGTCCGTAACGGCCAGTGACATGGGGGGAGGAAATGCCGAGCAGTTGAGCGGCATGATCCAGATCAACGCGCCGTTGCAGCCGGGCGACTCGGGCGGTCCGCTCCTCAACGCATCCAGCCAGGTTGTGGGAATGAATACGGCAGCCTCGGCCTCCAACCGGGTCGAATCGCAGGCCAGCGTGGGGTTTGCCATCCCTATCACCCGGGCCGTCTCCATTGCCCAACAGATTGCCGGCGGGCATGGCAGCGCCACCATCCAGATCGGCCTGCCCGGCTTCCTCGGAGTGTCCCTGGCGACCACCACCCCGGGCGGGCGGGGAGGAGTCGCCCTCACCGGGAGTCTGCCCGGCTCGCCCGCCGAGAAGGCCGGGATGGGGGCCGGTGCCGTGATCACCTCGATCAACGGCCAAACGGTGGACTCGCCGAAGTCGCTCTCGACCATCATGTTGCAGCGCCATCCGGGCGACCGGGTGAGCGTTGGCTGGACCGACGCCACAGGTAGGAGCCACACCACGTCGATGACCCTCATCACTGGCCCGGCGGCGTAGCCCTGGCCCGTGGCAGCAAGAAAAATCCCGGAAGAACCGACCGGTGGTGTCCTACTCTGCCCCAGCGTGATCGGGACCACCCGCTCCTCGCCTTCGTGGCGACGTCTCTCGCCCTCATCATCACGCCGGGTCCGAGCGTCGTGTTCGTGGTCAGCCGGGCGATCGCCTGGGGCCGGCGGGCGGCGCTGATGACCGTCCTGGACAACGCCGCCGGGTTCTACCTTCAGGTGACCACCAGCGCCTTTGGCATTGGTGTCCTCGTACAGCGCTCGGTCCTGGTCTTTCCGCCCTCAGGCTGGCGGGCGCCGCCTACCTCACCCACCTGGGCGTTCACACCATCCGACAGCGGTCGCGCCTGACTGATGCCCTCCTCGGCTCCACCACCGCGCCTAGGTCGCCCGCCCACGTGGTCGGCCCGGGGTTCCTGGTCGGCCTCACCAACCCCAAGACCATGGTGTTCCTTACCGCCATCCTGCCCGGCTTCGTCAACCGGTCAATGGGCCTCGTACCCGGTCAGCTCCTCGTGCTCGGCTTGATCTTCGTGGTCATCGCGCTCGTCTGTGACAGCACCTGGGGCCTGGCGGCGGGCACGGCACGGGGACTGGTTCGCCCGTTCCCCGAGGCGCCTGCGCTTGCTCGGGGGCGCGGGCGGCTTGGCCATGATCGGGCCCGGAATCGACCTGGCCGCAACCGGCCCCACGCGCGGCTGACCGGGGTCCAGGCCGAACCGGGGCAGGTTGGCCGTTCTCTGGCGAGTTATCCGGAATGTCGCCGATAAGTCGCCGAGGAACGGCGAACATGCCACGATTCGCCACGATTCGCCACGATTCGCCCGTCAGGGTGGCCGGCCGGGCTCCCCGAGGGGCGGGCGGACCGCTGGGGCGGTAGGCACCGGCGCAACCGCGTCAGTTTGGCGGGCCGTGGGCCCCAATAACTGACGCGGAAAACCGCGCACTACCAGCTGCCCGTAGTTGGCCGCAATCCACGAGTTCGACGCCGCCCCCCCCTGTGCGGCATCCTCGCTCAGCACAGTCGACCTACGGCGTACGCGCACAATGCCGCCCCTAAATCGTACTTAAATGGTTCCTAAGCCATCGACGAATTGGTACGAAACGGGACAACTCACCCTCAACCTTCCAGCTGACAGAACCGATAGCAGGGAAGGACATGGACCGACCGCGGTAGCTGTCGGTGAGCGACTCGTTAGAAGCTCATTCCTTGTTCATTGCACTCGACCAAAGGGGCCTCGATGAGTCAGCTCCATAGCCGCGACCTGGTGATCGGCGTCACGCCCTTCGAGGAGCCCAACGCGCAACTGGCAATCGCAGTAGCTCGAGCCGGCGGTCTGGGCATCCTGGGGCTTGGGCACGACGGTCCAGCAGCACGAGCGGCGTTGGCCGACGCAGCCCGCTGGTCACGGGGTCGGACCACCTTCGGGGTCCGAGTCCCGGCCGGCTGTCCCCTCCTGCCCCATGAACTTCCCCCTGAGGTCGACACCGTCGTCCTCGGGATTGGCGCACCGTGGTCGCCCTCGGACCCCGACCTGAGCGGCCGCCGCGTCCTCGTGGAGGTCACCAGCCTGGCCCAGGCCCGCGCCGCCGCCGACCAACCGGGCGCCGCCAACGCCGCCAACACTGCCGGCGGCGGCCGCCCGTATGGGCTGATTGCCAAGGGCTCGGAGTCGGGCGGTCCGATTGGCGGGACGACCGCCTTCGTGTTGCTGCAGCAACTCCTGGCCGATCCCACCATCGACCTCCCGATCTGGTGCGCAGGCGGCATCGGCATCCACACCGCCGCGGCCGCCGTCGCCGGGGGCGCCACCGGGGTCGTCATCGACGCCCAGCTCGCGCTGGTCAAGGAGGCGGTCCTCCCCGCCGCGGTCCAAGCCGCCATCGGCGCCATGGACGGCAGCGAAACCATCGTGATCGGCGGTCACCGGCTGTACACCCGGCCCGACCTTCCCGTTGCCCGGCTCGACCCGGACGAAGAGGGCGCCCCCCCCGCCTTGGACGTGGCGGCCCGGCTGGGCGGGCGGGACCTGCGCAACGACCTCGTGCCCATCGGCCAGGACGGGGCGTTCGCCCGGCCCCTGGCCGAAAAATACCCGACTGCAGGCGCGGTGGTCATCGCCATCCGCCAATCGATCACCGACCACTTCACCGACGCCCGGTCGACTCGGCCGCTGGCGGCCCACTCCCCCTTCGCGGCCGCCCGGGGTTTGACCGTGCCAGTGGCCCAGGGGCCGATGACCCGTGTCAGCGATCGGGCCGCCTTCGCGCTGGCAGTCGCCGAGGCGGGCGGTCTGCCCTTCCTCGCCCTGGCCCTGATGAACGGCGACGAGGTCCGAACGCTGCTCGAGGAGACCACGGCCCTGCTCGGCGACCGGCCCTGGGGCGTTGGCATCCTGGGCTTCGTTCCCGCCGCCCTGCGTGAAACCCAGCTGGCCGTGGTCCAGGACATCCGGCCACCCTGCGCCCTCATCGCGGGCGGACGCCCCTCACAGGCCGAGCCGCTCGAGGCCGTGGGGATCGACACCTTCCTCCACGTCCCCTCGCCCGGCCTGCTCGACCGGTTCCTCCACGAGGGGGCCCGCAAGTTCGTCTTCGAGGGCCGGGAATGCGGTGGCCACGTCGGTCCCCGTTCGAGCTTCGCCCTGTGGGAATCCCAGGTCGAACGGCTCCTGGCCTTCGGTCACGAAGACGAGCTCCACGTCCTCTTCGCGGGCGGAATCCACGACGACCGCTCGGCTGCCATGGTGGCCGCCCTGGCCGCGCCGCTCGCCGCCCAGGGCGCAAAGGTCGGCGTGCTCATGGGCACGGCCTACCTGTTCACCGAGGAGGCCGTGGCCAGCGGTGCCATCGTGTCCGGCTTCCAAACCGCAGCCGTCAACTGCAACGACACGGTCCTGCTGGAGACCTCGCCCGGTCATGCCACCCGGTGCGTGGACACCGAGTACGTGCACGCCTTCCGCCAGACCAAACAGCACCTCCAGGCCGCGGGCACCAGCCAGCAGGAGATGTGGGCCGAGCTGGAACAGCTCAACCTGGGCCGTCTCCGGATGGCCAGCAAGGGCCTGCGCCGCCACGACGGCGCCCTCGTGGCGGTGAGCGCGGAGGAGCAGCGCCGAGCGGGCATGGTCATGATCGGCGAGGTGGCGACCCTGCGGTCAGCGACCACCACCGTCGGCGACCTCCACCGCCAGGTCAGCGATGGCGCCACCAACTTCCTCGACGCCAGAGCGGCCCAAGTGGGATTGGCCCCGGACACCGCCACCGCGGCCACAGGCGGCGGCGCACGGAAGGACCAGGCCGATCCGCTGGAGATCGCCATTGTGGGGATGGCCTGCGTTTTCCCCGATGCCTCCGACACAGACCAGTACTGGGCCAACGTGGTGGCCGGAGTGGACGCGGTCACCGAGGTCCCGGGCGAGCGCTGGGACGTCGCCACGTACTACGACCCGGCGGCGATCACGACCGGTGCGGGCCACCGGACGCCGTCGAAATGGGGCGGGTTCCTGCCCGACATCCCCTTCGACGCCTTGGCCTACGGGGTGCCCCCGTCGTCCCTCGCAGCCATCGACCCGTCCCAATTGCTGGCCCTCGAGGTGGCAGCGCGGGCCTTGACCGACGCAGGCTACCGGGCCCGCCGTTTCGACCGGGAACGCACCGCGGTGATCTTCGGCGCCGAGTCGGGCACCGACCTGGCCGGCGCGTACGGCTTCCGGGCCCTGCACCAGTCCTACATCGGGCCCCTTCCAGCCGAGCTCGACGCCCACCTGCCCACGCTCAACGAGGACTCCTTCCCCGGCGTGCTCTCCAACGTCATCGCCGGGCGGGTCGCCAACCGCCTGGACCTCGGAGGGGCCAACTACACCGTCGACGCCGCCTGCGCCTCTTCGCTGGCCGCGCTCGATGTGGCGTGCAAAGAACTGCGCAGCGGGACCAGCGACATGGTCCTGTGCGGCGGGGCCGACGTGCACAACGGGCTGCAGGACTACCTCCTGTTCGCGTCGGTTCATGCCCTCTCGCCCACGGGCCGGTGCCGCACGTTCGACGCCAAGGCGGACGGCATCGCCCTGGGCGAGGGCGTCGCCTGCGTCGTGCTCAAGCGCCTGGCCGACGCCGAGCGCGACGGCGACCGGGTGTATGCGGTGGTGAAGGCCATCGCCAGCTCGAGCGACGGCCGCAGTCTCGGTCTGACCGCGCCGCGCCCCGAGGGTCAGCGCCGGGCGCTGGAGCGGGCCTATGGAATGGCCGGCGTTTCGCCCGCCCAGGTGGGCCTGATCGAAGCCCACGGCACCGGGACGGTCGTCGGCGACCGGACGGAACTGGCCACCCTGACGGAGGTGTTCACCGACTCCGGCTCGAAGCCGGGCACGTGCGCCCTGGGCTCGGTCAAGTCCCAGATCGGGCACACCAAGTGCGCGGCCGGTTTGGCCGGCATCATCAAGGTGGCCCGGGCCCTGTACAGCGGGGTCCGGCCGCCGACCGGCCAGATCTCCCAGCCCAACGCCTATTGGGACCGCGACCAGAGCCCGTTCTTCTTCGACACGTCGGCTCGGCCGTGGGGCGCCCCGGCCGGCGACCGCTTCGCCGGGGTCAGCGCCTTCGGCTTCGGCGGGACCAACTTCCACGCCGTCTTGAGCGGCTACGACGGCGGCCCCGAGCCCGAGCAGGGACTCGAGGTATGGCCGGCCGAGCTGTTCGTCTTCCGGGGTGCCGACCGGGCCGCAGCGGCCGAGCAGATCGACCACCTGGCCCAGCTGCTGTCGGCCAACGACTCCGCCGGTCGCCCCTGGCGCCTCCGCGACCTCGCCTGGACAGTGGCGAACGCCACGACCACCGCCGGCGCCCCCGCGGTGCAGGTGGCCCTGGTCGCCACGGACCTGGGCGACCTGGCCGCCAAAATGCCCCGCGCCCGGGCGTTCGAGTCCGCCCCCGGCGTCTTCCC
>JALYXV010000055.1 GCA_030947025.1 Actinomycetota bacterium | reverse complement strand
CCGGCGGTGACCATCCCCCGCACCGCCGGCGCCATTCGCGAAGCTGTCACCGGTCGCTGAGAGGATGACGCCATGGGAAAGAACAACCGCCGCCGCAGGGCGGAGAAGCACCGTTAACAGGGCCGGTGGGACCGAGCCCGCCAGCCCAGCTCGACCTCTGGCCTCGGGGAACGAGAGTTGGCCGAGCTGCTGCTGTTTGACGCGGCTGAGGCGGCCGAGCACGGCAACACGGCGTACCTGGAAAGCGCCTTGAGCCACCATGCCGGCCTGGCCGGCCAGATCATCGCGGCCGAGGCGCGGACATCGGCCGGACCGGGCGTCGCCGTCCCCGAGCCGTGGGGGGCGCAACTGGAGCAAGTGGCGGCGGGGGCCAGCGCCCCCGACTGGGCCGACCCCGAGCAGCTGCGGGACGGGGCCTCCCTGATGGGCATGCTCACCCACCTGCCCCTGCTCCCGTGCTTTGCTACCACCCCCATCGGAGTGGGGCCGGGGGCGCAGGGCAACGGTGAGCATGCCGCCGCCCGGCAGTGAAGAAGGCCGGATGCTGGTCAAGGTCAGGGCGTTGCTGGCCAAGGCCGAGTCAACCGACTTCGAGGAGGAGGCGGTCGCCCTTACCGCCAAAGCCCAGGAGCTCATGGCCCGCTCCGCCATAGACCAGGCCATGGTCAGCGGGGGAGACAGCTCCGAGGCTCCGCGTGGGCGGCGGGTCGGCATCGATGATCCCTACGCCCTCGGCCGGGCCAACCTGCTCGCCGCGGTCGCACGAGCCAATCGGTGCCGCAGCGTGTGGATGGATCGCTACGGATTCACGACCGTCTTCGGATTCCCGAGCGACCTTGACATTGTGGACGTGCTCTACACCTCGCTGCTGGTGCAGGCCGTCCGTGCGATGACGGCGGCAGGGAAGCGTGCGGGACGAAGCCCGGACCGGTCGCGCACCCGGGCGTTCCGCCAATCGTTTCTCATCTCGTTCTCGGGATGCATTGGCGAACGCCTGCAGGCGGCGACGACCGTGGCGACCGAGGAGGCGGCAGCTGTTCATGGCGGCGCGCTCCTCCCCGTGCTCGCCGGGCGGAGCGCGGCGGTAGAGGACGCCTTCGCGGCGATGTTCCCCCGAGTTGGTACAGACCAGCGGTCGGGTGACCAACTGGGATGGATGGGTGGGTGGCCGGCCGCATCGCGGCTGATCTCGCCCACCTCGGTCCTGAGCAGAGATTGCTCCCCGGTATCGCGGTCTAAAGCCGGTCTAAAGCCGCCCACGGCCGGGAGGTCGTAGGCTCGCGTCAATGTCGGCGCTGGACGAGGCCCTGGAACTCAAGCGGGCCGGTCAGCTGGACGAGGCCGTCATCGCCTTGGAGGGCGTGCTGGCCGGAAGTCCGGGGCATCCCCTCGCACTCGCTCACCTGGCCGAGGTCCAAGTCCGGCGGGGCCGGTTGCAGGACGCGTCGTCGGCCCTCGATCGGGCGGAGTCGTGGGGTGGCACCACCGCCTTCACCGCCCGGTTGCGCGGTGATATCGCCTACAAACGTGAACGGTGGGAAGAGGCGTCCCAGTCCTATCGCGACGCCGAGGCTCTGGGCGACCGGGGCACTTGGGCGCTGGTCCAGCTGGCCCGGTGCCGTCTGCACCGGCGCGACACTGACGGCGCCCGGGGCGCCGCGTCCCGCGCGATCGAGCGCGAACCCGGTTCACCCACGGGATGGGTAATTCTCGGCGACATCGCGGTCAAGCAGGGTGCCTTCGCCGACGCCGAGACTATGTACGGGCGGGCCCATGAGCGGGCGCCCGACGATCAGTGGGCGTACGCCAAGCTGGTCGAGGTCCGTCTGTTGCAGCTGTCGCCGGAGCGCCGCGACCATGAGGTTTCCGTGCTGCTCAAGACGGTGGGCAAGGACAATCCCCACCTGCTCGGTGTTCTGGCCCGGCTCCGCAGCCGCGACGGTGACAACGAAGCGGCGGCGCGGGCGTGGGGGGAGCGATCTCGCCGGACCGGGGATTTCTACGCTCGCAAGATGCAGGGCTTTGCCCTGCGCAAGGCAGGTCGACTGGACGAGGCGGCCACCATCCTCGGCGCCTGCCTGGTCGAAAAGCCCGACGACCTGATCCTGTTCCGCACTTATGTGAGCCTGCAGCGGGGCCGGGGCGCGATCGAGGAACTCCGGCGAACGCTGGAGCAGGCGCTTCCTGACGCAGCGAGTCGCCGGGGCGCATTCTTCGGTGAGTTGCGCAAGTTGCCCGCGCCCGACGTCCAGTCGTGACCGAGGCCGGGACCGAGGCCGGGACCGAGGCCGGGACCAACGCCGAGGCCAACGCCGAGGCCAACTTCGGGACCAACGCCGAGGGCAACTTCGGGATCAACGCCGGGGCCGGGACCGCCCCGACGCTCGGCGAACTCATCGATGTCGCCGCGGTCGAGACGGTCGTCCGCCTCGACCGTCCCGGTGACCGTCTGAGGGAGTTGGTCCTCACGGGCGACGTGGTCACCAGTCTGAGAGCGGTGCTGGAGGCAGCATCGGACAACGCGGGCGCGGGCTTCTTCGTAGTGGGCCCATTCGGATCGGGCAAGTCCCACTTCCTGGCGGCCATGGGCGAGTTGCTGGCCGACCCGGCCACCACCTCGGCGGTTATCGGCTGGGAAAGCGACCTGCGGGGGCGGGCAGGTCGCGCTCGACCGTCGACAGTCGTCGCCGTTCCGCTGGTGGAGTACCGGGCCGGCGCGCTGCTGGAGGATGTCGTGGCCGAGCGGGCGTGGCGGGCGCTCGGGGAGGAACCGCCGCCGCCGAGCGACGACCGGACCGCGACCTGGGACGCGGTGCTGGCCGCAGCTCGGGCGCAGGGACGTCAGGGTGTCGTGCTCCTGCTCGACGAACTCAGCGAATTCCTACGGGCCAAGCAGGGGCCTCCCCTGACCGAGGACCTGCGCTTCTTGCAGTTCCTGGGGGAATGGGCCGCCGCCCGTCCCGTCGTGGTCCTCGCTGCCCTGCAGGAGAGCATCGAAGAGGTCGCCAACGTGAGCCAGCGGGAGCTGACCCGCATCCGCGACCGGTACCGACCCAGCCTGGCCCTTTCCATGCGCCATGTCGAGGATCTCGTCCACGGGCGCCTGGTGCGGCTCCGCCCCGAAGCCCGGCCCTGGGTCGATCGGGCCTGGGAGGAGATGGCGATCGCCTTCCCCCACAGCCATGTCTCCCGGGACCGCTTCGACCGTTGCTACCCGCTGCACCCCGACACCCTGTCGCTGCTCGAGGGATTGCGGTTCGTGCTGTCGCAGCAGAGGGGAGTGGTCGATTTCATCTGCCGCCGCCTCCGAGCCGTGCTCAATCGCGGTTACGCCCAGCTCGTTACGCCCGACGAGGTGTTCGACCACTTCCGGGGACGGCTCCTGGAGCGGCCCGAAACCGCTCGCCTGGCCGAAACGGTGGTGCCGTACTTCGAGCGGGAACTGCGCGATCTGGTCGACGACGACGACCGGGAACTGGCGCTGCGGACGGTGAAGCTGCTCTGCCTGCTGGCGGCGTCGCCGGTCGAGCGGCCGCGCTCCGCGGCCGAACTTGCGTCCATGCTGGTGGTGCGGGTCAGTGAGGTCGACCCCGCGGCCAACGTGGCGTACCTCGCCACCGCCATCCTCGAGCCGATGACCCGCCCGGGCGCCTACATCGTCGCCCAACCCGGCCCACCCACGACCTATGCGATACAGCTCGACGCCGACGCCGGGCTCGTCGCCCGATTCCGGTCAGCCCAGCTGCGGGCCGAACTCAGCACCGGCGACCGGCGGCTCGTGGCCACGCTCAACCGGCTCGGATCGTCATCTCAGCTCCCCCTACAGCTCCTGGGTGAGGTCGGCCTCGCCCGTCGCGAGCTGATCTGGCAGAACACCCAGCGAGCCGTGCTTCTCGGCACGGTTCGCATCCTGGAGCTCAGCGCCGAGGACGTGAGCGGGCTGGTGGCCCAAGCCCGGGCGGCGGGCGCCGAGGGGTGTTTGCTCATCGGAGAGGCGGAACTGGACGAAGGGGAAGCGGCACGCCAGCGGGCCGAGGTGCTTGGGGCCGCCAACAATCGGTTGGCTGTCTGGGTGCCGGCGGTGTTCCGGGCCGATGAGCGCGACGCCGTGCTCGACCTGCACAGCCGAGCCGTGCTGCTTGACTCGGCCCGCCACGAGGGGCGGTCCGACCTGGTCGAAGTGCTCGAACAGGCCCGCGACGCCGACGCCGCCCGGGCCCGGGAAATCCTCCGGCGGGTGTATTTCGATGGCCAGGCGGGCGGCGTGGACCTGCCCTCCCTGGCCGGCCTCCCGTTCGACCGCCAGCTGCCGCGCCTGGCCGCCCCTATGTTGACGGCCCTCCACCCTCTTCATCAGGGCGTGGCGCCCCGCGGCGAGCTGGTCGGTGAGCGCCTCGTCCGCCAACTGATCGATGAGGTGATCGTCCCCGGCAAGATCGGTCCCGCCGCCGTGTCCCGGGGCCAACTTCGGCCCCTCATCGAGGGATACCTCGTGCCCCTCGGTTTGGCCCGGGTACGCAACGACGGCGCCATCGTGGCCCCCGACCCGGCCCGCAGCCCGGCGGTGGCCGAAGCCCTGCGACTGGTCGGCGACCCCAGTGAGGCGGGCCACAGCGACCCCAGTGAGGCGGGCCACCGCGACCCCAGTGAGGCCGGGGGTGCAGGTGACGTCGGCGGGGGCGAGCGGGTCCTGGCGACCGACGTGGTCCGGGCGCTCGGCGAGGGGCCGGTCGGGCTGGCCGTCCCCGAGGCCATCTTGGTGCTCAACGCCTGCGTCCAGACCGGGCTGCTGGAGGCGTACCGGGGGCGGCGGCGCCACACCGAGCCGTTCCTGGCTGTTACCGCCACCGACCGCCTGGGGGCGGGCGAACTGGTCGAGCCGGCGGTCCGCGCCGCCGTGGCCGGGTTGGGCCCAATGGCCGGACCCGGTCCGTTCGAGCCGTGGACGGCGGGGGTGCAGCGCACCGCCTGGGACTGCGCCCGGTCTTGGCTCGACGCCCGCCGGGAGGAGCTGGTCGAGACCAAGGCCGGGCTGGTGCGCTTTGATGAGGTGCCCGCGCTCGGGGGCGCCGATCCCGGTCCCGTGCTGGGCGACCTGGCCGTGATCGGCGACGTGGTCGCCGCCTGCCCGCCGTCGTTGACCGCGCCGGGCGGGCTCCGTCACCTGGTGGCCGCCACACCCAACGTCGAGGCGGTCCTCGGCGCGGCCCGGCGGCTGGGCGCGGTGAGCCGGTTCCTCCGCGACGAGCTCCGCCGCGTGGAGGAGGCGGCCGCCTACCTCACCCATCCGGACCTGGCGATCCCGGAATCCGACGCGGCCCTGCGGTCGCGCCGGGACGCGGCCGTCGACCGGTTGCGGGAAGCCCTGCACCTGGCGGCCCAGGACCGCGTCGGCGACCTGTTCACGGCCAATCGGGAGTTCCGCAGCGCCTACGTCGCCGCCTACCAGGACGCGCACGACCGCTACTACGCCGCCGTGACCCCCGATGACGTCGAGCGGGTCAGGGCCAGTCCCGC
This sequence comes from Actinomycetota bacterium, assembly GCA_030947025.1. Taxonomy (GTDB): domain Bacteria; phylum Actinomycetota; class Acidimicrobiia; order Acidimicrobiales; family Palsa-688; genus JALYXV01. The sequence continues at coordinate 6,834 of JALYXV010000055.1, read as the reverse complement.
CTACCGCACGCTGGCCCGGCTCTCAGCCATCGGAGCCCTGGCGGTACCGGACGACCGGGTGAAGGTCGATCGGCTCCTGGCGGGATCGGCGCCCCCACCGTGCCGCCGCCCGGTCAACGTGGAGCTCGGGTGGAAGCCCCGTTGCTCGTGCGGGCTGGCGCTGGGGGATCGGCCCCCGGTGTTGGATCACGCCGCGGTGATCGCCGTGGCCGAGCGGGGGGTGCAGCAGTACTTGGACGAGCTCGCCACCCCCGAGCTGGCGGCTCGGTTGGGCGACGCCGTCGCCGACCTTGCTTCGCTGGGGCGGTCGGAACTGGCGGCGGACCTGGCCCGGCTCCAGCGCCTGGCCGGCGCGGATCCCCTCGAGCTGACCACCCTCGTGGCCCTGCTCGGGGATGATGTCGTCGGCGTCGTACGCGACGTCCTGAGCGGTGGCCAGCTCATCGTGACGCGGGATTTGGCCGTCCTGCGCGAGGACCTCATCGGCCGCCGCTACCCGAAGCGCAAGCTGTTGGAGATCCTGGCCGCGTGGGTCGATGCCACCTCGGAACTCCCGCCCGCCGGGTTCGTCGAGGTCGTCGACAGCTCCGAGGCGGCCTGGCGGGTGGCGCGGGGAGACGTGAACGCCCAGCCGCGGGAGGGGCAGAACAACGGCACCGTCTCCTTCCTCGTCGAGCGGTTTCCCGGCCTGGCATCGCTTTTGCCCGGGCGTGACGGTGCCGACGCCTTCTGGCTGGCGGCCTGGTGGGCGGGCCGCCCGTCGCCGCCCGCCTGGCTGCCTCTGCGGCTGCTGTCCGAGCCGGAGCGGCTGCGGGCGGCCGCGTCAGCGGCTCGGGGTGACCTGATCGCGCTGGCCGACCTCACCGACCTCGATGCCCGGGTGGGCCCCAACAGCCTGCTCGGTGACCAAGTGGCGGCTGCGCTCGACCTGGCGTCGCGGCCGGCTGCCGATTCGGCTGCGGTGCTGTGCCACGAGCAACTGCTGCGCCATCCGGTCCGGTTGGCGGCCGACCAAATGGTCCGCCGCATGGCGTCGGACTGGCAGCTGGCCGGGCTGGTCGACGTGGACCGGGTGGCCCGGGAGCACGCCCTCGTGAGCGGTGCCGAACTCGACGCCTTGTCTCATCTGGTCGAGGCGGCCCGCCATCTCGACGGGCTCGAACATGCCATGGCGGGAGTGCCGGGCCTTACGCTGGTGGAAAGCCTGTATCCGGCTCACTACGCCCCGGTGCGGGAGTTGATCAGCCGGGCCGAGCTGGCGACGGCCTCGGCCAGCATCGTCGGAACCGACTCCGTCGCCACCTTCCGCTCGGCCGCCGAGCGCCTCCTCGGCGCGGTCGATGCCACCTTTCGCGCCCACGCCGACGCCGGCTTCCCGGGGTGCCTCCGAGTGTGGGAGATCGGGGACTCGGTCGTCGGACCGCTGCTCGGCCAACACGGCCGCGTCGCCATCCTCATCGTCGACGCCATGCGGGCCGATCTCGCCGGTCAGGTCATCGAACAGATCGCCGCTCTGCTCCCGGGACGGCCCATCCAGCGGCGCTGGGCCGTCGTTCCCGCGCCCAGCCGAACGTCCGAGGCCATCGCGGCCATGCATCTCGGGCGCCCGGTGGGAGCCGGTTCTGCGCCCCGGCACCCGGCACCTGACCACGTGCCCTTCGCCCACCTGGGCTATGAGGGGGCCGTCGTGGTCGGAGCAGATCGCGACTCGAACTCCGGGGAGACGCAGCGCCTGTGGGAATCGGGGCCGCCGATCTCGGTGGCGGTGGCCACCGGTGTCGACGAGCGCTTGCACCGCACCTCGGTCGAACTGGCTGCTCTCCTGGACGAGGCCGCTCTTTCTCTCCGACGGCGCGTGCTCCCGTCCCTTGCCGCCGTCCCCGCTGGCGTTCCGCTGCTCGTGCTGGCCGACCACGGATTCCGGGAAAACCCGACGTGGGGGAAGGGCCCGCAAGGCCGCTATGTGCACGGCGGGACCTCGCTCGAGGAGTGCGTGATCCCGCTGGCCGTATTCGGTGCCCGCGACCGGTCCTCCGGACGCACATCGATGGACCAGCGGTAGGCTCGACGGGTCATGGATGCCAACGGCCTCCGGCGCGCCTTCACCGAGTTCTTCGCCGAGCGAGGCCACGCCGTCATGCCCTCATCGGGGCTGATCCCGCACCATCCGCGCGCCCCGCTGTTCACCAACGCGGGCATGGTTCAGTTTATCCCCTACCTGTTGGGCGAGGAGATCCCACCCCACACCAAGGTTACTTCGGTGCAGAAATGCGTCCGGGTCAAGGGCAAGCATGACGACATCGAGCTCATCGGGCGTACCACCCGCCACTTCACCTTCTTCGAGATGCTGGGCAACTTCAGCCTCGGCGACTACTTCAAAGAGGGGGCCATCGGCTTCGCCTGGGAGTTCGCGACCGAGACCCTGGGCCTCGACGGCGACCGGCTTTGGGTCACCGTGCACGAATCCGATGACGCCGCCGCCTCCATCTGGCATGACCAGATCGGCATCCCCCTCGAACGCATCCAGCGCATGGGCGACGACAACTTCTGGGAGATGGGCGACACCGGGCCGTGCGGCCCGTCCTCGGAGATCTACTACGACCGGGGCCCCGAGTTCGGGCCCCCCGGTGGCCCGGCTGAGGGCGGCGACGAGCGCTACCTCGAGTTCTGGAACCTGGTCTTCACCCAGTACGACCGCCAGCCCGACCGGTCACTGAAACCCCTGCCCAAAGGCAACATCGACACCGGCGCGGGACTCGAACGTATCCTCTCCATCCTCCAGGGCGTCAACTCGGCGTGGGACACCGACGCCATCCGGCCCATCATTTCCGCCGCGGAGACCGTCACCCGCCGTGAATATGGTTCCGACCCGGAAGCGGACGTGGCCCTGCGTATTCTCGCCGACCATGCCCGCTCCGTGACGTTCCTGGTGAACGACGGCGTTTTTCCCAGCAATGAAGACCGCGGCTATGTCCTGCGAAGGCTCATCCGCCGCGCCGTGCGCCACGCCTTCCAACTGGGCATCGAGGAGGTCGTGACGCCCCAGCTGGTCCACGCCACCGTCGAGGTCATGCGTGAGGCGTACCCCGAACTGCACAAGAACGAGGAGTTCATCGCCGGCGTGGTGGCCCGGGAGGAGCAGCGCTTCCGGGCGACGCTGCGGGCCGGCCTGGCCCTGCTCGAGGAGGCCCTGGCGACCGGCGCCGGGGTGATCGCAGGCGAGGTGGCCTTCAGGCTGCACGACACCCACGGTTTCCCGATCGAGCTGACTCGGGAGATCGCGGCTGAGAAGGACGTGGCGGTCGACGAGGCCGGGTTCGCCGACGCCATGGCCCGCCAGCGCCACCAGTCGAAAGAAGGGGGGAAAAGGGGGGCCGGGGCGGCAACGCACCTCGCCGCCTACCGCGAGCTGGTCGAGCAGTTCGGCCCGAGCGAGTTCGTGGGCTACACGCAGGAATCTTCGAACGCCCGGGTGTTGGCCGTGCTCCCGATCGATGCGCCCGAGGCGACGGTGCATCCCCACCTGCCCCATGTCGAGATCTTCCTCGACCGGACCCCGTTTTACGCCGAGGGGGGCGGCCAGATCGGTGACACCGGGCTGATCAAGACGGCCCGCGGGGCGGCCAACGTCCTGGACACGACCTACGCCTTGCCCGGACTGCACCGCCACACGGCCGTCTTGCTGCGAGGCGTCATCGACCCCGGCCAGGAGGCCGAAGCGGCCATCGACGGTGACCGCCGGGCCGCCATCAGGCGCAACCACACCGGCACCCATCTGCTCCACTCGGCCCTCCGTGAGGTGCTGGGCGACCATGTGAAGCAGGCCGGCTCACTGGTCGCGCCCGACCGGCTGCGCTTCGACTTCAGCCACTACGGGCCCCTGTTGCCTGATGAGATCGCCCGGGTCGAGGACATGGTCAACGCGCGCATCCTGGCCGACGAGACGGTCCAGGCGACGGAGATGCCCAAGGCCGAGGCCGACCGGCTGGGGGCCATCGCCTTTTTCGGGGACAAGTACGGCGAGGTCGTCCGGGTCATCAGGGCCGGGAGTCGCTCCACCGAACTGTGCGGCGGCACCCACGTGTCGGCCACGGGCCAGATCGGGCCGGTGCGAATCGTGTCCGAGGGCTCCATCGGGTCCAACCTGCGCCGCTTGGAGGCCACCACCGGCACGGCCACCCTGGCCCGGTTGCGCCACGACGAGACGGTGATCGGCCAGGCCGCCCAACTGCTCAAGGCCAGCCCCGACGAGTTGCTACCTGCCATCGAGCGGCGACTGGGCGAGCTGCGGTCGACCCAGGACGAGCTGAAGAACCTCCGCCAGGCCGGACTGCGGGAGCAGGCCCGGGCACTGGCCGAGGCGGCGGCCGCCGACGGGGGCGCGGTGGTGGCCCGGCGCGACGGGCTCGAACAGCGCCAACTTCAGGAACTGGCCTTGACGGTGCGGAGCCACACCGGCGTCCGGGTCGTGGTGCTGGGCGGCAGCCCGGCCGAGGGCAAGGTGGCGCTGGTTGCGGCCGTGGCCAAGGGCTCAGACCTGGTGGCGTCGGATCTGATCGCGGCCGCGTCCAAGCTCGTCGGGGGTGGGGGCGGCAAGAATCCCGAAGTGGCCATGGCCGGGGGCCGTGACCCCAGCCGGCTGGACGAGGCCCTCGACCTGGTGCGCCAAACGCTGAGGCTTGATCGTTGATACCAGCCACAGGCCGGGTGCTGGGGTTCGATCTCGGCTCGGCCCGGATCGGTGTCGCCGTCTCCGACTCCCATCAGCACGTCGCCAGCGCCCTGCGGGTGGTGTCGCGCAGCGGGGATGTCGGGGCCGACCGCCGGGCCCTGACCCTGATCGTGGCCGAGGAGGAGGCGGTGGGCGTGGTGATCGGTCTGCCGTTGTCCCTCAACGGCTCGGTGGGACCGGCCGCCCAGGCGGTCCTGGACGAGATCGATGCCGCAGGCGGGGCGGGCTCACCGGGCGTGCCGGTCGAAACCATTGACGAACGGTTCACCACCGTGGCCGCCCACCAATCACTTCGGGCGGGGGACAGGCGGGGTCGGAAGGCTCGACAGACCGTCGACGCGGTGGCCGCGGCCCTTTTGCTCCAGTCGTGGCTTGACCGGCGCCACGCCCGGCGGAGCGCCGACGGGTGAGCTTTTCCCCGTTACAGGTCGACGCCGAGGGCGACGTTGAGGCCGAGTTCGGGCGGCGGTTCGAGACGTTCCGAGTGCACCACCGGCGGCGCCGGTGGATTCCCTGGCTGGTCGGCTTCGTATTCGCCGCCATCTTGGTGTCCGGGCTGGGTGTGCTGTGGGTCCGCGGGCAGATCGACCCGGGCAGGCCCGGGGGGGCGGTGTCGTTCACCATCCCACCCAATTCGTCGACCGCAACCATCGCCTCTATCCTGGGCGGAGCGGGGGTGATCCGGGACCCAACCGTCTTCCGCTTCTACGTCAAGGCCCAGGGAGCGGGATCACTACTGCCGGGCGAATACCACCTGCCCCGGAACTCGAGCTACGACTCGGTCATCTCCGCCCTGCAGAAAGGGCCGCCGGTCGTCTACCAGAAGTTCACCATCCCTGAGGGTTTCACCCTGGCCCAGATCGCCACCCGGGTCGGAAACCTCCCGGGACGGACGGCGGCCGATTTCATGGCCGCCGCCACCAGCGGCCAGGTCCGGTCGCGGCTGCAGCCGTCCGGTCAGCCCAGCCTGGAAGGTTTGATGTTCCCTGCCACCTATGAGGTCCGGGCTGACGCCAGCGACCTCAGCATCGTGCAGAAGATGGTGGCCACCTTCGATGACAACGCCACCAACCAGGGCGTGGACCAGGCTGCGGCTGCCCTCGGCGTGACGCCATATCAGGTCATCGTGGTGGCGTCCATGGTCGAACGTGAAGCCAAGCTGGACGAGGACCGCGGTCCTATTGCCAGCGTCATCTACAACCGGCTCCACAAGAACACCCTGCTTCAGATCGATGCCACTCTGCTCTATGGGCAGGGCATCTCCGATCCAGGCAAGATCGACAAGAAGTCGGACAGCCCGTACAACACCTACAAGTTCAAGGGTTTGCCGCCTACTCCAATCGCCTCGCCCGGCGTACCGTCGCTGGCCGCGGCCGCCCACCCGCCGTCGACCGCATATATCTACTACCGGACAGTTGACGTCAACGGCAAGCATGGATTCGCCGTGACCGCGGCCGAGTTCGCCAAGTTGGAGGCCGAGGCCAGGGCGAAAGGCTTGCCCTGACCGACAGGGTCGTCAGAGTATGACCGACCCGCGCGCGGGGGCCTCTGGGCGGCCCGAGGGGCCGCCCGGGGTGTGGCCAAACGGGCCGCTTCACAGGCGGCAGGAGGCGTGGCCGGGCCCGTCGACTCGGGTGGCCGCCGTCATCGGCGACCCGGTGGACCACTCCCTCTCACCCGTGCTCCACAACGCCGCGTTCGCGGCCCTGGGGCTCGACTGGGTGTACCTGGCCTTCCCGGTGGCTACCGGCCAGGTCGCCGATGCCATCGCGGGGGTCCGGGCGCTGGGCCTGGCCGGGCTGTCGGTGACCATGCCCCACAAGGCGGCCGTGGCGGCCGAGATGAACCAGTTGAGCCTGACCGCCACCCGCCTGGGCGCGGTCAACACCGTCATCCGGCGAGGCTCGGAACTGATGGGCGACAGTACCGACGGGGCCGGCTTCCTGGCCGCCCTCCGAGGGGACGAAGGGTGGGATCCGGCCGGGCGGAAATGCGTCGTGCTGGGCGCCGGGGGCGCCGCCCGCGCCATCATCCTGGCGCTGGCCGAAGCGGGGGCGGCGACGGTCTCGGTCGTGGCCCGCCGGCCCGCCACGGCCCAAGCG
>JALYXV010000021.1 GCA_030947025.1 Actinomycetota bacterium | reverse complement strand
TGACCTGGGACAATGGTGATTGCGAAGCCACCATTTCACCCCCAGGCCGGAGGCACCTTTTCGATGCAGAGATCATCGCACACTTTGGACCGCATGGACGTGGTTTTCGACGACACGAACGCGGTCGCCAACGGCGGGTTGTGCCTGCCGATGACCCTGGCCGAGCGTCTCGGGCTGCGGGAGCTGATCGACGACCGCGTCGACCTGGGCGACGCGGCGGGGCATGCCAACGTCGGGTTGAAAGCCATGGGCCTGATCGCCTCGGCGTTGGCGGGCGGTTCGCACATCTCTCACGCCGACGTGCTGCGTTCGGGGCGCAGCCAGGGGGCGATCGGCCAGTGGATGCCCGCCCCCTCCACGTTGGGCACCTATCTGCGGGGCTTCACCTGGGCCCATTCCCGGTCGTTGGACTCGGTGGCCGCCGAGCTTTTGGCCCGGGCGTGGGGGGCGGGCGCCGGCCCCGGGACGAACCCGTTGACCATCGACGTCGACTCGACCATCTGCGAGGTGTACGGCGTCAAGAAACAAGGCGCCCGGTTCGGCCACACCAAAGTCCGGGGCCTGCATCCACTCTTGGCCACCGCGGCGGGCACCGGCGACGTGCTGGGGGTACGGGCCCGGGGCGGCAACGCCCATACCGCCCGGGGGGCGGCCAGCTTCCTGACCGAGGTGTTCAACACCACCCGGGCGGCGGGGGGGACCGGGCCGCTCACGCTGCGCGCCGACGCCGGGTTCTACTCCAAGAAGGTGGTCGACTGCTGCCGCAGGCACAAGGTCCGGTTCTCGATCACCGTCAAGCTGTCCAAAGGCTTGCACAAGGTGATCGCCAAGATCCCCGAGGCGGACTGGAAGCCGATCCCGTACTGGATCGACGGCGGCGCCGACGTGGCCGAGACCACCTACCGGCCCTTCGGGAAAAGACAGCCGACGGTGCGCCTCATCGTCCGCCGGGTCAAGCCCACCCCCGGCTCCCAGCTCGCCCTTCTCGCCACCTACGACTACCACGCCTTTATCGCCAACCGCCACGGCGACACCGTGTTCTTGGAGGCCGACCACCGCCGCCACGCCGAAATCGAGCTGGTGATACGCGATTTGAAAGAAGGGTCGGGCTGGAGCCACATGCCCTCGGGCAGCTTCGGTGCCAACTCGGCGTGGATGGCCTTCGGCGCCATCGCCCACAACCTGGCCCGCTGGACCGCCCGCCTCGGTCAGCTGTCCGAGAAGATCGTCACAACCCCGACACTGCGCCGCAAATACCTGGCCATCCCCGGTCACCTCACCCACTCCGCCCGCCGGGCGACACTCCACCTGGCCCAAAACTGGCCGTGGCGAGACAAATATCTCGCCGCCCTCCAACGGATACGGGCACTACCGGCGTTGACCTGAGCCTGCCGGCACCACACGGCGGGCGCCCACCCGAGACCACCCGCCGAACACCATCAACACCGCAAACCCTTGATCCCACGCGTGGCACCTGCCGCACCGCTCCCCACCCCAACCCGCTTCCCGCCATCTCCACCCAAAGACTTCGTTTGAACGCCTCACAGCCCGCCGCCTACACCCGATCGGTGCATTGAGGGTAAACATCGAGCCCGTCAGCGCCGCCTTGCAATAGCTAAAGGGCAACATGATTGCCCCTTGGGCGGCGAGTGCGTCCAGCATGAACGAATGCGTATCGCCCTGAATTAGGTTGTGGGGGACCGACTCGGTGTTTCCGGTGCCGTTGCCGCTGTCATCCACTTCACCGACGTTCCACTTGTGAAAGAAGCTCCACGGCCCATAAGGCGCTTTCGAAAAACCGGCCTCGGTCTCCTGAGTCCCCGTCCACGACTCAGGGCAGAAACTTGGGTTGCCGTCATTGCTCGGTAGGTAGGGGTTCATCGCAAACCGGGGCTGCGCCTCGTTTATACCGTCGATGAGAACAACGACGACTGGTGGCGCTACGCCAAGGGCTACCACCCCAGAGGGGCGGAAGGAGCCTGTTTGGCTCGCAGGACCGATCCCCTGTGAATTCACGGCGGCCACCAAGACCATGTACCTCTGATGACAGTCGGCAACCAAACCGGTCAAGGAGCTCGAGAGCAATCCGAGTCCCGAAGGGCCCGCTGTTGGAACGAAATGGGAGGAGGCCCTGACATCCGGAGCTGGCTTCCGGTTGTTATAGCTCGGCTGCACCGTCACTTCGTAACCAGTGATCGGGGTCGCTCCAGTCGTAGCGGGTGGGCGCCATGTCACGGATGCGCTGCCATTGCAGGGTGTAACTCGGACGTCTTGCGGTTGGCCAGGCCGGGCCGTCAGTGTTAGACCGGGTGGTGTCGCTACAGGGGGCTGTGGTATCGCGGCGATGGAGGTATTCGTTGGAGTGGAAGGAACGGCGCAAAACACGGGCGCTGTTTCCTGTGATGGGAGCAGGCTGAGGTCGTTGGCGTAGGAGACGTCGTCGATTGTTCCATTGAACAAGTTCGTGTAAGGCGCCTGGTTCTGTTCAGCATTGACACCTTGCCGCGCGCCGATTAGGACAGGATGTTCGCCGATGATGCCGCCGTTGTCGATAACGCCATCGTTCACGCCCTCCACAAGCGGAGCGCTGGCGTCAAGTTTGCCGTCCAAGTAGACTCGAATCTCGCGATTGACCATGTCGCGGACGCCCGTCACCTTGTGGAACTGACCGTCTGCCACGTTGGTTTTGCCAATCACTGCGTTTGGGTCTTGAGTGAGTCCTGTGTAGGTGTTGCGTGTAAGCAGCTCCGTCTTCCCTCCCGTAACAGCAAGCGCGTATAGTGAGCTGGCCGAAGCCGCTCCTGGGGGGGAACTGCAAGTTGCGCCACACGCGTAGTGGCTGAGGATCCACTTGTACTGCGGGTCCTGACTTGTTGTCCGGATGGTGGCATTTACTGTGAATGAGCTGATGCCCGGCCACAGCGCTGTGGTATCTGGAACCTGAACCACCCCTGTGCTACCGTCAAACTGCAGACCCGTTGCCGATTGGGCTGGGACCCAAGTCGTCTGCCCGACGAGAGTGCCGTCGTGACCGTGGCCAGTGAAGTCGTGGGCGATCGTGCCGGTTCCCTCGTCGAACGGCCAGGAGGCCTCTACGCGACAAGGTGGGCTACATGGGCCGGGTGTGCTGGTCGCAGAGATGTCGCTGTTGTACAGCTTCACGTCGTCGATGAGACCAGGGAAGAAGTTCACGAACGCGGGGGTACCGGCACCCCCTGCGGCGCCGATCCTTACCGGAAGGCTGGTCGCGCAGAGGGAGGTCACCGTTGCCGACTCAACCAGTTCCGTGGCCACGGGCTGACCGTTGACAAGGACGTGCATCTGCTGGGTGGCGGGGTCAAACGTGCCACCAAGGTTCGTCCACTGGTTGGCCGCGATGGGGGACGTCGTTCGAATGTACCGGGCGGCCGACAACACATCGCAGCTTGACCCGACGACTGCCCATTCGATCTGACCGCCGGGAAGGATCGACAGGTCAAAGCTGACGGGGCTGCTATGGGATGCGAACCCGTTGTACGTGTCGTACTGAGAGATGATTGCGAGGCTTCCATATCCGGGTGGCACTGAGAGCGTCGCAGGATTGACCGAGGCCGAGACACTGATAGCACCGGTGACTTTGGACATGGCGCTACCCGAGATGTTGACGTAGTCAGTCCTTCCGTTGAGGTTGAACGCCTGTACGGTCGCGCCGGGCGCGTAGCCACCGGCGACGAGGGTGCCGTTGCTCGTCCCGCAACTGTCGTTCGCGTCGCCGTCAGCATTCCAGCACGACACAGGGACCGTAGGCGGAAAGGCGGACCGTGATGCTTCCCTCGGGTCGGCAGCAGTCGCCGGCGGCTTGGGCGCAACGCTCTGTGTACAACTGGCGACAACGACAACCAGAGTGACAGTTGCGACCGATGCGACGAAGACATGGGCCGCCCGCTGATGGCCGTACCAGCTGCGCGAACGTTGACGGCGCTGGTTTAGGCGTAATACCCGGGCGAGCGATGCCAGCTCGGCTAGCGGCCCAAAGTGGATACGCGACCGCCCAAAGTGGATGCTCGACTTCCCGCCAGCGCGCATCGCGGTCTCCCTCCAACGTGGAACAGATAGTCGAGCCATCTTGACCATACGACTTCTTCCCCCTCCTCGAGTTGAGCCCGGTTGATCGCCGCAAGGCCGCTCAAGGCCGAAGCCACGACCTGCCGCTTTGTGGCGCGACAGCCGGCACGGACCAGCTCGCACTCCTGGATTTGAGGACCGAGCCCCAGGGCTCGGTTGACAACTATCGGTCCCGGGGAGCCCCCGATGACACGCGAGGAGGACTGGGCCGTGTGGAGGGGTAACGACAAGTCATTCCCGTTGATAAACGTACATATCAACGGGTAGGGCTATCCTGGTGGGGTGGCCCGATCCTCCGCCCGCCCCTCCCCCACCACCCGCCGTCACCCCGTCGGGCCGTCACTGGTGGAGTTGGCCGAGGACTGGCTGGCCGCCAAGGGCGCGATGGCCTCGGCGGCCCAGGTGCAGAAGGGCCACAGCGACCGGGCCCGACGCTCTGACCTGGCCCGATGGGGCCGCCTCCTTTCCAGCGCCATGGGACTCGGGGACGAACCTGAGGGCCGCCTCGACCTCGCCGTCGATCTCGCCTCGCTCTCGGTTCCGGACCTGTCCTCGGAGCGGATCACCGCGTCGGTGGCGGAGGCCAAGCGCCGCTGGTCGGAGTCCACGGTCCAGCGGATGCTCTCCACCCTGCGGGGTTTCACCCGCTGGCTGGCCCGGCAGGGACATCTCGGCGCCGATCCTTGCGACGACGAGATGCTGCAGGCACCATCCCGCGACGAGCGCCGGCCCCGGGCGCTGGCACCCGAGGACATCGAAGCCATGGCGGCCGCCGCCGGCGAGGGCCCGTCGGGGCGTCAGCGCATGTTCTGGCCGGGACGCGACGCTGCCATCGTCGCCTTCCTGGCCGGCACCGGAGCCCGGGCCGAGGAACTGTGCGGGGCCACCATCGGCGAGATCGACCGCCGGGCCGAACGGCCCATATGGCGGGTCAACGTCGCCAAAGGAGGCAAACACCGAGACGTCCCCCTCGGCCGCGCCACCGTCGACGCGCTCGACGCCTGGCTGGCCGCGCGGCCCACCGGGTCGCCGACCGGGATGACCCTGCCGGCCCGCAAGGCCGACCCGCTGTTCGTGCGGGTCGACGGGCGCGCACTGACCCCGAGCGGCCTCGACCGGCTGCTGCGGATATTCGCGATCCGGGCCCAGGTGACGACACCGGAGGGGGCGATGGCCCACGCCTTCCGGCACTCCTACGGCGTCACGCTGGCCCTGCGCGGTGTACCCCAGGCGGTGATCGGCCAACTCATGGGCCACGCCGATCCCCGGACCACCTCGATCTACACAACCGTGGCCAGTGGCGCC
>JALYXV010000421.1 GCA_030947025.1 Actinomycetota bacterium | reverse complement strand
TGCTGGTAGGCGGTCCGGAACATTGTCATCAAGATGTGCTGGGTCTCGGCGCTGTACATGCTGCGGTTCCCGCCACAGACTTTCCGGTTGACCACGGCCGGGCGGATCGCGTTCTCCGCCCTCCAATTCGTGGCCTCGACACCGCTTTGCCGCAGAAAGGTGAAAAGCGCCGAGCGTTCGTTGCGGACGTGTTTGAGGAGACGACGGTTGGCGTCGAAGGTGGCGTCGCTGGCCAGCCAGTCATCGACGCGGGCCTCAAGGGCGGCGATGGCCGATTCGAGGCCGTCGCCGGAAAGAGACCCGGCGTCTCGCAACGCCCGGGCGGCCAAAGCGTCATGCAAGATCGCTGAGAGGGTCGCGGGGACCTGGCGATGCTCGGGCGGGTTCGACTCCCGCATTTCTCTCGCCCGTCGAAGGAGGTGCGCACAGCAGGTTTGATGGGCCGCGTCGGCGAATTTCCGGTACGGGGCCCAGCCGTCGCGGCACAATGTGCCCTTGAAATCGGCAGGCAGTACCGTGGTTGCCTCCTCGAAACCGCGGCCCTCGCAGATGGCGTACACCGTCAGCGTGGTGGCCGCGAACGCCCACAGCCACGCCGAGCGGCCCCCGACCCGCCAGCCCGTCTCGTCGGGCGATACCACCGCCTGGGCGGCCAACTCGGCCTTCAACGCCTCGTAGGTGGCGAAGGACTTGTCGGCCATGCGGTCCATGGCCTGCGAAAGCCCTCCGGGGGTCACGGCCAGGTGGAACTGGGCGAACAGGGCGCAGATCTTGGCCAGCGGTATCCCACAGGACTTGTGCAGCCACCCCGCCAGGGACAACGCCCGGGGCCCGACCTGGCAGGCCGCCGCACCCAAGGCGTCGGAGCTCTGCTCAGGGTCGCGTCCCTGGACTCGGCGTCCGCAGCCGGCGCAGCAACCCACCGAGATATCGAAACGGGTCAATATCGTGGCCACCTCGGGCAGGTCCTCAACCCACTGCGCCATCGTCTTCACCGCGATCACGTCGCCGTCACCGCAGTGGGGACACACCGCCGGCAACGGCACAGGGACCACCTCGTCGGCGTCGCGTTTGGGTGTCGCCCGCCGGGAATGGGTCCCGTAGTCCTCACCGGGTTTGCGCCCCGATTTCTTCGGAGTCGCCCTCGGGTTGCCCTTGGAGAACGGTGCCGCCTGACGTTTCCCGCCCCGACGGACCTCCTCTATCAGCTTCTCCAACTCGCCGATCCGCTCCGCCTGCAAATCGACCAATCGGCGCAACCGAAGATTCTCGGCGATCAGTTCCTCGACCGGGGTTGGCCGCTCAGAGCCCGAAGGGGTGTCGTCAGTCGGAATTCCCCTCTCTACACGATCCCCACTTTCAGGTAGTGGACCCCGCTAACTGAGCACGCTGCGACATGGCAATGTCCACGCCGACCCCAAGAAGAACTTCAAGAATAAGCCCGAGCCCGGGGTCGCGAGCGCCGGGAACTCGTCCCGCTGGGGTGTGGCGCAGCATCACGCCCAGAACGCCATCGGGGTCGTCAGCCGGCTGACACTGAGCACTCTCGGCGGTCTGGCCGACCATCTTGGCATCCCGGCACTCTCCGGCGGAGTAGGGCCGTCGGCCTCTGGGAGGTTGACGGCAGACACCTCTGGGATCTCGATCAGTGGCCGGAGTGACGGCGGTGCTCGGCGAACGGTCCAGGTAAAATCGTCACACCATTTTGTGACCGAGCGTGGCGCCCTTCCTGGATTCCCCTATGTGCGAAGGGGCGTTCCTCAAGACTTGCGACGTCGATATCGTTCTGTCGGAGGCCCGCGCCCGGCGTTCGGCCCGACTGCTACGACGCCAAGTACCTGCCCGGCCAAGAGCGCGTGTTACTCGGGGTTGAACTCGCCCCTCCGACACCGAACACCTGTTCGAATGCGGGACCGAGCCAAGTTCGCCTGATCGACCGGTCAAGCAATCGGGCTTCACTCGGCTTCGGGTCGTTCACGTTCCTCGCGTACAGCGGTCAGGATCTCCAGTTCGATCCGATCTTTGGGTCTTCCCGCCGCCCGCTTCATGCGGATGAGATCATCGAGGTCGCAGACTTGAACGACCACACCGTCGCCCAGGTCGAAGGTTGCTGCATTGGTGGCGAGCTCGTTGAAATCTTTCACCCCGGCGGGCAGACCGAGGACGTCGAGAGGACCGAGGTCAGTTGTGAAGGTGAAGTTCTGTCGCTTCGCCAGGGTGACGGCGTCCAACAGAAACGGCACGTCATCGTCGACCCCTCGAAGACGGGCATGAAGTTCTGTAAGGGTCGAGGCGAGCCGCTGAAGATTGGCCGGGTCGCGGTCATAGCAAATATCCACATCGTTGGTCATGGTGGGCGAACCCCAGATCCGACCTGCGATGCCGCCGATGACGACGAAACGGACGCCGAAGCGCAGGAGCGTCTGGAGCGCGCCGATGGGGTCGAACCCCACCTCAGTCGATCCTCCGGGCGTGGGTCAGCCGATCCAGCAGTCGAGCCTCGTCCGCGACTGATGCCACCCGCTGCGCCGGAGTCAGTGCCAGCAAGACTCGGATCTCGGTCCGGTCGATGCCTGATCCGGCGAGCGGAACTGTTGCCAGTGTTTCGTCGCACGCACGCAGTAAGCGGTCAAGAGTGCCAACTCGGGGATCGTCCTGGCCGCGTTCGATCCGAGCGATCGTGGGCTGGGCGACGCCGGTTCTCGCAGCCAACGCACGTTGTGACAAGCGAGCGCGTCTTCGGGCGGCCCGCAGTTCTCGTCCGGCTTGCACCGGTCCATGATAGCGGATGGGCTATCATCAGCAGGGGAGCGCTTCGGAAGCACCGCTACGCCGCTACGTACCGGCCCCGCCAGGGAGCGCGTGTACTTGGGGTTGAACGCCCCCCTCCGATACCGAACACTGTTCGGTTACACCCGGGATGTGATGTCGTCTACCGGCGGTCGCGCGCTGGGCCTCGTGTTTGTTGATCGTGGCTCACCTCTTCGTTCGGACGTCGCGCGGTAGGCGTATGCTCAGACGTATGCCACGGATGCAGGTGTATCTACCCGACGACCTCTATCGGCAAGTGAAGGAGCGGAGCCTGCCGGCGTCCGAGCTTCTGCAAGAGGCGGTGCGCGCCGAGCTTCATCGCCAGGAGCTTCTTGACCAGACCGACTCCTACTTGGCCGAACTGGTCGCCCAGGTCGGTGAGCCGTCCCCTCGGGAGCTGGCCAGGGCCGAGGCCATCGCCCGGCGCATCCGCGGTGATCACTCCGAGCGAACCAGCTGAGCCGAGGCGGTGCTCGTCCTCGACAGCGGAGGGGTTAGCCGCCTCGCTGAACGTTCGACCCAAGCTGCCGCCATCATCACCGTTTTCCGGCGGGAGGGGCTGTGGCCGCCGGTCGTCCCGAGCGTGGTCCTGGTCGAATGCCTGAGTGGACGGCCGGACCGAGACGCCCGGACTAACCAGTTCCTCAAGACTTGCGATGTCGAGATCGTCCTGTCGACCGCTCGGGCTCGACGTGCGGCCCTTCTCCGAGGCTTGGCCCGGCGAGGTTCGGCCGTCGATGCTGTAGTTGTCACAACCGCGGAACCGGGCGGAACCGTCTTTGGAGGCGATGTCGATGACCTGCGGTCACTTGCCGGCCACGCTGCCGGCGTAACGATCGAGCGTGCATAAGCGAGGCCGAGGGCTGCCATGAGGGGCCCAGGCACGCCTAGTCGGCGGCCAACATCTGGAATCGTGAGGCCTGTGGACATCGGGCAACATCGGTGCCGGGGACTGCTCGAGTGTCAACTCCCAGTTGCTGATCGCCGGCGGTGTTGACCCCAACTGAGCCACGCCCCGGTCGAAGCGGGGACACCTCCCTAGCATGCAGTGGCCGATTTCAATGGCGACGCCAAACCGACGTGTCGGTGTTCCGGCCCTCCTCGGGGCAGTGGTTCGTGCTGGGCGGCTCGCCCGAGGCCACCGGCTATGGCACCACCGGCGACATCCCGGTGCCCGGCGACTACGACGGGGACGGAAAGACCGACATCGCGGTGTTCCGCCCCTCCAGCGGCACCTGGTTCGTCCACAACAGCACCGGTACGGACACTGCCGTGACCTACGGCAGCAGCGACGAGGTACCGCTGCCGTTGCCGTCGGCGATCAGGGGTTCATTCTTCTCGACGGCTCGATAGGAGGAACCTCCATGCCCCGGTCCCGGCCCTCGTGGTCGCGGGCCGGGCGACCGGTTGGTCAGACCGACCCGTCAGGCCCGCAAGACTGTGCCGATGACGGAACCCGACGAGATTGAATCTGATGGCGCATTGCGGGCAGACATCCGTCTCCTCGGCTCCTTTCTCGGTCAAGCGCTGGTGCGTCAGGTCGGTCCTGAACTGCTCGCCCTGGTCGAGCAAGTCCGCGATCTCAGCCGGCGCAGCCGGCAGAGCGAGGGTCCCGACGAGCTGTCCGCCCTTCTGGCGACGGCCGACCTGGGGACGACAATCTCGCTGGCCCGGGCGTTCGCCCTGTACTTTCATCTCGCCAACACCGCCGAACAGGTACAGCGCGCCGCCACTCTCGACCAGCTCCGGGCCAAACATGGCAGCGCTATCCAACAGATGGCCCGGCGGGTGAAGGAGGAGCCCGACGCGGTGGCCGACCTGGCTGTGGTCGCAGCGCGCATCGAGCTGCGGCCGGTCTTCACGGCCCACCCGACCGAAGTGGCCCGGCGGTCCGTGCTCACCAAGCTGCGTCGGATCGGCGAGTTGCTCGAGGACCGGCGGCACGGCATCCCGGCCGACCAGACGGCCGTGGACGAGCGCCTGGCCGAGGTCATCGACCTGCTGTGGGAGACAGACGAGCTGCGCCGGGAACGGCCCACACCGGCCGACGAAGCCAGCGCGGTGAACTATTACGTCGACGACCTGGCCCGCAATGTCGTGCCCTTGGTGATCGACGACTTCGTCGTGCAGTTGCGGGCGCTGGGAATCGACCTGCCCATGGAGGCCCGGCCGCTGCGCTTCGGCAGCTGGGTCGGAGGCGACCGCGACGGCAATCCCAACGTGACACCCGAAGTGACCGTCAATGTCCTGGCCCAACAGCACGCACTGGGAATCCGGGTCCTCATGGGCCGCCTCGACGCCCTCATCATCGAGCTGAGCGCGTCAACCCAGATCGTCGGCGTCTCGGCCGAACTGTCCGCCAGCCTGGCCCATGACGCTCGGCTGCTGCCCGAGGTCGTGCGCCGGTACGGCCAGCTCAACGCCGAGGAGCCCTACCGTCTGAAGGCGTCGTTCATGCTGGCCCGGTTGGGCAACACGTTGAGCCGGCTGACGGACGGTCGCACCACCGTGGCGCCCACCGAGTACCACGACGCGATCGAAATGCGGGCCGACCTCGAGCTCATGCGTCGTTCGCTGCTCGCCCACCGCGGCCAGCTCATCGCCAATGGGCTGCTGGCCCGGCTCATCCGGGCCGTCACCGCGTTCGGGTTTCAGCTGGCCACCTTGGACATCCGGGAGCATTCGGAGCGCCACCACGCGGTGCTGGCCGCAGCCGTGGACCGCCTGGGTGAACTGGGCCGCCCGTACGGGTCTCTTGACCGAGCCGAGCGCTTCCGCCTCCTCAGCCGCGAGCTCGAACACCGCCGGTCCCTCATGGGTCCGATCCCGGCCTTGACGGGCGAAGCGGCCGACACCTTCGCGTTGTTCACCACGCTGAGGTCCGTGCTCGACCGTTTCGGCCCCAACGCGGTGGAGAGCTACATCGTGTCGATGACCAAGGGTCCCGACGACCTGCTGGCGGTCGCCATTTTGGCCCGCGAGGCCGGTCTGGTGGATGTCCATCTCGGTGTGGCCCGGATCGGTTTCGTGCCGCTCCTGGAGACGACCGAGGAGCTGCGCTCGGCCGGGGGGATTCTCGACCAACTGCTCTCCGAGCCCGCCTACCGCAACATCGTCCGCCTCCGAGGCGATGTCCAGGAGGTGATGCTCGGCTACTCCGATTCCAACAAGGAGGCCGGCATCACCACGTCGCAGTGGGAGATCCATCGGGCTCAACGGGCCCTCCGGGACACCGCCAGCCGCCACGGCGTGCTCCTGCGCCTGTTCCATGGCCGCGGGGGGACAGTGGGCCGGGGTGGCGGCCCGACCCACGACGCCGTCATGGCCCAGCCGTACGGCGTCCTCCAAGGCGCCATGAAGCTCACCGAGCAGGGCGAGGTCATCTCGGACAAGTACCTGCTGCCCCACCTGGCCCGCCACAACCTCGACTTGGCCTTGGCCGCAGTCACCGAAGCCACCGTCCTCCACCAGACCTCCCGCCTTGATCTGGCGCTGCTGGCCGAGTGGGACGGGACGATGGACTTCGTGTCCAACGCGGCCATGACCGCCTACCGCACCTTGCTCAACGATCCCGGGCTGCCTGAATACATCCGGGCCTCGACCCCCCTCGACGAGTTGAGCGAATTGAATATCGGCTCCCGGCCGGCCCGCCGCCCGGGTCGCCACGACATCGAATCGCTACGGGCCATTCCCTGGGTCTTCGCCTGGACCCAGACCCGCCAGATCGTGCCCGGCTGGTTCGGTGTCGGAAGCGGCTTGGCGGCAGCCCAAGCGGCGGGCGAAGGCGCCACGCTGAGCGCGATGTACGCCGAATGGCACTTTTTCCGCACGTTCATCTCCAATGTGGAAATGGTCCTGGCCAAGGTCGACCTCGGCATCGCCCAGCGTTACGTCGAGCGCCTGGTCGATCCGACCCTGCACTACGTCTTCGACGTCATCAAAGCCGAGTATCGATCCACGGTCGCCCAAATCCTTGCCATCACCGGTGAGTCCAAACTGCTGGCCGCGCAGCCGACCCTCGAACGCAGCCTGGCCGTGCGGGACACATATCTCGCGCCCATCAGCCACCTCCAAATCAACCTTCTGTCGCGATGGAGGATGGGAAAAAAACCCGACCCGTTACTGCGTCGGGCCCTTCTGATCACCATCAATGGGATTGCAGCGGGGCTGCGCAATACCGGCTAAACCCAGGGAACAAGGCAGCGGCCCCAAGGGCGAGGAATCCGTCAAGGAGGGCACCGCCACAGCCGACAGGAGTCGGTTCGGCGGTTGACCTCACCTGTCGGGATGTCGCCCAATGGATCCCATCCCGTCCAGCGGGCATGGTGGGGGAGCAAGTGCCACAATCGGCTTCTGCCAATCGGCATGATAATGGCCGCAGCCGCATTTGCATCGAATTCCGCACCCGACCGACGCCGATATCGACGGCGCAATCACCAATATTTGCGTGTGTGGGACGTATGAGAAAGGTCGACTGGACCAAGGTCGTGGCCGCCCATGCCCCCGCCAATCCGGTCTACGCCAATCGCGCCTACCACGCCCAGCTCACCGGCGGCAGCGCCAGCGTCCGCGGCTACGACTCGGCCCTGCAAACGGTGGGGGCGGGCGCCCGGGAGATGCTGTCGAAGCGGCCGCGATGCGATGGAGCGTCGGCCGCGGCCGATGGCATCGACGTCCGTATCCCGGGCATGGTGTACGGGGCCGCCAGGCACTGCCCGACACTCGGGGGCACCGTGGCCTCCACGCCGGTGAAGCCGGCAGGGGCGCTGGGCGTAGTCAACCTGGGCAACGCCGTGGCGGTTGTGGCCGACGCGACCTACGGAGCCCAGCGGGCGGCCGACTCGCTCGCCGTGAGCTGGAAGATTCCGGCCGGGGCCACTTCAATCTCCGACGACCAGATCGCCGGTCAGGCCGGTTAGTTGCTGGCCGGCGGCCCGGCCGTCGTCGCGGAGACGGTCGGCGGCGACGTCGTCAAGGCCCTGGCCGGGGCGGCCCACGCCATCGATGCGACCTACAACCTGCCGTACGTGCCCCACGCCTGTATGGGAGTTCTCAACTGCACGGCCACCGTCACCGGGACCGGTCGCGAGATCTGGGCCCCCACCCAGTCGCAAGGCGCGGTGGCGGCCATGGCGGCCTCGATGACGCATTTGGCCCCGTCTCAGGTGAGCGTCCACACGACCTTCCTCGGGGGTGGGCTGGCGCGCAGAGGGGAGACCGACTTCGTCATCTAGGTGAGTGAGCAGCAACCCCCGTGTTTTGGGGGCTGACCGCCGTGTGTGGGCCTGCGCCGTGTGGGGGGCGGAGGTGGCTTGTCTGCTGGTGACGGGCCCAGTGGCGGCTAAGTCGCCGTGAGGG
>JALYXV010000416.1 GCA_030947025.1 Actinomycetota bacterium | reverse complement strand
GCCTTCTTGCGGCCCGCACCGGGTCGTCGCACCCGCGGCGACCGGGTGGCACCCTCGGCCAACTCCCGGGCCCCCTCGATCAAGGTGTTGCGGCTCATTCCCGTCACCCGAGAAACCAGTGCTTGGCCACCCCGGCCGCACATCTCCACCACCGCCGCCCCCAACAACCGCCGCTCCCGCTCATCAAGCAACGGCAAGGTCCGCACGAAAAACCGTTTCAGGTTCTCGTCGCCGACCTCCACAACAACCCATCATAGACCGCGCGCCTAACTGAGGCGCGGACCCTTAGTGTCCGCTGCCGACGGAGCGACGCCGCTCACCCGATACGTGCAGGCGCGCGTCCCCTAATGCGACATCCGCCCCTCGTCAGACCGGAGGCACGAATCGTACGTCCTGGAGCCGGCGTTGGGGGGCATGCCCGGCCGCCCGGTGGACTGAACGTTATGGGGCACGATCGGGCCGCCCTCGGTCCGGCGAGTACTGCGAATATCCGTCGATACGGCTCAGTCGTGCCTTGACCACACCAGGCAGCGGCGGCCACGCAGATCGGACAATATGCGGGCCATGGACCGCCGGGAACTAAAGACACTCCTCGACAGCGAGGGAGGGGCGGAGGATTCCTACACGTTCGAGGGTGGCCATCCGCCCGAGACTTACGTACCGTCCATCGTGCCAGGGTGCTCAACACCGTCTACTACTCAGAGCGGCGCTTTGAGACTGGACGCCAGGACTTCGAGACCGAGGACGCCGCCTGCCAACATCTACTCGGCCTTCTTCAGCGCGACGAGACAGTTCATTTCCAGCTAGTCGTTGGGCCGCTTCCGGCTCAGGACGCGGATGCTGAGTTTCGGCTGTGGCAGGAGAGGAACGGGCTTGTCCTAACCGAGCGCGATGTGCGAGTCGACAACCCCGTCTTCACTGCGGGCCCTGTCCGTAGGTACTGAATTCGCGGAACAGTCTTGCGCAGCGTTTCCGACAGGCACGGTATCGAGTATCCCGTCTGTGGGTCGAACGAGTTGACATTGAATCCATATGCAGCTTGGCCGCCGCCCGACGAGGTCTCGCTGTCACCCCCCTACGAGGACTCCCTTGGGCGTCCCTCCTACGAAGTCTGTCCGAACTGTGGATTCGAGTTCGGCAACGACGACAATCCCGGCACAACACAAGCCCCAGTCCTTCGAGGATTACCGAAGAGAGTGGAGGGAGAGGGGGTCTCCTCGCTTCCGCTCCTGACCGCACTCAAAAACAGCGGCGAGATTGGATCTCAGCCCGACGCGAGCAGGCGCCACAAATCGGCGATAGGCGTCCTCAGGCGAGCCTCGAAAGCTGCGCGGCCACGGATGCCCGCCACTCCTCCTCCCCTGTCTCGCCCCATACGTCAACAAGTTCCGACGGTTCGCGTCCGACCCTCTTGACTGCCCGACGGGCCAGCGCTGTCAGGGCGACGTCGGGTACCGGTCGGTTCCGTGCAACCCAAGCTCGAGGTCCCTCGTTGTACGCGTTCTCGTCGATGGACTGGCCGTTGAGGAGCGCCACTACATCAGCCGCAGCGAGGGCAGCGGTGCCCAGGTCGCTGTCGAAGTAGTCGGCAGAGTCAACCTCGGCTGCCAATTGGAGCGCGCGGCTCTGACTATCCCCAGGCCCGCCTGGAGGTCGGCGTCGGTGAACTCGAGGGCCCAATCAGCTGCGTCATCGTTCTCGAATGGCCCAACACCCCAGGCGCCCATGAGCACCGATTATTCCATCTCGGACGTCGACCCGATCTCCGACCCCCATCCCCCGGCCGCGCACTCGGCGATCGGCGTCCACCCGCCCTCGATCACGACCTCGCCGACAGCGCGCCAGAACGACGCCGAGTCGTTGCCGCCGAGCCGGCGTTATCGCAGTCCACCTGGGCTACTTCGCCGGTTCCCGAGCGGTGAATCTGCATCCTGGCACGCCTTCGGTTTCAAACCCAGCGAGCCGATATGATTCACCGAGTGTGTGTGAGAGAGCGCTGCAAACTATTGGTCGGTCGCCAACTATTTGACTGCCGAGCATATCTGTTCGTCACCTGAAGACACATGTCGACCTGTTGCTCGATTGGGCTCGCCCTATGCTCAAATGATCCCCTACGCTATTTACGTTTCTCACCGCACCACGGCCACCGTTGGCTGTCACGCCATTATGGTCGCGCCAAGCTGATTGGCTATCTGATCAACGAGATCCCGCGCAATCCCTGAGGTCAGGTCATCCTGGCGGTCGACTGGTCGGTAGTCCCGAACCTCGATTGGGAGGTCGTTGCCGAACAATACGAAAACGGCGCGCAAACGGCAATCAGCCTTGACCGTCCACATCCCCTCCGTCCGGGCAGGCCGCTGTCACACCTGATCTTTCAACAGCGCTGGCGCCGCTCGGAAACGGCACATCAGTCGCGCTCCATAAATCGCGTGATCCAACCACTACAGAGGTGTCGCTGTCGCTGAGGTCGCTCGTCGGAACGCGCCGAGCCCTCCTTGGTGTTTGGGCCCGATGCCGCTATGAGAGGAGAAGAAGCAGAACCGCAGTGGGGTCGAGATCGTGGGACCGACGTGTGTGTCCGTCACTCGAGTTCGGTGAGATGATCACCAGCTAGGAGCGGTTTCGCTGCCACGGCGGCTCGCAGCACGTCTCGTAGTAGGTAGGCGAGCATGCGCCCGTCAGCCATGAAGTCTGGACCGAGCTGGTGATTCTCTCGGAGGCGTCGGACCTGTTGTGCCACCCCTTGAGCAGAGACGTACGCCTCTACTTGGATACGACCGAGGGCGCGCTTCCGCTCCCCGATCGTCATGCCGCCAATTGCCTTGATCTGGTCCTTCCGACCGGGCACGTGTGCCACCCTATGCGGCGCGTGCATCCAGGAAATGGAGGATTTGCGACGGCGACAGCGCTTCGGAGCCGGGTTCACAGCCGCTCGAGTTCGGCACCAGTACTGCGCGGAGTAAGGTACGGGTACTCGAACCGCCGAATGAATATCTTCCTCCCGACTCCCGTTAACTCCCCAGCCGTCGTAGGGCGTCAGCCCAGGACGGATTGCCGTCGGAGCCATGGATCGTCCATCGCAAGAATTTTGTTGGACCCATTTCGGGCGCCAGGTCCGTCATAAGGGTGCTGTGCGGGTTCGAACTGGCGAAGGTTGCGAGGGCCTGCTCGTCAGTCCAAACCGACAAGGTGGCGTACTGCCTCTGCCAGGGGCGCCATGGTCGAGAACCCGACGACTCCCGCGGTGCTGGCTAGTTGTTTCCGGACAGAGCTTGCCCCCTTGAATAAGCGAAGTGTGGAGGACCGGCTTATGGGTGGAATGCTTGTTGCGAGCAGGACGTACTCACGGTCGGGTACAAGCGTCTGCATCGACTTCCACGGTGACTTCATCGCCGCCCTCCCGACTACAGAAATATGGCCCTCAGACCAGATAGGAGACGCTCAGCCGCAGCGTCAAGTAGGAGAATAGTACCCCGCCGGGCTCCGGTGCGACGGTGCCGAATCACATTCTCGGATGCATACGTCGCTATCGGCAAGATTCCCTCTCACGGCAATACCGCCCGACTTCGGCAACCTTCGGCTCGCCGAGAATGACGGCCTTCGTCGGCCCAGGAATCGAGATGGCAAGGCATCGGGCTGTGATCCTGCGGGGCAAGTCGGGCTGGCAGACGCCGACGCCTCGCGCAGCCGACGATCCGCGGAGGGTGCTGATCATAGGACCGACCGGTAAGGGACATTCCAACTCCGTTCGGTCCGCGCCCAGCGTTCGCCCGTGGCAACCGCTTATCTACTCGTCGCTCTGATCTGAGCGACAGCTTTTTACCCGAGTCCGAGTTCGAGGAGGCGGCGGAGCTCGGCAGCGTCGCTGCCCTTGACCCGAGCGCCGAGGTGACGGCGAATACTGGCGAGGTACACCGGTGCGGCCTTGCGAAACGCGGCTCGGCCGTTGCTTGTGAGGGTCGCGAACGCGGACCGTCCATCAGCTGGGTTCGGCTCCCGCTTCACGTACCCGGCCGTTTCGAGCTCGTCGACCACTCGGCTCACCCGGGTCCGGCTCAGGACCACCGCGGCGCCGAGATCGAGCATGCGAAGGCGCCGTTGCGGCGCAGCGTCAAGCTCGAGTAGCACGTCGTACCAGCCGAGCGGTAGGTGCGACGCCTGCTGGAGCTCGGCGTCGATGAGCGGCACGAGCTTGGCGTGCAGGCGGAGAAGAGCAGACCAGGCGCTCACGACGTCATCGTCTTGCCACGAGGCGGGACTCATGGGACAACCGTAGCCCCTTGACAGTGTGTTCGCACGCACATAGCGTATGTGCGTAAGCACCTATCGACTGGAGAACCCGAATGGCCACCATAACGCTCGAGGGGCTGAAGCAGCTCCTGACCGAAGGCAACGTCGTGTTGCTGGAGGCCCTTCCGCCCATGTACTACGAGGCTGAGCACCTGCCGGGAGCGAAGAACCTGCCCCTCGGCGAGATCGACGCCCTGGCTCCGATCCTCATCCCCGACAAAAACCGTGCCCATCGTCACCTACTGCAGTGGCGTCACCTGCCCCAACTCCAAGATCGCCGCTCACCGACTAACGGCCCTCGGCTACACCGACGTGCGCGCCTACGAAGGCGGCAAAGAGGAATGGGTGGGCGCCGGCCTTCCTGTTGAGACCGGTGCCGGTCGGGCGGTGGCGTGATGGAACATCCCATCATCGATATCGACGACATCCCCCGAGAGGGCACCACCACAGTCGACTTCTTCGGAAGAGAGGCCCTCGTCTACCAAGTTGACGGCGCACCCCGGGCCACGGCCAACGTCTGCCCCCATTTGGGCGGCCCACTCGAAGCCTGCGGACACGAACTTGTCTGTGCCTGGCATGGGGCCCGGTTCGACCTCAGTACCGGAGACCGGCTCAGCGGCCCCGCCCGTCCCGGCAGCCGGCTCATGCACCTGCCCACAAAGGTCATCGACAACCAGCTGACCTACGTCTGGAAGGACTGACGCGATCCGCCCGGAATGATCACTCAGGCCCTTTTGGGACGCGGCCGCTGTCGTTGCCGGCGTTGCCACCAACAGCGGCAATGTCCCGAAGGACCTATCTTTTGCATCAGAGCGGTTGCTCGGTTGGACCACCTGGTCTCCTTCGCCGCTCCTCCTTGGCGCTGACCCGCTCCCGGCACTGCGGCGGGGGGTCCGCCCCGTGCTGGTCGCGAGGCAACCGCCTCGTGTGGCCATACCAACCAATGAAAAGAACTCTGAAATGCACAAGCTGCGCCGACTCCTGATCCTCGGCCTCGCCGCCTTGACCCTCGTCGCCGGCTGCTGGCAGCTGAGGAACCGGCAGTTGCCAACCGAGGATCCCACGGCCACCGAAACCTCAACGTCGCCGCCTTCAACTACGGCTACCGCGGCGTCCCCCGTGAACTGAGCGCGGGCACCCACACCTACGCGTTCCGCAACGTGAGTCGGGACGAGGACCACGAGATCGGCTTCTACTGGTTCCATGACCCCAAGACCACGACGAAGGCAGTCAAGGACGAGAGTACTTGCTTACCGCATTTCGGGCGCGTTGATGTAGGTGCGGTTCGGTGATGGTGGTGCTCTCCATCGCGATGGGACGGCCGATTGGCCGAGCCGCTACCGGTGACGTGGGTTTGTCGTGGTTCGGTTCAGCCGACGAGGATGGCGAGGCCGGGGTCGGGGCTTCGGGCTCGAGCGGCCAGGTAGGCGACAGCGTCGACGCCGTTCTTAGCGGCGGTAGCGATGACACTGGTGATGACGCTCTGGGTTTTCGCTCCCGGCCAGGTGCGGTTCCCGCCCCAGGTTTTGCGGTTCACGACGCAGGGCCGCACCCCGGTCTCGCCTTTCCAATTCGTGGCGTCCACCCCGTCGATGGTCAGGTAGGTGAACAAGGCATCGGATTCTTTGGCCAGATGGGCCAGGAGCCGCCGGTTGGCGTCATGGGCCTGGGGTTGCGCGCACAGCTCGGCCATCCGCACTTTCAGTTCGGCCGCAGCGATTGCCCGTTCGGGGCCGGGAAGTTCCCGGGCGGCGAGCCCGTCGAGCAGGATCTTCTTGGCTGCGCTGGGCGTGGCCCGGTCCGCCCCGGCCAGGTCGACCTCCATCTCGTGGCAACGCCTGACCAAATGGGCGGTACAAGTTTGGTGTTCGGCTTTGGTGTATTGGCGATAGACGGCCCATCCGTCGCGGACCAACACCCCGTCGTATTCGGCGGCGATGACCTCGGTCGCCTGGTCGAACCCGCGTCCCGCGGCCACCCAGCACAACGTGACCCGCTCGGTTGCCGCCACCCACAGCCACTTCCTCTTCCCCCCGACCCGCCACCCGGTTTCGTCCATCGTCACACTGGGCGAAGCATTCGCGGTGGCCACCAGGTCCCGGTGGACTTTGACCAGGTCGGTGCCCGCCGAGGTGGCCGACGACTTGCAGATCGCCCCGGCCGTCACCTGCAACCCGAGGTGGGCCAGCACCTCGGCGCAACGCCGAAAGCTCAAGCCCATCCCATAATGCAGCCACGACGCCCACGCCTTGGCTTTCGGGCCGACCCCCGAGCCGGCCGCCCCCAACGCGTCCGATGTCTGCTCAAGGTGGCGGCCCTGGAGGCGAAGTCGGCAATGGGCGCAATGGCCCACCGCCACCGTGAAACGGGTCGTGACCACCGCCGGCTCGGGCACGTCGACCTGCCATTGGAACTCGTCGCGGTCATGCACCACCATCCCCCCGCAATCAGGGCAGCACGCCGGCAGCGCAGCGTCCAGCTCCCGGTCGGGCGGCCCCACCGGCGTCATCCGATGACCGTGGCGGCCGTGGGCGTCGCCCGCCTTGCGACCCGATGTCTTCGGTGCCGGTTTCGGGTCGCCCTTGGAGAACGGCGCCGACTGGCGTTTCCCGGCACGGCGCGACTCCTCCAACAGTTTCTCCAGCTCCCCGATCCGGTCCTTCTGGTCAATCAACGCCTTGTCCTTGCGGGCCACCTCGGCGTCGCGGGCGGCCAGCGCAGCCTCCAGGCGCACGACTACCGACTCCAACTCGGCCACCCTGCCAGCCAGATCTCTTGTCTCCCGACGCGCCACAGGCAAAACCGATCACTCGGCTCCGCCAACCACATAGCTACCTCATCCGTTCCGCCAGATGGTGGATGCCCGCCCCCCGACCGATCAGGCGACCCCCGAAATACGGTAACCAAGTACCCGGTACCGGCTGCGGGTCCAGGCCTACGTCGGGCTGCTCACCGACCAGTATCCTCCGTTCGCCCTACGGGCATGACGCCGGCTACCACAACACAGGATCGTGTCGGCCCGTGGCCGGTGGCCCCGACAAGGGAGGACGAGCCCTCGGCGACGGATACAGCTTCCTCCGGCCCCAACCGACTTCGAGGCATGCTTGGTCGGGTATGGGCTGACCGGCGCATCGGCGGGGCCGCAACTGTCGGCGCGGCCGCCGCCTACGGGCTGTTTGCCGGGTGGTGGACGCCGCGCGGTCCCTTGACCAGCGTCGAGGCGTTGGCGGCCATCGCCATCAGTCTCGTCGTCGGTGCCCTGGCGGGCATCGTGATGCGGACCCGGTGGGCCCTGCTGCTCGC
>JALYXV010000412.1 GCA_030947025.1 Actinomycetota bacterium | reverse complement strand
AGATTCTCGGCCACCAGTTCCTCGACCGGGGTTGACCGCTCAGGGCCCGAAGGGGTGTCATCAGTCGGAATTCCCCTGTCTACACGATCCCCAGTTTCAGGTGGTGGACCCCGCTAACTGAGCACGGAAGATCTTCTGGAGATCAACCGTCACCCGGGCATCGCCGGGGCGGGGGGCGCCTTCGCGCCCAAAGGGAGCCTCGGAGCCGAGCGCCCGCTGATTCCCCTCGACATCGACGGCGCGGACCACAGGAAGTACCGTCGCCTTCTCGACCCCCTCTTCTCCTCGAAGCGGATTCGCCTTTGGGAGCCGATGGTGCGGTCCCGTGCCAACGAGCTGCTGGACGGATTCCTAGAGTCGCAGCGGGCCGAGCTCTACCGCGAGTTCTGCACGCCAGTTTCGGCGAGCGTCTTGGGCGAGATAATGGGGGTACCCCGGTCGGACCTGGACGCCTTCGTCAAATTCAAGGACGACGTCGTGCGTCCGAAGGGACGGACGCTCCAGGAAGTCCTCGCGTTCAGCCAAGCCGCGGGGAGGCGGACCTATGCCTACTTCGACGAACTTCTGGCGGAACGGGAGGCCCCCGCGGCTTCTCACGAGGGTCTCCCAGCCATGCTCATGGCCGCCAAGGTTGACGGCGAGCGCCTGACGCGCCTGCAGATCCTGGACATCAGCTATCTCTTCATGGTCGCCGGCCTCGAGACCGTAGTGTCCGCCCTTTCGTGCCTCTTCGCTTGGCTCGCCCAACACGCTGCGGAGCGGCGGTGGATCCTTGACGACCCAGCCCGATGGCCCGACGCGATCGAAGAGCTCACCCGGTTCGAGTCGCCCGTCATGTACGGCAGCCGCACCGCGCATGAAGATGTCGACATTGGAGGTCGGCTCTTTCCGAAGGGGACGCGCTTCGAAGTTTCCTGGTCGGCCGCCAACCTCGATCCCGCCGCCTTTGAGGATCCCCTGACCGTGTGCCTCGACCGGACTCCTAATCCTAATCGCCATGCCGCCTACGGGCCCGGGTTTCATCGCTGCTTGGGGGTGCATCTGGCCCGTATGGAGCTCCGTGTCGTGATGGAAGAGTTCCATCGGCGGATCCCGGAGTACCGGATCGATCCAGAGGACGACGTGACTTACACGGCGGTGGGCGTGCGTTGCGCTTCTCACTTGCCCGTTGTTTGGGACTCGTAGCCGCGGACTCTTTGCCTGACCACTTGACCCGCGACCCCGAGCGCCGCCCATGAGCGCGGTCGTGGCCGCCGCGGGAACCTCCTTGAACCCCGAATCTAGGGCTTGGGTCACGCAGGCGACGATGCTGTCACGTATCGCCGGGCCCGACGGTGACGGCGTCCACCTCGAGGAGCGGTGCATCCTCGGGCACGCCTGGCTGCGCACGTCGCCAGTCGAGGTCGCCCAGCCGATAAGCCTCGACGGTCGGATCTGGTTGACGGCCGACGTCCGTCTCGACGGTCGGGGGGAACTGATTGCCGATCTGCGGGACCGTCAGCGCGACGTCTCCGGCCCGGTCTCCGACGCCGAGCTCGTGCTCCACGCCTATGCCGCGTGGGGGCAACGGTGCCTCGAGCATCTCGCGGGCGACTTCTCGTTCGTTCTGTGGGACGGCCACCGCCAGGCGCTCATGTGCGCCCGAGACCAACTGGGGGTCACACCCCTGCACTACGCCCGCATCGCCGACGGGCTGCTGGTCGCCTCCTCCACCGATGCGCTGATGCTTCGTCCGGCCGTCTCCGACGACCTCGACGAGTCGGCATTGGCCGACTTCCTCATCACGGGCCGCTACCACGATTTCGGCGCCACCGCGTTCGAAGGCGTCCGGCGGCTCCCGCCCGCGCATGCGCTGGCTTGGTCGGACCGCGAGGTTCGGCTCTGGCGGTATTGGCGGCTCCCCCGGTGGGAGCCACTCGTTCGGTCGCCCCAGCCGCGGGCGTACATCGAGCGGTTCGGCGAGCTGCTTGACGCCGCCGTGGCGGACCGGATCACCACCGACCGGCTCACGGTCCAGCTGAGTGGCGGCATGGACTCCACCAGCATCGCCGCCAGCGCGATGGCCGTGCTCGAGGCAAGGGGGGCGGCGCATGGGGCCATGCGCGCCATGACCGCGGTTCTGGGCGGAGCGAGCGGGGACCGTGAGGGGGAATTCGCGGCCATCGTCGCCGAGGCGCTCGGCGTCGACGTCGACTGGATCGACGGCTCGACCATGCCGGCCGTTGATCCTGACGCCCTCCCCCTCGTTGTCACTCCCGAACCGGCGCCGTACCGCCGTACCGCGTTCGAATACGAGACAGCACCGCGTTCGAATACGAGACAGCCCGTCGGCCCTCCTTACACGCGACGGTGGCCCTCTCTGGAATCGGCGGCGACGCCCTCCTGTGGTTCGGTCCCTGGTACTGGGGCGAATGGCTCGTTCACGGCCGGCTCCTGAGGTTGGCCCGGGCCTACAGCGATCATGTCCGGCTGTTCGGGACGCGCCTGCATCCGCACCTGAGGATGATGCCCGAATATTTGTGGTCGCGCCACGTCGGCGCCAGGCAGCCACTTCCGGCCTGGCTCGACGCAGACTTCTCAGCTCGTACCCACGCCAGGCAGCGTCTACCAGCGCTCAGACCCGGGGCGGCCGATCTGGACGTGCGGTCCCTCGCCGGTGAGCCGCTCTGGTCCACCCTTTGCACGTGGGGCCACCCATCATTCACCAAGTTGCCCATACGGTTCCGCTACCCGTTCCTCGACCTACGCCTGCTTCGCTTCACCCTCGCGCTTCCGCCCGAGCCATGGCTGATCGGCAAGCGCGTCCTTCGGGACGCAACCGTCGACCGCTTGCCGGCAGCAATTCGCCAGCGGCCCAAGACGCCCCTCGTCGAGGCTCCGCCTCCCGGCCACAGCGCGGTCAACCTCGAGCGGCTGTGTGCATTTGTATGGGACGCCCCCGGCCTCGACCGGTTCGTCGACCGGAAGGCCCTGGTTTCGGCCATGACGGAGATCGACGCCTCGACGGCCCGGCAGGCCGATCGGGAGCTGGTCCGTCCGCTCGGCCTGGCCCAATGGCTGGTCCATTGGTCTCGGCCGCGCCCGCGCCGTGACAACGGAACAGGGGACAATCCGCTGACGGTATAGGATTGGAGGTGAGCCCAACGGGTAGCCTTGTCTCGAAGGGCGGGGCGAGAGGAGCAGCCGTGACTGAGCACCGTGGTCTCCCCGAAGTCGGCGGGGCCTCCAAGCTGCCGTACGGGCGACCGACGCTGACCGACCTCGGGTCCCTGGCGGACGTCACCAAGGGCACCGGTCCTGGTAACGATTTTACTGACGCGCCTACATACGGCACAACTTCGATTTCTTAACAGGCGAGTATTATCGCTACCTCGGGCTTTCGCTCCGGTCGGACCGGCCGCTGCCCCGCCTGACCCCCCTGCCCGATCGACCCGTCGACCTGAACATCGCCGTAGTCGAGCCCGGCTCAGCTGATCACCGACAGCTGCTGTGGACCAGCCTCGACCAGTCCCGATCGGTGTGGCGGGCTGCGACCGACGGGGGCAGCTGGCTGCGGATCCGCTATGCCGAGACGGACGACTGGGCCGAGTTTGTCATCGATCCCCTGGGCACCACTGTCTCGGTGTCCCACAGCGAGGAGGTGGTCTGGGACGAGCTCTGCGAACTCCTCCTCGGCCCGGTGTTCTCCTGTGTCCTGGCGCAGCGGGGCGTGACCTGCGTGCACGCAGGGGTGGTCAAATTCGACGACCATGTCGTCGGGTTCGTCGGAGCCAAAGGCGCCGGGAAGTCGACGACCAGCCTCGCCTTCGTCAAGCACGGAGCAGCAGTGGTCTCTGACGACGTCGCCGTCCTGTGCGAGCTGGACGGGCGACCGGCGGTGTCGATCGGCGCGCCCCGGCTTCGTGTGGGGCAACACTCAGCCGAGGTGCTGTGCGGATCGTTTGACGCGTTGGAGCCAATGTGGGCCGAGACGACCCCACGGCCCGTCAAACGCTATCTGGAGGTGCAGGCGCCCCCGGCCGACGCTCCGCTGGCACTGGACGCGTTGTATTTCTTGGCCCCACGCCACCTGATCGACCAGGAGCCGGCAATCCGGCCGATGCCGGCGGTCGAGGCGGTCCCCCGCCTGATGGCCAACCGCCACATGGTGGACCTGCTCGAACGCAGCGCCCACCAGCGCGATTTCGCAGTACTGGCGCGGGTCGCGGCGGCGGTGCGGATCTGCGAGCTTTTGCGGCCCGACGGGCTGCATGCCATGGAGCAGACCGTCCACGCCGTCCTCGCCGACCTTGTTGCCGTCGCGGTCGCCTGAGCTGCCCCCTCCTCGCCGGGCCCGTCTGAGCGACTCCCTCGCCGTCGTCTCGCCGTCGCTTCCCCCCGAGGTGGTCAGCCCCGAGCGGGTCGCGATGCTCACCGCCCTGGCAACTGCGCTGCCACCGGCGCGCGCGGCCGGGTTCGAATGCTCGCTGGCCGCCGGCAACCTCCATGTCGATCTGCAACTGGGTGTTTCTGCCCGCGACGGCGAGCCGGCCGCGCTGGCCCATTTTCTCCACCGCAACCACATCGGCGGACCCGAATGGGACCGGGTGGGCCGGCTGTGCGAGGACTGGGGGGCACCGGGAAACCCCCTCCACGATGCCATCTCGGAGCTCTGGCTCGAGTTCGACGCGCCAGACGTCTCCGACGGTCGACCGCCTCGGCTCGACGGCCTCATCCCCTCGATATTCGCAGCTCTTCGACCTCGCGAGACTGCCGCCGCCTTGGCCGCAGCCCACCAGGTTCTGCGGTCCCTGGTCCAGCCCGCGCAGGCCGAAACGCTCGCCCTCGTACTCGACCGCTGCTCCGCCTCCTGCCCACCACCGGCGCACGTCAGCCACGTGGGGGTCATGCTCGGTCGGCCCATCCCCGCCCTGCGGATCCACGTCAGCCACCTGCCCTTGGACGCCTTCAAGTCCTTCTTGACCACGATCGGATGGGCGGGCGACGCCCCCCAGGTGCACTCGCTGGCCGAGCTGCTGCTGCTCCACGGCGACCTGGTGGTGCTGTGCCTGGACGTGGTCGGCGACCTTCTGCCCCGCGCCGGGCTCGAATGCTTCTTCGCCCAGAAGCACGGTGTCGACCCCCGCTGGGCTCCGTTGCTGGGTCGCCTGGTCGCCCTCGGGCTGGCCACCGCCGAGAAAACCGATGCCCTCCTGCGCTGGCCCGGCAGCATCACGCCTCCCGAGGCCACCGCCGAGTGGCCGGACGACCTCATCGTGGCCAGCCTGCTGCGGCCGGTCAACGTCTTCGGGGTAATCGACCGGCGCCTCAGCCACGTGAAGCTGTCCTGGGCGGCGACCGCCCCGGTCTCCGCCAAGGCATACTTCGGCTTTGGGCATCTGTGGACGGGCACCTCGACGGGCGACGACACTCGCGGCGCGCCGGTGGTCGCGGCCCTGCCTCGGTCGACGACACCGTCGCCGGCGCTCGAGGATTCGATCGGCGCCGCCATCGGCCGGCTGCTGGCGGCGCGCAACCAGGGCGGCTGGTGGCGGGACTTCTTCGACCGTGGCCGGCCCGGCCATGTCGAGCGCCGGGTGATGGGATACGCCAGCGACGAGTGGGTGACCGCATACGTCGCCGCGGTGCTGGCCACGGTCGCCGATGCCCGCGCGCGAGCCGCCGCCGAGCACGCCTTCGGGTTGCTCCTGGCCCGGCGGGGCGGCAACGCCGGATGGGGCTACCACGCCCTGCTGCCTCCCGACGCCGACACCACGACGTGGGTGCTGAGGCTGGCCCATCAGCTCGGCGCGCCGCCGAGCGAGCGCCTGGCAGCCGCCCGACGGTTCGTGGCCGGGCTGATCGGGCCCGAGGGCGGCGTGAGGACCTACGAGGACGACGCCGCTCGCCAGCTGTCCCAGTTCCTCCGCATGGAAGGCAGCTACCAGGGATGGTGCGCCACGCACACGTGCGTGACCGCAGCCGCGGCGGTGCTGGACTTGAGCCCCCGGCTGCTGGCGTTCCTGGGCCGCACCCAGAGAGTCGATGGGTCATGGTCAGGCCACTGGTGGGACGACGACGAGTACACCACCGCCCGGGCCGCCGAAGCGTTGGCGGGCCACGAGAAGTACCGGGCGGCGGCGGCCCGGGCCAGGACCTGGGCCGCGGGGCGCATCAGTACCGACGGCGGCGTCTCGTCGCCGGCGCACGGCGGGCCATCGGCGTTTGCGACCAGCCTGGCCGTCCAGGCGGCGCTGGCCGGAGCCCCATGGGGGGTTACCCTCGCCTCGTCCCGCCCGGCCCTCAACACAGCCGAGGGCGATGCCGTAGGCCGAGCGACGAGATGGCTCCTCAGCCAGCAGCGCAGTGACGGGTCATGGGCGCCATCAGCCCGCCTGCGGGTGCCCGCGCCGGCGATGGTGAACCCCCTGGCCTCGCCCGAGACGACCTTGACCTATGTCGACGACGACGCGCTGTTCACGACCGCGACGGCACTCGCCGCACTATCGGCCGTGGCCGCGTGGAGGGCCGGCGGCGCCGCATAGCGCGCCTGGCGTAGCGCCTAGTCATAGCCGTGAGCGCCCCGAAGACTCTCGATGCTGAGAACGAACCCGGCCGCACCGGCGATCGCCACGACCGGCTCCAGACCCTCCGCCGGGTCAAGGCGTTCCAGGCGGGCCCGGATGGCGGCATCCTCTCGCACCGCCCGCAGGAAGCGAAGGGCCTCCATGAGCTCGCCGTTGACGTTCGCCGTCGGGAGCACCGTCCCTACCGTCCCTACCGTCCCTACCGGCCCTATACCGGCACGGCAAGCCCGGGGCCAGGGCGGAACTGCAGCTCATAGAGCGTGCGGTAGAGCCCCTCGGGTGGCCACCAGCTCGGCGTGGGTTCCCTGCTCCACGATGCGCCCTTGGTCCAGCACCACGATGAGGTCGGCGGCCATGACCGTCGAGAGTCGATGGGCGATCACGAGCGATGTGCGGCCACGGAACAGTCGGGCCAACGCCATCTGCACCCGCTGCTCGGAAACGCTGTCGAGATGGGACGTCGCCTCGTCGAGGATGAGGATCGGCGGGTCCTTCAGGATGACGCGGGCGATGGCGACGCGCTGCTTTTCCCCGCCGCTCAGACGGTGGCCGCGTTCGCCCACCACCGTGTCGAGTCCTTCGGGAAGCCCGGCGATGAGGTCTCGGAGTTGGGCGTCGGCGCACGCGGCGTCGAGTTCCTGGCCGGTGGCGTCGGGCCGGGCGTACATGAGGTTTTGCCGGAGGGTGCCGTGAAAGAGGTAGGTGTCCTGCAGCACCAGGCCCGCCAACTGTCCGAGCGACGCCAGCGTGAGGGCCCGCACGTCGTGCCCGTCAAATCCGCACTACGCCTTCTTGAGGGTCGTAGAACCGCGGAACAAGGCTGCAGAGAGTCGTCTTTCCCGCGCCGCTCGGGCCGACAAGCGCCACCAGCTGACCGGGGGCTATGTCAAGGGAGACCTGGTGCAGCGCCGGTTGGCTGCGCTGAGGATAGGAAATAGTGACCGTATCGATGTTCACGGCGCCGCGGGCCTGCACCAGCGCTATGGCATCAGGCCGTTCCCGGATCGCCACGGACTCGTCCAACAATTCGAAGATTCGCTGCCACGCCGGCAGGGCACCGATCACGGTGACGACCCCGCTCCCCAGCCCGAACACCGACGCTCCAAAACGCAGCCCGAGCACCGTCATGAACGCCACCAGCGTGCCCAGTGTGAGGTAGCCGTGGACGAGAAGCCACGCCCCGCCCACGAGAAGCAGGGCGGGACCGCCGAACTGAATGAGGCCGAGCCCCAACCCGACCCACGCGGCCGTGACCCCGGCGTCCACCTGGCTGCGGCGCAGCACCTGGTTGAGGTCGGCGATACGGTCCCGCTCGGCCTCCTCGCGGCCGAAGGACTTGATGAGCATGATCCCTGACAGGCTCAAGCTCTCTTGAAGCTGGGCGGTGACCGCCGCCAAGCGCTCCTGGACCCGCATCCGGGTACGGAAGATCGGTTGCCCGGCCCGGCGCAGTGACAGCACCAGCACCGGAGCGATCACGAAGGTCAGCACCGCCAGATGCCACTCGAGCACGAACATGGCGACGATGCAGACGAAGGCGGTAATCGAGTTGGCGGCCACCGACAAGATCGCGTCGAACATCGATTCGACGACGGCAACGTCGCTCAGCATGCGCGACATCAATTCGCCGGCGCGAGTTTGTGTGTAAAAACCGACCGATTGGCGGAGCAGGCGCCCCGCAATCTCCTCACGCAGGTCGGCAATTACCCTGGTCCTGACGGACAGGACCAGCCAGGTGCGAAGCACGCCGACCAGCCCACCCAAAGCAACCAGGCCGACCCCGGCGGCGATGAGCAAACCAAAACGACCAAATGACCCGTGCGGGTGCTGGAGGTCATCGACGAACGCCTTCACGATAAGCACCGGAGCCAATCCGAGGACCGTTTGCACGACTGTGCAGACCCCGATGGCGGCGACCCGCAGGCGATGGGGGCGCACGTAGTAGCGAAGGCTGCGCCGCGCAATCGCCGCCCGTGTCATCCCGCCCGTGGGGCGCGGTTGACGCCGGTGGAACCGGAGGTCGAACACACCGAAGGGTACCTCGCAGCGCGGCGGTGGAGGGAACTCATCGAAAGATGATAAAACGACTCGCCTCTGCCGGCGACGACTCTGCCGGCGACGACCGCGACATTGACCTGGTCGGTCACCGTGAGGCTGGGCTTTCGTCACCCAGTTTCACGAAGATCATCTGGACTGAGTATTCGAGCGCGAGACGGCGGCTGTGGCGGTCGAACTTCACGTTTCGGTCGATCTCCTGGCCCTTGGCCTCGAGCGCCCGGTACCTCCCGGACACCGAGGCATCAGCGAAGCGATATTGACTGTGATGGACGACAAGGAGACCGCCCGTCTTGAGCCACCCGTCCAGTTGGCGAACTTGGCGATCGAACTTCTCGAAGGGATAAATCCGCTCCAGGCTGGCAGTGGCATCGTTCTCGACCAGATGGGGCGTCCGCTGCAGGACGGCCATGCAGAAGATGGCGTCGTACGGCCCGTGACGGCCGATCGTGGCCGGCTCCTAGAGGATGAAGCTCGTCCGGTCGTCGACAATCTGCCGCCGGCAGACCGCGAGGCAGCGCCGGTTGATCTCGGCGCCGACAATGGTGGCCTGCGGAAAGTACCCGCGGAGGGTCAATGCCTCATCGCCGGTCGAGCAGCCGAACGAGAGTACATTCAGGCCCGGCCGGTCACCGAGATGGTCTCGGCACGCTGCGAACACCCCGGGATATCGGTCCATCCACGTAAGGGTCGTCGTTTGGTGCAAACGGCGCGACGAGAACACCTTGGCGCGCATCACGGCGCGGTAGTCCGCGCTCGCCCAGGACCGGACGACGCGATGGGCCCATCGGCTTCCGCCGACGCCGTAGCGCACCAGCGG
Organism: Actinomycetota bacterium; assembly: GCA_030947025.1. Classification (GTDB taxonomy): domain Bacteria; phylum Actinomycetota; class Acidimicrobiia; order Acidimicrobiales; family Palsa-688; genus JALYXV01. The sequence continues at coordinate 26,987 of JALYXV010000412.1, read as the reverse complement.
GTTCTCTGACGCCTGATGCCTCCGTAGCACCTCCCGGATAGCTGAGCGGATCACCATCGGCCACAATCCTGCTTCCGTTCTTCGCCCGGTCGCCACTCCCGGATCGTATTTGCAGGCGTCCCTTGAACGGGCCCCTGGGCCAACCCCGGCGAGCCAACTCAGGGCATGCTGTGAACGGTCTTCCCGATCTCAAGGGTATCTGTCTACGGTTCCGCTCGATCCGCCCCGAGTTCCGACCGTTGCGCCCTTTTGTCAATCGTGAGCTCGCGGGGTTCCCAAGTAATGTTTCGCGTGCCGGTGGGGGTGTCACCGAAGCAAAGTAGACCGTCCCTTGCGTCCGGCGGCTGCTGGACTCTCGCTGCAGCAGGTCGGCCAGCCAACCAGGCTCGGCGGACTAGGCGGTCAGGTGGCTCAATGTCCAGGAGTCGGCGGCGAGGCGCAGGACGGCGATCGTCTCGGCCGAGGGGATGGTGATGCCGGCCTCGGTGGCCACCTGGAAGGCGGGGTGGAGCCCGACAACTCCGGGCCACGTCAAAGGGGGCGGCGGCGTGTTCGGCGGCTGCGACGATGTTGTTCAGCCACAGCCGCGCCGACAGACTGGCGGTCGACTACTCGGGCGGTGGTGTCGGCAGGCCCAGGCAGCGCCAGACGAGGTCGGGGATACGCCCGATGGTTTGGCGCATCGTGGATGAGAACGTTCGGCCCGCTCTCAGGTAGCCGGCGATGTCACCGCTGCGGGTTATGCGGAACACGACCCGGCCGCGGCGCCGTTCGCGGGGCCTCAGGAGGGCGTTGCCGGAGGCGGGCGATCATGAGACGCCGCGGAACGACAGGGCCGCATTCCGTGCTCGTCGATGGCTTGAGTCAATGGCCGTCGACTTGAACCTCGTCAGCGATGTCTCCTGGGTAAGACTTACCTGTGTCTGGGACTGGACATTTTTGAAGCCGTACCACTTGGCCCCCGAAACGGGGTCGGCACGAGCCGGTCGGGCAACCTGGTGGCGGGTATAGCGTGCAGGGCGCTCATTGTCAACGCCGCGAGGCGGAAGCCAATGACTGGGGGGGGCGGTGATGCGGGGGCCCGCCGAGAGGGTCGCGTCGGTAGGTGGCGACGGTGTGCACCGGACGGTTTGTTGGTGCAGGGTTGTGGACGAACGCTTCGATTTGGGTGAGGAAACGGGGCGTGCGGATCGTTGGACCGGGCGCAGTCGTGGCGGCGCCAGCGAACTGAGAGGCCGTGCGCAGACTCTTGGTGTTCTGCTCGTCCGACTGCGCCCGACAGTCGAGCGGCGCTCTGGCTTCCGACGTGGGACAGCGAGGCCACTGGGCGGGACCATGATGGGGCCATGGCTTCCAAAGGCGTGTTCGACAAGGCCCTGCTGCGCCTTCAGGAGGAACTCGTGAAGATGCAGCAGTGGATCCGCGACGAGGACCAACGGTTGGTCGTCGTCATCGAGGGCCGCGACGCGGCGGGCAAGGGGGGCGTGATCAAGCGCATCACCGAGTACCTCAACCCCCGCTGGTGCCGCGTCGCCGCCCTGCCCGCCCCAAGCGACCGGGAGAAGACCGAGTGGTATTTCCAGCGCTACATCGCCCATCTCCCCGCGGGCGGCGAGATCGTGCTGTTCGACCGCAGTTGGTACAACCGTGCCGGCGTCGAGCGAGTGATGGGCTTCTGCACCGACGAGGAGTACCACCGCTTCCTCCGGCAGTGCCCTGCCTTCGAGCGAATGCTGAGCGACGACGGCATCGCGTTGGTCAAGTACTGGTTTTCGGTAAGCGACGAAGAACAGGAGCGCAGGTTCAAGGAGCGCCTCGATGCGCCCCTGAAGCGCTGGAAGCTGAGCGAGATGGACATCGAGGGCCGCAACCGCTGGGTCGAGTACTCCAAGGCCAAGGATGAGATGTTCGCCCACTGCGACCTGCCTGACTCACCGTGGTACGAGGTCGAGGCCGACGACAAGGTACGGGCGCGGCTCAACTGCATCTCCCACTTGCTATCGGTGGTCCCGTATCAGGAGCGCAAGCTGCCAACGATCAAGCTGAGCCCGCGACCCCCTGCGGGCAGCTACAAGCGACCGCCGCCCGAACGGTACCGTCGCGTCCCGGACTTCGCGGCGACGATCTGACCATCGGCGTCGAGCGGGGATCCGACCCGCTGGTAGGCTGATCCCCGGCGACCCGGACGTAGGTTTCGTCGACGTGCCAGCGGTCACCGACGACGTGTCGGCTCGGCCGGGCGGCGTCGATCAGCAGCGGCGTGGAGCGGATCACCCAGCGGTAGATGCTGACATGGTCGACCTCGACCCCGCGTTCGGCCAGGAGCTCTTCGAGGTCACGGTAGGAAAGGCCGTAGGAGGTACCAGCGCACCGCCAGCATGATGATCTCCGCGGGGAACCTGAACCCGGCGAACCCTGAAGGCACCACGACGGCAGGGCGACGGCGACGACGCTTCATGCCGACAGTGTCGCCGACAGCCCGGCCAGCCTCAATGCAACGGTACATCCACCGGCCTGAGCCCTTCACATGGGTTTCGTTAGAAGAACCAGCGGTCACCGCCGCGTCGATGAGCGGCGTGAAGGTCTGCACCCACAGCGACCGCGAACCCCCGCTTAATGGAGGATCGAGCCGCCCCTCGGATCGGTGGTGGGCGGGACGTCGGCTGCCGGGTATGTCCCGCAACCGTCGATCAAGGGATGGATCGCCCATGTGTACGTCGGTTCCTTCTGCCGTCCAACCGTCAGGGGATTGAGCGCGTCGGCGAAGCCATCGTCCAGCTTCTTGACCAAAGCGGGGATGTCCGAGGGCCATACTCCGTTCCAAGTGCCGATCGGGGTGCACTTCTTGATCGGGTGGATCTCGTTCCACCCCTCGTGGAACGAATCAAACACCCACGTACCTTGGACATAAAGCAAGTCGGCGCCGACCGAGGTATTTGGGTCATTGGTGTGGAGCTCCGAGGGCGCGCCCACGTCGCCGGGACCGCCGTAGTCACTAGCCCCGAGCCCATGGCTGAGGAACCAAGCCAGCAGAGCCAGAAGTGCGAGCAATCCGGCTATCAGCACCCCCCACGGCGGAGGGATCGCGGCGCACGCGATGATGGCGGCAATGTACAGGCCGAGCGCGATCGAGGCGCCGATGAAGAAGTCGTAGACGCCGCCGCCTTCGAACTCGGCGTGGAGTACGGCGCTCTGGCGATGGGTGTGGGGCTCAGTGGCCATCTCGCCTTGGAAGAACCCTATGTTGTCGATGATGCTCTGCTGATCCTTGATCAGTTCGCCATAGGGAGTGCTGATTTCGGCGTCGGCTTGCGAGACGCCGGGGAGGTTGGGATACAGCAGCAGGTTGATGCTGTAGTCGGTGTCGAGTTCACCGAAATAGCCGCTCTTGCCTACTGCGGGCTCGATCTCGACGAGCATTCCGGCGGCCGATCGGTCGCCGCCCAGACAAACGAGACGTTTGTTCAGCCACCAGGAGCACGCCGCCACTGCTTCGGCTGCCGCTGCTACGCCCAGATAGAACAACGCGCACCAGCCCGCTATCAGGATTGTTGCGACCGCGACCGCGAGGAGAGTCGTGGTGGCGCCGATCAGATAGTTCGCCAGGCTCTCCCACGCAGTAGGCGCGCAGCATGAGGTGTACTGCCGGTAGTTGTCAGCCACTGCTCAGGGTCCCCCCGTCACGGTTATTGTCACCCCTCCGGCGAGATGGTCGGCATGGAACTCCTGGTAGAACGCGTGGATATTGACGACCTGCGAACCGACAAAACCCGCTGGTGGGGTGACCATCGCGACGACCGATACGGCCGCTCCCGGGGCCAGTGTCGGATTCGCCGGTGCGAGCGTCACGGTCCAGCCGGGAGGAAGCGGATAGTCCGCCCGATGCCGCGCCGTGGGGTCCTGATCGAGGAGGGACTGCCGGTCGACGCATGGCTTCGGATCGCCGACCTGATATGTGTCGACGACGAAGCTGTAGGACCGCTCGAGCCTCGTGTCGTTCCGCAGAGCGAAGGAGAACGTGGCAGGAGAGTGAGCGGCGACGACATCGGTGTTGTGCTGGCCGAGGTTGTTGCCGAATTCAAGATCCGCCTTCGGATCGAGCAACGCCTGAAGGCAGTAATGGCCCGGGTCGGGAGGCGTTTTCCACGGGACGACCAGCAGCGACGGGTTGTTCGCTCCACCCTTGACGCTGACGTCCACCTTCTTGGTCGCGATGGTGTGCGACACCGTGCCCACGCCGAAGCTCAAGTACGACAGGTGTACGGGCATCTCCACGACGGGGCAATCGGTCGATGCGTTCCACACCCGGACCACGACATTGTACGGCGTGTTCGGAACCAACTGGTGGGAGTCCACGGGAGTGTGGTCCAGGAACAGTCGGATATCGGGATTGTTCCAGGAGTACTTCAATCCGTGGGCGGCAAGGTACTGCTGGGAGTAGATCAACGGGTCCGGCCGCACGAACGCCGGATCCTGGATCGGCACGCATTTCGACTTCGCCGCCTTGCGCTCCCGTTCGCTCCCGCGATCCTCGTGCACGAGGCGACGCAGCCATGCGCAGAGCTGCCGGACGAAGCGAGCCAGGGCCAGGATCCACCCGAACAGCGCGACCCGCAGGACCGCCCAGATCGACGTGAAGAACGACTTCATCGCGACTGCTGCCCGCCCGGGCTCCTCTGACTCGGTCTCATGCCATGGCCGTGGCACGTCGCCATTCGTGACGGCTCAGAATGGAGAGGACGACAACCGCGAGCGCGCTGAGGCCGACGATCGTCCATTCCGCAGAGCCGCTCTGCCTGTCGGGGTTCACTCGGAAGACGAGTTCGATCCAGTCCCGCCACACGAGCGTAAGAAACAGGCATACGGCGCTCGAGACGGAGAGGCCGAGCTCGATCCAGAACCGCATCCGCACCTTCGGAGCCATGGTGATCTCCTGCTCTTCCGCGACTCGCCCGAGCCTAGGCGAACCGTATGCAAGTCGGAAGAGGTGCCTATTTCGGATCTGTGAAAGGTTACGAGTCGCCCGCAGCTCGCTGCAGGCGGCGACGTTTCACCGTGGGGTGTGTCCTCTCGCGGGCCCCCGCTCCGCCGTCCCAAATCAGTCCAGCCTGGATTTTTGGAGAATCTGCTTGACAGTCGAACGGGTGTTCGACTATCATGGGCGGTAGCGGTAGCCGTTGTGGGCCCGGCTTGACGGCCCTCCTTCCCGTCGGATCTGAGTTGACGCAGGTAGGAGGTGCTGTTCGTGCTGGCCCAGTTGACCGCCGCCTGCCAGGCGTTGGGCGACACCATCGCCGCCACCGACCCAGACCTGCTGTCCGGCGTCGACTGCGCCCAACTGGCCGAACTACTGGCCCGCACCGAGAAACGCTGCGCCGCCCTACGAGCCCTGGCCGCCGCCCGCGCCGCCCACTGCGGCGCCCACAAGACCCGGGGCTACTCCAACGCCGCCACCTGGCTGGCCCAAATCACCGGGACCACCACGGGCGAAGCCCGCGCCGCCCTCGACACCGCCGACCGCCTCGACGACTGCGCCGACACCAAAGAAGCGCTGCGGGCCGGGCAGGTGTCACTCACCCAAGCGGCCGCCATCACCGCCACCGCCACCGCCGTGGCCGGCACAGAAACCGAACTCCTCGCCCTCGCCGGCCGTGCCGGCGTGGCTGAGCTCAAAGACGAAGCCCGCCGCCAACGCCTCCAAGCCCAAGACCCCGAGCAGCAACACCGCCAACAACACCGAGATCGCAGCTTCCGCCACTGGGTCGACCAACACGGCATGATCCGCCTCTCCGGCGCCCTGCCCCCCGACATCGGCGTGCCCGTGGTCAGCCGCGTCGACACCGAAACCGACCGCCTCGCCCGCCAAGGCCGCCGCCACGCCAACCGCGACACCGCCAGCGACGGCGACGGCGGTGGCGGCCAGGCCGAACCGCGCGAGGCGCTGGCGGCCGACGCCCTGGCCCAACTCATCCTCGGAGGCGGCCAACCCAAAGCACGCAGCGCCGAACTGGTCCTGGTGTGCGACATCGCCGCTTTCCAACGCGGCCACACCGAGCCGGGCGAGATCTGCCACATCATCGGCGGCGGCCCCGTACCGGTATCGGTGGCGGTCGAACTGGCCACCGCTGCGTTCATCAAGGCCGTCCTCCACAACGGGGTGCGCATCCACGCCATCGCCCACTACGGCCGATACATCCCCGCCCACCTGCGCACCGCCCTCAACCTGGGCGACCCACCCCTGTTCACCGGCGCCGCCTGCGTCGACTGCGGACGGCGCTACGGCCTGCAATGGGATCACTTCGACCCCCTCGCCCACCACGGCCCCACCAGCTACGACAACCTCGGAGCCCGCTGCTGGCCCTGCCACCAAGACAAGACCGACCGAGACCGCCAAGCCGGCCTCCTCACCCCCCACCCACCAACACACCCAAACCCAAACCAACACCACCCCAAACCAACCAACCCCAAACCAGCCAACCCCGACCCGGCCATCGACCACCGGGCAACGCTCATCGGCGAGACGGCCTCCGCCCCCAGTGACAATCCGCCCACCGGCGCGCCTCCGTCGCTAGGAAACCAGCCGTCACCCGCACCTTGACAACTAAATAGAGGGCCCTGGCCCCCCCACGCCGCCGCCCCCCATCCCAACAACAGGAACCCTGCTGGCGCCGCCCGGTCGGGCGGGCGTCGCAGAGCGTCCGGGGGGCTCCGTCCAAAGGCATGGTTCTGTCCCAATCGCGGCGCTTGTGGCGAAGAGGGAGTGCAGATACTGTCCAGGCGAACGTAAGTCGAGCTTGATCGGAGTGGCAGGCGATGAGTTGGTCACGTCGGCGTCTGGCCTTTGCGATGGTCGCCTCGATGTTGGTCCTCGTACCGGCCGGGTTGGCCTGGGCGTGCGTGGGTGTCGTCTCGCTCACGACCGGTTCGTCCTCCGTCCAGCCGGGCGGCACGCTGTCGGTCACGGGTAGGGAGTTCGCGGCCGGCTCGCCTGTACTCATCCACCTCGACTCCTTGACCGGCCCGGTGCTGGCCACCGTCGCCAAACCGGGCCCGGGCAACATGACCAGCAAGTTCACCGTCGACGTGGCGCTGCCAGCCGACATCCCGAGCGGGCAGCACATCCTGATTGCCACCCAGGACCATCACGAAATGAACTCGGGCCAGCCCGCCCGTTCGGTCTTCTATGTCGGCACGGCGGCGCCCGCCCCGGCACCGGCCGCGGCCCGCCCGGTCGGGCTGGTGGCCCGTTCGGGGCGCAGCGGCACCAGCTTGGTCCTGATCGGACTGGGCGTGGCCGTGATCAGCCTGCTGCTCGTCGGGCTGTGGCGCGTGATAGCTGGTCGCGGCCGCGGCCAGCCCCCGGCTGAGGCCCCGGCGGGCGGGTCGGCCTAGCCGGAGCGGGAGCCGGAAGATGCGTTCGTCCCGTCGTCACAACGCCTCGCGGTGCGGGGCCAGGGCAACATACTGGGGGAGTTCCGCCATGAAACACAGCAGGGTCGCCGTCGTGGTCATGGCCGCGATGGCGTTGGTGGGCAGTGCGCCGCGGTCGGCGGAGGCCGCCCAGCCCGCCTTCAAACAGGCGACCTTCGCCCCCCAGGCGGTCCGCAGCACCCGGCTTACCGCCCCGTTTCACATGACCAAGGACCTGCAGAACCCGGTCCGCGCCTTCGCCGGGCCCACCTCCATGCTCGTCGACCCGGGCAACCCGAGGATCATCGTGGCGGCCACGGCCGACCTGCGCACCCGGGTGTGCCAGCTGGTGCGCTCCACCGATGCGGGCCGCACGTGGCACTTCTCGGCGTCGTTGCCCGCCCCGCCTGCGTACCCGTCGTGCATGGACAACAGCGCGGGCCTGGCCGCCGGGGCGATCGCCTGGGGCCGCAAGGGCACGCTGTACTATGCGGCCGAGGCGTTCGGGCAGGGCGAGGGTGGCTTCAGCGTGGGCCACGTGAGCGAGTTCCTGGCCCGCTCCACCGACCTGGGCGACCATTGGACGACCACCCTGGTGGAGAACAACCGGGGAAAGCCGGAGCCCGCGGCAGCGGACTATGGGGCCGCCGTAGCCGTCGACGCCTCCGGGCCGACCGATGTGGTCTACGTGGGCTTCAATCAGCACTACCCCAAGGCGGCCAAGGACTCGCCCCTCAACAACGGCCCGGTAGTGGTGGCGGTCTCGACCGACGGGGGCGCCACGTTCGCCCCCTCGGTCGACCTCAACGGCTTCGCCCATCTGACCCAGACGATCGCCGGGACGAGCTACCCGTTGCTCATGGAAGGCAACTTCGGGGCGCCCTTGCTCTTCGCCCACAACGGCGTGGTGCTGGCCGTGACGAGCGCACAGCCACCGTTCGACAACCATCCCGGCCGCAGCAACTTCGACGCCGCCTTCGGCTACGCCGTGCCCCAGTTGGTGGCCCGCTCCACCGACCACGGCAAGACCTGGACCGTCGCCAAGCTCGGCCCCCCGAAATTCCACGGTTCCGGCAGCCAGACCGGGATTGGATGGGCGCCCACGGGCGGGCCCCAGGGGAGCTACGTGGTCGCCTACCAGGCCACGCCGGACGGGGCGGCCAGCTCCGGTCCGGGACAGATCGTCGTGCAGCGGTCGACCGATGGCGGCCAGACGTGGACCGACCCGGTGGCCATCAACGACGACGACCCCGCCAAGCAGTTCGACAGCTTCTACCCGCAACTGGGGGTTGCGCCCAACGGGCGGATCGACGCCGTCTGGCAGGACAACCGTGACCAGAGCGACTTCCACTTCAATGTCCGCTACAGCTATTCGACCGACGGCGGGGTGACGTGGGCGCCCAACATGTTGATCAGCGACCGACCGGTCAACTTCAACCTCGGGGTCAGCTACAACTCGGACCTCCGCCAGCCGCCCGGAGTGGCATCGGCCAACCAGTACGCCGCTATCGGTTGGGCCGATACCCGCCTGGCCAATGACAACACCCAGACCCAGGACGACTTCGGAGCCGCGGTCCAGTTCGCCACCCTGCCTCCGGCCAAGAACACGGTCCTGCCCGTCCTCGCGGCCGTGTTCGGCGGCCTCCTGGCGGCGGGCGTCGTGCTGCTGGCGCTGATGTTCGTGCGCCGCCGGGCCCAGCCGTAGTTCTACCCGTCTCGCTCGGCTCTGCTCGGCGGGGGCCGGGCGCTTGAGTGGCTCCGGCGGCGGGGCGCGGGGCGAGTCCGCCTGGAACAGGGTGACGCCCTGAGTTGCCAACCGGCTCCGGTTGGAGCCGGTACCCGAGACGACGAGCACTCTGCGCTTCGCCGGCCGCGATCCGACGAGTGCTCCGAGACCGGCCCAGTAGACGCCGCCACGCTCGATCACCACTCGTCGGCCCAGCTTCACGAAGCTGGTCGACGCCAGGGCGTGACCGCAAGGGGGCGCAGCTGGCCAAGAACGACGCGCAGTCGGCGGAGGTGGCACGCCGCTGCCGGCTCAGTCCCGAGGTGTTGGCATGGCCAAGTCGCTGGCGCCGAACCCGAGGAAACTCGTCAAGAACGCGCCGAACGCCAGCGCCCGTGGAAAGCACCCGTCGAGGCCTGCGTGCGACAGATGTGGGAACGGCGCCTCCGACGTCGTTGAGCAACGGAGGCGTGCGGCAACCAGTCAGATGACCTGGCGCCCAGGATCGCCAGCTGATGGCCCGGCAATCTCGACGCTTGGTCATCGGCGTTGAGTCCGAGTCACAGCATTTCGAGGACGTGCTGGACGACCTCCTCCCCAGCGGCCCCGGGCGGCCCTCCTGCCTCGCCTTCTGTCCCCAAGGGGAACGCCATGACCTGGGCCTGTTGATGGGCGCGCTCGCGCTCGGCTGCGCGGGATGGCAGACCGTCGTACTCGGCGCCGACACGCCATCGGCTTCCACCGAAATGCCGATAGAGGAGATCCGGCCGGAGCTGTTGCTTATCGCCGCCTCGGCCCGACGACCGGTCACTCGCCTCCTCGAGCGGTGGAGCCCGCCGCGACACGGCGCGGTCATCGCCGGCGGCCCAGGCTTTCGCGACGGCGACGAAATACGCCTTGGGGGCCCCATCCACAAGGGGCCCTACGCCGACGTTCCTGGAACTGTCGCGGCAGCCACAAGACATTCCGGCCACGCCGTCGCATCATAGAAGGACCGTCTGGCCCGAAGCGACCCTGCGACAGCCACGCCAACGCAGCGTCGGGCCGCCAGTTGCCCCGGCGAAAGGTTGCGGCGAGCATTCACATCGGGCGGGATACCCGAACCCGACGAACGCGGAAGGCACCGCAACGGCAGGGCGACGCCGCCGACGTTGATCCCCGGGCCCAGCTCCGATGCGACAGCGCCGACCGGCACCAGACGACCGGCGGTCTGGCCCAGCAGGACAGCACGGCGCGGCAGGCTTTTGCCTACCGCGCCAGACGTGCTGGACCGAGAGATCCGTGGATGTTGGCTCGTCGTCTCCCGGGCCATAAGACATGGGCCTTACTGGAGAGTCGCGTAGATGGAGAAGATCTTCGATTGGGAGGTGTCCACCGATGCGGGCCAACTGCCGAAGGCGGGTGCCGAATTGAAATGAAGGTTGTTGTTGCCGTTGGTGTTGTATTCCAGCCAGTACCGGGTGTTGGGTTGCAGCGTGGCGCCAAGCGGTTGCCGGGGCCGTCGTAGGTGTAGGTGCTCTGATGGCCCTGGGCGTCCTCGGAGCATTTCGCCAGGTAGGGGTGGGAGGAGTCGGTGCTCGAGCAGGTCACGCCGGGGCTCATGGGGGCGCCGTTGCTGTACGCCAGGTAGTTGGTGGCCCCGGTCGGTTTCGCCTCGGTGGTCGGGTTGTTCAAGGCGTCGTAGGTGAAGGTGGTGTTGTTGCCCGGGCTCATGGCGTCGGTGGCCATCTGGATGTCGTCGTTGGCGGTGTAGGAGGCGCTTCGGGAGTGGGTCAGGGCGTCGGTGGTCTTGACCGCCTGGGCGGGGTAGCTGGCGATGTAGGTGCCATGGTTGTTGGCGTCGGTCGACACCGTCTTCATCCAGCCTTTGGGGGTGGTGTCGGGCGGCGAGTACACGTAGCCGGTGGTGGTCGGGCCTCCCCCGTTGCCATTGGGCGGAAAGGTCACCGTCTGGGCCCGGAAGTCGGTGTAGAACCCGAAGGTCCAGGTGTTCAAGCGCGGGTTTTGCATGCTGGACAGCCCGATGCTGCTGTAGCCGACCGGTCCCTGCCCGTAGACGAAGTTGCCGTACGGGCCGCTCACATTGGTCAGGTTGCCGTTGGTGTCTTGGGTGTAGGTGACCACCCGCCCGGTCGGGTCGGTGATGGTGTCCAGGTAGCCGGTCGTCGGGTAGTAGGCCAGGATGTAGTGCCGTCCCTGGGTGTCGTAGATGTCGGTCAGCTGGTGGCCGGCTGGGGCCCGTCCCGTGTGGATCGTTCGACGTGCCCTAGCCTCCGGGCCTCTTGGCCAGCCCGTCCCAAGCGCCGACGAAGGTGTTGTGGGCCACGTCCGCCGAGGCGGCTATCCGTCCGCTGCCAAAAAGACCGACGAAGCGTCCGGTCCCGCCGGTCACGATGAACACGGCGTCGAACTTGCCGTCGCCGCCTCGTTGGAACACGCCGCTCAACGTGAAGAAGATGGCGTCACCGCTGTTGTTTTTCGCGTCACCGGTGAATGCCCCCACCCCGTCGGTGATTGAAAGGGGCATGCCGTCAATGCCGAAATGCACGGTCAGATTCGAGACGTAGTTGAATCGACCCAGCGGCGCTGCTGTGCCCTCTGCGGTCAGCCGCCACGACTCGACCGGCGGGTTGGCGGGAATCACCGACCGGTTGACCCGCCCTGTCAGGTTCGGACTGAAGTTGATATTCGCCCCGGCTGGAGTCGCCGATTGGGCTGCGGAGGCTGTCACCGATACAACCATCGCCGAGACACCCAGGACCGCCACCGCCAAAGTGACGAATCCCACCCGAATACGCCTCATCTCGTGCATCTCATGCCCCCTTCGTGCTCCGTTGACAAAACCAGGCCGCTCCTGTTGTGGCCGGCCACCCAACATTCGTTCGCAGCCGGGGGACATGGATCACTCTTGTTCCGCGGTCGCCAACGTCGGAATCGAGCCCGCCGCCTGGAGGCCGACCCGCCCCTTTTCCCCGACCCTTCCCCATCACGGCGCCGAGTTGTGCGGGTCTACTCCGACGGCCGCGTCCTCGTCGGCGGGTGGGCGCGCAGCCAGGCGGTGGCCATTGGGCGCAGACCGGGACGGGACCGTAGTGCCCGCACAGCCGTCTCCGCCACGGCCCGATCGATCATGGCCAGCGCCTCGAAGCCCAGCTCCCACACCGCGGGGTCGTCGTCGTCCACCATGGCCTCGCACAGTTCCGCGGCCGCCTCCTCGGCCGGCCGAGCCTCGCACCAGGCGAGCAGGTGACCCCGGGCATCCTCTGGCTCCATCTCCTCGACGCACACCATGAGCAGCGATTGGGCGTCGGTGTCCACCAGGTCGAGGTCGTCCGACTCGTCATCGGTCGAGAAGGCGACGACGGCCGCGAGGAGATCGCCCAGCTCGGTAAGGGCCACGTCGTCGCCCCGGCGTACCACCACTCCGATATCGGCGAACTGGTCGACCAGGCGCTTCATGAGCTTGGCCACATGGCGGCGTTCGGTGTCGTTGTCCGGCTCGTAGCCGTAGGCCGCGGCCACCTCGGGCCAGGCGGCGTCCGCGATCGAGGCGGACGAAACGGTGCCACCGGCGGCGGCCATGCCCAGCAGCAGGGCGGGAGCGTTGGCATCGATCAACTCCACGTAGGATTTCCGCCACCCCTGGCGGAACCCGTCCAGCGGGCCGTGTTCGAGCAGGGTGATCGTGGCCCTGATCCACGCCGAGAGGGGGTCGCGCTCGAAGTCGGCCGCCGCGGGCCCGGCGACGACCTTGGTGCCCCGCCAGGCGAGGAACTCCGCCGCCGCCGCCCATCGGAAGGCGTGGGCCGTGTCGGGGAGATCGTCGATCGACCGATACTGGGCCGGCACCCGTTCGCCGGTGGCCAGCCGCTCGGCCAGCGCCACCGCATCGGCGGGCTTCAAGTTTCCCGCCTGCGTCGCCGGACGCCCCTTCCCGACGAACGCCACCACCTGGCGCAGCCGGGCCATGGCCGGAACGGCGACGGCTAGGCGGGTCAGCTCCTCCCCCGCGGCCTGTGCCTCGGGCGTGGCGAGCAGATCCGCCAGCGGCGAGTCGAAGACCACCTGAAGCTCGTCCAGGGGACTTGCAGGCGGCACGACCCGAGGCTCAGGGCGCCGAGGTCGGCCGCCGCGTCGATGCTTGTCAGAGGCGATAGGCGACTCTATCGACTCCAGGCTCCCGCACGCCGACCATCCACGATCCCCGGCCGGACCGGTTTTACGCTCATGGCATGGGGATCACCAGGCTGTCACCGGTACCGTTGGTCGAAGAAGCCGCCTTGAAGATGTTGGCCGACCAGGGACCGCTCCGGGAGGAGGAATTGGAGAAAGGGCTGGCCGCCGCGGGCCTGGACCTTGGTATCGCCGCCGAGGACCACCTGGCCGGAGCGTTGGCTCCGCCGCGGGTGGTCGAACTTCACGACGAGCGTCTTGTCGATGTGGTCGCCATGGCCGACGGCGTCGTGCTCAGCCACGTGCTCCGCGCCATCGAGGTCGCGGAAGGCAGGATCGCGCTCCACCCCGACCTGAGTGTTCTGGAAGACCTGTCGACCGCGGGAGTGGCCCTCGAGTGCGCGGCCGGGCCCCTGGTACACGAACACACCGAGGGCGAGGGTGCCTGTTTGCTCGTTGGTCCGACCGGATGGTTGGGTCCGACGGCGTCGGCGGGCGAGGTGGTGAGTATCGAGGTTGGATCTGGCCGGACAACGGCTTCGGTCGCGCCGGGTCCGCTGCCGGCCAGGCCCGAGCCCGTCGCCGCGCTGAGGACGGCGTTCGAGGCGTTGAATGGCGACGCGGGCGACGAGCCCCAGCCCGTGGAGTTGTTCACGCTGTGGCTGGAGGCGCTGGTAGCGGACCCAGAAGCTTTCCGCCGGCCTCAGGCGCCGCTCGGCCAACTCTTGACCGCGGCCGGATTGGAAACCCGTGACGAGCTGGTCGCGAACGCCGGTTTCGACTGGCGTGAGTGGGCCGCGCTGCTCACGGTCGACCTGGTCGCCCGGCGATGGGGACTTGATCATCTGGGGAGGCTGATGTGGCTGATCGTGACGCTCGCCTATAGGAGCTTGAGCACCGCCGACCTCTTCGAGAATGACGCTGAGGCCGACAAGAGACATTGGGCCCGGCTTGCCGACGTGTTGTCGCATGCGACCGTCGCCGAGGCGTTCATGGGACAAACGCTCGAAAGCCAGCCTGACCGGGAGGGCTCCGTGACGGCGTTCGCGGAGCGGCTGTGCGCCGCTGCTTCCGGTCGCGCCCAAGCGGGCCCCCTCTGGCTGCGCGCCGTGTGCGCCGAGCGCAACGGCGAGACCCTCGAGGCCGAGCGATTCCTTGCCCGGGCGCTCTCCGCCGACGGCAGCTATGTCTTGGCCCTGTCGGATGCCGCCTGGTACGCCGCTGACAGAGGCGATGCCCGCCGGGCGGCGTCACTTCTGCGCCAGGCCGGGGCCGCGTCGGACGACGAGATCCTGGCCGTATACGACTATTACGCCCGGGTCGCCCACGTCCGCGTCGGGCGCAACCAGCCCTGCCCGTGCCGTTCGGGCCGGAAATACAAGCATTGCCATCTCGGCCAGGCATTCCTGCCGCTCGCCGAGCGCGGAGCCTTTTTGTACGAGAAGGCGCGTGCCTACATGTTCCGGGGCCGCCACTCCCGCGCGGTGTTTGACATCGCGGTCGCCCTGGTAGGTGGCGCCGACGACCTGGCCGCGCTGCGCGACGCCGTGGAGGGTCCTACCGTGGCCGACCTGGCCCTGTTCGAAGGCCATGTCTGGGACGACTTCGTTCGCGACCGCGGGATGCTCCTACCGGCCGACGAGTTGGTGCTGGCCCAGCAATGGCAGATTGTCGAGCGGTCCGTGTACAAACTGCAAGCCTTCGAACGTTCCGGCCGGATGACGATGCGCGATGTCCGCTCGGGCGACGTTGTCGAGGTCGTCGGGTATCAGGGAAGCCATCAACTCGAAGCTGGCGCCTCGATCTGCGCCCGGGTGTTTTTCGACGGGGACGGCCACCAGATCTTGGGCGGGATCGAGCCCGTCGGCAGCCACGAGGTTGACCGGTTGATTCAGCTGCTGGCCACCCGTCCTGGCGCCGTCGAGTTGGCCCGCTGGTTCGCCACCGCTCACGCGGCAGCGGCAGCGGCCGCGGCCGCCACCGCTGCGGCAGCGGCAGCGGTCGAGCATGGTCCAATGGTGTCGTCAATGCCGAACTCAGTCCCCGAGGATGGGCCCGCGGCGCCCTCGAAAGGTCAGCTGTCCTGGTCGTTCCACGAGCACTCGCTCGTAGACGCGGCGGCCCACCGAGGCTGAGGGCGTAGGTCCCGCACCCGTCCGGTGAGGAGGAGAGATGCTCGATCTGGAACCTGCTACCGCCGTCTTGGCCGGTCTGGTGCAGCGGATACCTGACGACCGGCTGCGGGCGCCCACCCCGTGCGTCGATTCCTCTCTTGGTGACCTGCTCGACCACATCGAGGGGCTGTCGATCGCGTTCGCGGCCGCCGCCACCAAGACGCCCCTACCGGGGGGCAGCCAAGGCCCCTCCGCGGACGGATCGCGTCTGGGGGCGGACTGGCGGCCCCGGATCGCCGAGCGGCTCCAGGCGTTGGCGGTGGCCTGGCGCGATCCCGCCGCGTGGGCCGGTGTGACCCAGGTGGGGGGTCAGGACCTGCCCGCCGAGGTGGCGGGGATCGTCGCCCTGAACGAGGTCATCGTGCACGGCTGGGACATCGCCGTGGCCAGCGGCCAGAGCTTCAACTCCGAGCCGACCCTGATCGAGGCTGCGTACCGCTTCGTGCGGTCAACCGCGACCCAGAACCCGCACGGCACCCCGGGACGGTTCGGGCCCCCGGTTCCGGTCGGGCAGGACGCGCCGCCGCTCCACCGGTTGCTCGGCCTGACCGGTCGCGATCCGGCGTGGCCTGCCTGCTGACCCCGCCCACCGCGGTTGCCGACCTGCCCGATGCCGTTGCTCGGGCCCACGCCAGCTCGACTGGATTGACCACGACGGGGCCGGAGTCAGCGCGGCCATTTTTCCCCTCCCTGCCTGCCCGCCTCACCCGGCGTTCGATGTTGGCCGGCCGTGGTTGGGCACACTTGTCGGTGTGGAGCTGTTGATCGCCCGCCATCCTGACCCGGACAGCACCCTGCCGTACCTGCTGCGGCTCTCCATCGCCGATGGGCTGGTGTTCCGGACCAAGGACACCTGGCCGCGGACCAGCGCCTTGTACTGCCACCCGGTCCCGGTCTCGGAGTGGCCCGCCGAGCCCGAGATCGTGGAGCGGGTCCCGCTGCTGGCCTGCGCCCGCCGGGGGGCGTCGATCGACGTCGTCGCCGACCGAGCCCGGGAGCAGCGGTCCCAGATGGTGTTCACCAATGCCCGGGGCCGGGAGATGGTGTTCTGGCAGTCCCCCCGTACCCGCAAGCAGGCCCGACCCGACGTGCGACTGCCCACCGCGCGTGCGGCGGGGATCGCCGAGATGGAGATCGTGGTCGACGCCCATGAGCAGTACCCGTTCCGCTTCGCCGGGCAGCAGGTGCGCACGGCCAAGCGGGCGTTGCCCTGTGGGGACTACGGCGTGGTCGTCGGGGGCAGGCTGATCGCGTCGGTCGAGCGCAAGTCCCTGGCCGACCTGGTGGCCAGCCTGACCAGCGGCCGGCTCCGCTTCGCCCTGGGGGAGCTGGCGACGCTGCCCCGTGCCGCGGTGGTGGTCGAGGACCGCTACTCCCAAGTGTTCGCCCTGCAGCGGGTGCGGCCCGCCCTGGTCGCGGACGGGCTGGCTGAGCTGCAGGTGCGCTGGCCGACCATCCCGATCGTGTTCTGCGAGACACGGAAGCTGGCCGAGGAGTGGACCTACCGGTACCTGGCCGCCGCCCGGGCGTGGGCTGACGACGAGCTACCGGCGGTGGCGCGGATCGGCGCGGGTCGCGACGGTGCAGCCGATGCACCGGCGCAGCCCGCTCCCTCGACGGCCGAGGTGCGCGCGTGGGCTCGTGCCCACGGGGTCATCGTTCCGGCTCGCGGGCGGCTCCGCCCCGAGATCTACGACGCCTGGCAAGACGCCACCAATCGTGACGGCGGCCGGGTCCCGGGCAACGGGAGGCTCCCGGGGGCCCGGAAGAAGGGACCATGAGGGCCGCCCGCCCTCGCGCTCTGTGTGGGTCTACATTTTCTTTGGGAGACTGGATTGATATAGCGATGGCAAAACCACACAAACGCTGCAATCCCCACAAACCCTGGGGTAGTGTGCAGGAATTGGACCCGCCGCCGGTTTGCGAAGACCGGCGCTAAGCCACGCTTCAGTGTAGGTCGGTCAGGAACCGGTCCAGATGGTGGTCAGAGGCGGTGTCCGCGATCATCTCTTGGATCCTTTGAGCGCCAGTCGAAGTAACTCGCGACGGCGACGCCAAGCAATCCGGTTACGAGCGGCGACAACCCGCCGATCAGTTGCAGACCCTGGTCAACGCTCACCCGGTGGCTGCCGACGAGGCCGAGACAGCCCACGATGATGATGCCGAGCAGGATCGTCAGCCAACCCACGATCGTCCGACGATTTTTGTCTTGCGTCAGACGGAGTTCGGTGGGCGTAGCAACTCCCACCGGTTCACCGAGAGTTTCGAGCGCCACCTGCTCGAGGTCATCGTCTTCGCCTGAGTCTTCGTCGTCCACTGTTCCATCTCCTCAGATCACGTCGGCCTGATGTCCTAAGAGGCGCATCGTCGACAGATCCATGGTGCTGCTCCGCTGATCTCGTCAATGGTGCACAGTTCGCCGTCGTCCTCTTCGCCGTTCTCGCTGTTGGGCTCGCCTGTCTCAGGCTCTCGACCGCTGCGGGTGGGTATGGCGTCGCCAAGCCAGACAGTGGGAGTGCCCAAACACGAAACTACATGTACTACTGCGTCATCGCGCATCGCTCCCCCCCAAGCAAAGGGTGGTCGGGTGAGCACCAACGGCCAGCCGCACTGCTGGTGCTCGAATCGTACCAGGGCAGGCTCGGTATGCGGTGAAAAACCCTACAAACGCGATGTATTAGATGGCGACCAGCGTTACCGGTAGCGTCCCAATCTTAGGCTAGAATAGGAAGTGGACGGTTTCGATCGATCCGTCTGGAAGCTTGACCAGGAAGGTCCCGTTGCGGTCGAGCTGCTCAACGACGAACTTCTCCAAGGCAATCGCTCGCCGTATGACTTCGCTGACAGTCAAACCCTTCTCCGCTGCGATGTCACGCACGGCGGCGGCGGCCTCGTTCGTAAGGTTGATCGCCAACTTGGTCTTGGGAGAATTTGGCGTGCGGCGCTTGCGGGGTTGTGATTTCTCCTGAACCTGAGCGGTGTCGATGGGCACGGACATAAAGCCCTCCTCGATCCTGGGAGCTTGTGTTACGGGCGCCCCCGTGTCGAGCGGAGAGGCCACAAGGTCTTCGTGCACGGGGAGTCGTCGGTCCCCCCGTCAGAGGGAGCGTCAGAGGTAGAACCCGTGCTGGTTTGTCAGTGTAGTCACTGTGGGTGCACTTGTGTCAAGAATCTATGCCCATTTGACGTCCGTTTATACTCTTTTCGGCGACACGTGAGACCCCATGGCCGCAACCAACGTGTTGCAGGCGTGGTGAAGGACTGCTGTCGTGACACGACGTCTCGCGACTCAACCGCCCACCAGGGCAAGCAACGTTCTCGCGACACAACCGCCACCCCCGCAACCGACAGAACGACACCAATCGTCACCCCGCAACCAACCGTCTCGCCACGACACCAACCACCGCCACGACATCAGCCGTCACCCGCAACCAACGTCTCGCCACGACATCTACCACCGCCATCGGGTCGGAGCTGGTCCGCCACCGCCGGGACCCGCATTACGTCGGTCCACTGGAACAGCCCCCTGAGGTGGAGACCAGGGGGCCTATCAGGATGACTCGTCCGACAGGTCGTGAACCAGAGTCTCGGCGGTCGTTTCATCGGTGACAAACACCGTCGGACTCATACCGACGGCGTCGCGCTGACTTAGGTAGGCCAGGATCCCGGCATACTTCAGCGGGCCGCCTGCTATGAGTATCTTTTCCCTTGACTGATTTAGCTTCGATCGGGACACAGCGACGAGCATACCGTTGAGATTTGAGACAAGGGACTCGGCGAGCCTCTCCACTTCAGGTGGTAACGCGCCTGATCGGACCCAGTATGTATCGTAGACGTCAATTATTGCCGAATCAGATATCGTCAGCACCTTCTGTTCAAGCTCTTCGAGTATGTTCTCGATCGGCTCTATTTCAGGTGAACCCCGCGATGCCATTAGATGGTGGCGGCTGTTCAACACACCCAGGCCATAGAGAGCGATATCAGGAGGCCGGCCATCTGTCCAGGAATCCCCCACCAGGTAAGGAGCAACGCTCTGAATGACACCTCCGTTCTCTTTGAGGACGAAGGGCAATCGGACGAGGCTCATGGCGCCCGGTCCCAGTTTGAGGACTCGGTGTAGCGCTCGAGCGATGTTGTCGGCCTCCAGCTCGGGCCAATCTGTGTCGTTGCCATCACGATCTGGCTCGGGCGGATACGGTCGGATGACTCCGGTCCCCGTAATTGACATCACCCTGATGTTCTGAAAGCGACGCGATCGTTTCCTGACGATCTCTTTCAATGCGTCGACGGTAAACCGAACGCCTCGGCCTGCACCAACCGCGATCACGTCGTGATCACGAAGTGCGTTCCAGAGATGGCTGGCTGCTGGTATGGCAATTTGGCGATGGAGTCGGTGGCTCAGTGTCAGCGCCCGGTTAGGATCTCTCGAGTCTCTCGGATTCCATGACTCTTCGCCCTCTGGCAAGGTTGTCTTGACTGCAATAACCCTCGGAATCCCTGTGATTTCGGCGAGGTCCGTACTGACGGAATCGTTGATAAATGGGACGTCGCCGACGGACTCGACATGAACCGTTACTAGAGGCCTATGCCGGTCGAGGGCCCGTTTGGTCAGAAGCGCCACATCGCGCGCACCTCTTGTACGCAAACCCTCCTTCTGAAGGCGCTCATTGATCTGTTGGGGGGACAACTGCTGCTCGAGGCCGAGCTTGCTCACGGCCCGCGCCAACTCATCCAGCTCGACGGCAGATCGGCGCTCCCCCATCTCGGAGTGGCTCTGGTCTTCGACCATCGTTCCCCCCTGGACGCACTTGGACGTGGCCTACGAACCTACGTCTGAGATGAGAGAGATGTCAATATGATCTTCCAGAGAAGTTAACAGATGCGATAGATCCTACTAGCTAGCTCGCAAGAAGGAGCCCGGCGTCAACCCTTCCTGCGTTCTACCTGCCATGAGACGTCTTCCTAACGCCAGACGGCGGACGGGAAGCCACATGGAGCTGCGGTTAGATGAGTTGAATTGAGGCATCGCCCGCCCGCTGACCGTCGCAAGAGAGGCTCCGACCCGACTGTCGGCTGGGGTGAGATACGACCAATTGTCTGTTTTGTACCCTCAGGGGCGCGTGCTGATCGTCACGCCAATGTCCGGTTTGCTCCCAATGCAACAGACCCGCCGGCGGAGCAGGTGGAGAGGTTTTGGTAGCCGATCTGCGCATCAGTTGACGGCCCGCGAGACGGGCGAGACGGTTGGTTTCGAAGGCGACATCGTGTTGCGCACCCGGGACAGCTATGGACGGCCCCATCCGCCACGGCGGCACTCCCCATCGTGCCCGCCGATGTCCGCCTCATCGAGGACCTACGCCGACAAGACGGTGGCGGCAATCCTGCAACGCCACGGGGTCCCGCGTCGCCCGCCTACCGGCGGATCGCAACCCGCTTCCCGACCCCGGTCGCGCTGACCTACGAGCTGTCCGTTCGCCCTGCGTCGACGCCGGGTGCTCGTCCATGCGCATCGAGTACCTCACCGGCCAGGTGGCGGCGACGGTGGTCAAACGCATGGCGCAATGGGATGTCGCGATCCGCCAGGGCAAGACCAATCCACCGTTCCTGGCCCGGGTCCGCGCCGCGCGCCGCCAGGAGTGTTGGACCAGGCCGTCGAGCGCTACCAGCAGACCGGCTCGACCAGGCAAGCGGCATGGGAGCAGGGTTGCAGCCAAGTGGCCTGGGAGCAGTGTTGCAGCCAGATGGTTGGCCAAGGCCGGCGTCAAGTTGCTCGGGCGCGGGCAGTGGAAGCGCGGCGCTCAACGCTCGAAGCCTCCAACCCTTCTGCGACATGACAAGCGGTCCCCGATACGACCCCGTTCCAGGCGAGGATGGTGGCGTGCCATTCACCAGATGGGGCGGGGCGTTGTTCCCTCAGCCACGATCCATCGTGTCTTGCCGGTTCGCCACACGCAGAGCCTTCTGGACTATCGCCGGGCTGCACTCGAGCAGCGAGGCGATCCCACGAACCGACAGGCGATGCTCGACGGCGAGACGGCGGATGATCTGCTGTCGCCGTCCGGCATGGTGGTTCATCGCCTGGCGGTGCTGCTCCGTGAGACGCCCCTCATTGTGGGCGTCGGCCACCAGGGCCGCTATCACCTCTTCGTCGCGCACCTTGGTCCCATCCCTCTGGCGATCGACTCGGCCGACCTCAAGGGACGCCCGCATATTCGGCAACATTTCCCTGCCATCGAGCCCGGTCAGGAACCACCGGACGCTCCTGGTCCCGGCTTGTCGGAGTGCTCCAGGGCAGCCAGAATTGCCCTGGCACGGAGGTGGTACTCGTCACGATCACCGAACATGCTGGCGTAGTCGTTGTCGGCGCCCCCCAGCGCCGCGTAGGTGATCTCCACCGCCTCTTCGGGTGTGGTGATCCCGATAGTCCGGAACAGCACCTTGAGGTCTTCGAGGTCCTGCTGGCGGTAGGCGGCCATCTTCATCGCCAACAGGTGCTCGGGAGATGCCGTGGTCACCGACAGGCCCGGAACGTCCATGTAGACGTTGCCGGGTTCGCTGGCCGCGATGAACGTGAACGCACGCGAGTTCAACCAGTCCGGCTCCAAGTCGTGCGCCGCCGCCATCTCAGCGACCACGGCGGTGACCGTGGAGTACGGCTCGAACAGGCCGTCAACGTCGTCGGTGACGCGTCGGGGGTTGATGGCGACGGCTATGGCTGCCCCACCGACCAGGTAGAGCCGCGCCTGGACGCCCTGATCGTCCAGTCTCCGTCCGAGTTCTTCGAGCAGTGCCCTGATCTGTTCGACGTCGAGTTCACGCGACATCGAAGGAGGCATCGTCAAGCCAGATACCCAGGCAGGCCAGGTCGGGCGAGGTCCGTTGGATGGTGCGGGGTATGAGCAACGGGGCGACCAGGTTGACGAACCACCACTGCTTCAACGGCCTCGGGATGGCCCAGCCCGGCAGCCGGTACCCCGATCGGCGTAGCTCTCGACCGACCTGGGCGCCCAGCAGGGCGTCCCAGGCCTCGGAACCGGTCGTCTCCGGCTCGATCAGGAAGGCCTCGACCCGCTCGGTACCCGAGCCGATGGCCTTGCGGAGGTCGTTGATCGCCGTTATCAGCACTCGAAGGGCGAAGTCCTGGTCCCAGGCGTCCAACTCACGTCGGATCGCCTGGGCGGCGCTCGCTGCCGTGAACGGCTCGAACATGACTGTATGCTACCGCATACGGCTCACTAACGCACGAGTCCGGCGCCCGGTGGACTGCAAAACAGGCACAACGGGAACGCCCCGGGTAGGAGCGCGTCGAGGACGCCACAAGCTCTCGGGACAACTTCGCACCGAGGTCGCGACCGCGATCTGACTGGACCACGAGAACGGGCGGCTGGGGCTCTATCGGGCCGGCCTCGGACAACGCAACGGTGCCGCGTTGAGTCGTTCCGCTGTGGGGACCTCGATGCGGCCCGGCTGCGCTGGCAGGACTCGGCCACGCGGCCGACTTGGTCGCGCCGCTCCTGCTCGAAACGGTCGTTGGCGATCCGGCGTAAAGTTTAAGCGTTCCACAGCGACACCCCTAAGTATGCGATGCCAACCTGGTCACCATGCTGGCGACCAGGTTGGTGACCGAGGAATCTCCTGGAGACGTGGCAGCCCTACTCGGGTCGAACGGGGCCGCGGATCCAGAGCGACCGACGTCGACAGCAACCAGTGTTCAGAAGGAAACTGCGAGAAGGGAGAAGGACCGACGTGTCTGACAGCGTCAGCGAGAGCGAGAACCCAGTAATCCCCGCCCCCACTCCCAAGCCGGCTGGGCCCAGGTCGAACCGGGACTGGTGGCCCAATCAGCTGAACCTGGAGGTTCTTCACCAGCACTCGCCCCTGTCCAATCCGATGGGCGAGGACTTCAACTACGCGGAGGAGTTCAAGACCCTCGACCTCGACGCGCTGAAGCAGGACATCATCGAGGTGATGACGACATCGCAGGACTGGTGGCCGGCCGACTACGGCCACTACGGGCCGCTCTTCATCCGGATGGCATGGCACAGCGCAGGCACGTATCGCATCGCCGATGGCCGCGGCGGTGGCGGCAGCGGCGCTCAGCGTTTTGCCCCCCTCAACAGCTGGCCCGACAACGCGAGCCTCGACAAGGCGCGCCGGTTGCTCTGGCCGGTCAAGCAGAAGTACGGGCGGAAGATCTCCTGGGGCGATTTGATGATCTTCGCCGGCAACTGTGCCCTGGAATCGATGGGCTTCGAGACATTTGGCTTCGGCGGCGGACGAGAGGACATCTGGCAGCCCGACGAGATCATCTGGGGCCCTGAGGACACGTGGCTTGGAGATGAGCGCTACAGCAGCGACAGGGAGCTCGCCGGTCCTCTCGGCGCCGTGCAGATGGGCCTGATCTACGTGAATCCGGAGGGGCCCAACGGCAACCCGGATCCGGTGGCTGCCGCCAGGGACATTCGAGAGACGTTCGCTCGTATGGCGATGAACGACGAAGAGACCCTTGCGCTCATCGTCGGCGGCCACACCTTCGGCAAGTGCCATGGTGCAGTCGGCGCGGAGTGCGTCGGCCCCGAACCCGAGGCTGCCCCCCTCGAGGAGCAAGGCCTCGGCTGGAGGAACACCTGCGGCCGCGGCAAGGGGGCTGACACACTCACCAGCGGGCTGGAGGGCGCATGGACCACCGAGCCGACGAAGTGGGACAACGGATACCTCGACATCCTGTTCAAGTACGACTGGGAGCTGACGACGAGCCCCGCCGGTGCGAAGCAGTGGACTCCCAAGGATCCCTCGGCACAGGGCACCGTGCCCGATGCTCATGACCCGTCGAAGAGGCACGCCCCCATGATGCTGACGACGGACCTTGCCCTGAAAATGGATCCGGTCTACCGGCCGATCGCCGAGCGCTTCCATGAGCATCCGGACCAGCTCGCAGAAGCGTTCGCCAAGGCGTGGTTCAAGCTGACCCACCGCGACATGGGGCCCGTCTCGCGCTACCTCGGTTCGTTGGTTCCCCCGGAGCGGCAGCTGTGGCAGGACCCCGTCCCCGAGGTCGATCACGAACTGGTCGGGGAGGAGGACGTCGCGGCCCTGAAGGGGAAGATCCTCGCCTCGGGGCTGTCGGTCTCCCAGCTGGTCTCCACCGCGTGGGCGTCGGCGGCCACCTTCCGCGGCACCGACAAGCGTGGCGGGGCCAACGGGGCCCGGATTCGCCTCGCGCCCCAAAGGGACTGGGAGGTCAACGACCCGGCCGAACTGGCCAGGGTGCTGCACACCCTCGAGGAGATCCAGCAGGACTTCAATCTCTCAAGGTCGGGCGGAACGAAGGTGTCGCTCGCTGACCTGATCGTCCTGGGCGGGTGCGCTGCCGTCGAGCAAGGGGCGAACAACGCCGGGCACGAGATCACGGTTCCGTTCCTGCCGGGGCGTATGGACGCCTTGCCGGAGCAAACCGACGTGGAGTCGTTTGCCGTGCTCGAACCAGCCGCCGATGGGTTCCGCAACTACCTCCGAGCCGGAGAGAAGTTGCCCGCGGAGACCCTGCTGCTGGACCGGGCCAACCTGTTGACGCTGACCGCTCCCGAGATGACGGTTCTGATCGGCGGCATGCGGGCCCTGGGCGCCAACTTCGGGCAATCCAAGCACGGCGTCTTCACCGACCGGCCCGAGACGCTGACCAACGACTTCTTCGTGAACCTGCTCGGCATGAGCACCGAGTGGAAGGTATCCGTCTCGTCTGAGAACGTGTTCGAGGGTCGTGATCGCGTGACGGGCGAGGTCAAGTGGACGGGCACCGCCGTCGACCTTGTCTTCGGTTCGAACTCCCAGCTCCGAGCCATCTCGGAGGTCTACGCATGTGACGACTCGAAGGAGAAATTTGTGCGTGACTTCGTGGCTGCGTGGAACAAGGTCATGAACCTCGATCGCTTCGACCTGGCCTGATCGACGTTCCCGGCGTCGCCGTCGAACCAGGCAGGACGGTCACGAGACTTGGTTGCACCATCCGCGATCGGCGAACCCAGGGGTGGTAGCCATTGCCCATGATCGACCCAGCGGTGCTCGACACCAAGCTGCTGGACGCGGTCCGCGACCTGCGCCAAAAGGGGCGGTCTCCCAAGCAGATCGCCCGGGCGCTTGGAGCACGGCCTTGGGTCGTAGCCGCGGCCGTCCGGATGCTTGCCCAGACAGCGGCCGACAGTTCGCCGGCACCGAAACCCGAATTGTCGAGCTGTTGGGTGAACACGGACTGGCACAACCAGCTCATCGTCGACGGCCATCCCGAGTGGCCCCGAGGGGACGGCATTGCCCGCGGCTGCGAAGGTTTGGCGACGGTGTTGGTGGCCTGTGAGCGGCGCCCCGGCAAGTTCTCGGTGTGCAGCTTCCTGGTGGACACCCAGTGCCTCGGGGTCAAGGAAACGATCGGGCCGCGGGTTATGGATGAGAGCGAGCTCGCGCGCTTCAAGAAGCTCATCTTCAGCGATTACGCCCTGTCTCCGCTTGCTGCGCCCATAGATCTTGCTCAGCACCTCGTATTCGGCGCAGTCGATTACGCCCGGGGACTGGGTTTCAGGCCCGCCAAGGACTTTGCTCGGTGCACCGGCCATCTGGGTGCCTGGCGCGGCGAGAGCGCCATCCGGTTTGGGCGCCTGGGCAAACCCATGTACGTGGCCGGTCCTTACGATGATGTGCGGCACGTCATGCGGACCCTCGAGCGCAATGTGGGCCCTGACAACTACGATTTCCTCGTCCGGGTGGCTGGCTAACACAGGCTCATGCTTGAGTACTTTCATGGCCAGACGGCGCGAAAGTGGACCGGGCCGCCCGGTCCGCTTCACGCTCAAGGAGTTGACGTGCTACTGAGAAGAAATGACCTTCCCCTTCGCGTCATGCTCCTTGCCGTGCGTCAAGTCGAAGCACTGGGCCCTGGGGGCCATGGGCGGCGTGCACGTCGGGTTCGGACCAGGGTCGCTCGGATTCGCGTTGACCGCAGGACCCGGATCGACGCCGGTCTGGCATACATACCGGATCTCGGGGGTCGTCTGCTGACCGGGTCCACAACTCACGGCACCCGTGATGCCACCAGGCGGAGTAACCCAATCCTGAGGGGGCGGCGTGGGACGAGGACATTTCGTCGTGCCCGCCGGGACTGACATCACTCCACCCTGAGGGGCCGAGCAGAACAGCTTCGGTGACCCGTCAGCGTTGGCCGTCGCCTGACGCCCCATGACGTAGGGTCCAATATCCGCCGCCGTATGCGGGATCGTGAAGTCATACCTGGCGCAGGCCGCAGCGACCGAGGCCGCTATGGTGGTCCCTGGATGGGAGTTGTCGCAGTTCGGCCCTGACGGCGGAATAGGCGGAGGCGGGGGCTGGCCGGGGGCGGACATGGGTCTGACCGGGGTAGCCGTATCGGTACTCGGCATAAGCCCACGTGCCGTAACCCGCCCCGAAGTTCCACACTTGTTGACCCCAGTTACACCCATCCCAGGCGTTGCACCAGG
>JALYXV010000402.1 GCA_030947025.1 Actinomycetota bacterium | reverse complement strand
TCGTCCGGTCCTGGGCATCTTGGCTCCCTCCAATGTTGGCTCAACATCGAAGAACGCGCCTTGGCACCGAAAATTCCCGAAACCCGAAGATTTCCCTACTTTTCAGCCGGACGGGACACTAGGAGGGGTCCGCGAAACGATCGGCGAAACCCGGTCACGAATGGGACAGGGCAGGGATGCCGCCCCGGAGAGGGACCAGAGATGGCCCGAATAATGCAAGAACTAACCCGGGACGCGCCGAAACTGACTTACGGGCGCGCCAATGCCCCCGCTTGGCGGGGTTGGGGTAACGGGCTACGCCGCGAGGGGTACGGCCCGAGCGGCGGCGAGTGCCGACGCCAAGCGGGCGAGGATCGTCAGGTCCACGTGCAGGCTCACACGGGCGAGGGTCCGGGTCCGCAAGGGCAGCAGCGCCCAGCGGTGCTTGAGCACCCCGAACTCGCGCTCAACGGCCACACGCCCGTTGTAGAGAGCCTTCCAGCGGGCCGTCTCACGGGGGATGAAGGTGTGCAGGCGATCGGCCTTGACCCACACCGACGCCGGGGCGCATTCGCCGGTCGGGCAGCGGTACTTGGCCGCGCCGCGCTTGGCGTCGGAACCGGCGAAGGTCCACACGCCGTGGTCGCACTTCGGCGGGGCGGCCTTGCCCTGCTTCACAAACGGCGTATCCCGCAACGGGACGATCGGGTGGATGCCGCGGCGCTCACACTCGTCGTACAAGTCGCCCGCGTCGTAGCCCCGGTCCATTGCCAGGGTCATCGGGACCGGAAGTCCGTACGCCTTCAAGGCGTCGAGAAGGTCGGGCACGACGGGAACCTCGGCATCCTTGGCGGTGTCCAACAGGCTCTTGTGCGCCCGCAGCTTCTTCATGAAGCGGTAGCAGGCGTCGATGGACGGAACGTCCCCGGCGCAGCCGACAGCGGCTTGCAGGGCGTCGTGCTCGGCCACCAGCGCCACGGCACGAGTCCACGTCGGGAGCACGTACAGCGACTTGACCAGCACCATGCCCACCATCGTCCGCACCGGGTAGCCGCGGCGTCCCGTCCAGCGCGTCGCCTGAAGATCTGCAACCAGCCCGACGATCTCGGGTTGGGCGAGCAGACTGCGGATCTGCTTAGCCCCTCTGTTCGGTTGTATCGTGGCCTTGGCCATCGGAGGTGCAACTCCTTGGTCCTGGTCCCCGGAGGGTGCAACCTCGCGGGGACCAACTATTTACGCTCTGTCATCTCCCATTATCGCAGGGGGGTGTGACCATAATGTCGAATAAACGACGTCCGTCAGACCATGGCATTGAAGCCAGCGACGAGAAGCATGACAGCCTGAAGCAGATGCTCAAGAACATCGGTGACTCGTTTGCTCGCGCAAACCTCTCGTTCGTGGAACGCTACGAATCCGGATACCTGGTAATCCATTTGCACCTGGGGATCGTAGGCATCGGCGGGAGTAGCGAATGTTCCGAGATATGTGCCTGGTTTCAGAGGTCTGGGTTCATCGAGTCTGACATGGTGAACACCACCTCCCAAGGAGTCCTTCAGGTTGACCCTTTGGGCATCGAATCCCATGGCAAGCACAATCAGCAATCGGTGTTTGTCGATGTTGCCAAGTTCGTTCAAGATCCACAAGGGATCGAGAGTGGGATCATCTGTTCTATGGTAAGGCTGCGCCGCCTCGATCAATGCCCATGCGTTCGGATGCACCCCGCCGCCAATCTTGAGAGTACGAACATTACCCCGCTCGTCCAGGACGTCATCCACGATGGGGAAGGAGGTGCTTTTCCCGGGGTTTCCATTGTTAGCAATGACGAGTTGCCAAGCCAGATGATCCAGCGCCGACCGCAGGTTATAGAGAACCTGTCCGATGGAAACCTGAAAGTCGACGGGGACGGGATCGATCCGATCGACCAAGATCAGTTCATTGACTATGTCCGGGACCGGATTCATGTGGTCTTTCACGACGCGCACACCATAGGGGTGAGAATCGAAGAATCTTCGCTCTTCTGCCTTGAGCGCATCAAGATCCATCCCTGCTCGGTGGATTTTCCGCCAGACGCCGGTTATGTCACTAGTCATCGGTTACCCCGTCAGGCCAACGGAAGATGAGGGCTCATGCTATGACGCTAGCCCTGAACCAAGCGTAGATCTGCCGGTTTAGGGGTCCGGTTCGGGATGGGCCTTGTGCTGTGCGGGTTTTCGCGGCGCTGGGTTGGTGGCCGGCCGGGTTTGGGGTGAAGCGGGCGGCGATATGCGTC
>JALYXV010000395.1 GCA_030947025.1 Actinomycetota bacterium | reverse complement strand
GCCGGGGCCACGGCGACGGGGACTTTCTCCCTCACCGTGACCGGGCCACCGGCGCCCACCCCGCCCGGATGCCAGACCGGAGGGACCTTGACCGAGACGCTTACCGGCCCCGCTTTCAACGGTCGGACCCCGAGCGGCCAGGCGACATCCGACGAGTCGCAGTTCAGCGGCTGCGGTGGATTCAGCGTCCTTTCGGTCCAAGTCAGCAACGTGAAGCTCCCCGACGGCACGGCGCTGTGGGTCACCCTCGATTTCAAGGCGGTCGGAACCATCACCTTACGGGGCGGTGCGGGCACCATGTCCCGTTACAACATGGGTGATTTCGGGGTTTCCCGTGACCAAATCCGGGTGAACTCCGCCCTGCCGGACATCGCCACCGCCCGGCAAATCCTCGGTGGCGGGTCCTTCATCCGCTGACCCAAGGATGCAGTCCCGTTCGGGGATCCGCCACGCCGAGTGCTGGAACGTACGTCGGCGCTGGTGGCTCCGTTCCTGCCCAAGTTCCTGCCCAAGTTCCTGCCCAAAGTTCCTGCCCAACGGTGGCGAACCGCCACTACTGGGCGGGCGGTTCGGGTTGCATAATGAGAACCGGCTGGTTGGGCGAGGGTGTCGGCAGCGAGGGCGTCGTCGCCGGGCGCTCCCCCGCCGACCGCAGCCGGGACACCTTGTTGAGCAGGTCGAACCAGAATGGCGCCCCTAAAGAAAGCGCGGCGATCGTCAACGCCAAACCCAAAGCCTTGACCAAAAGGTCCCCTGGGTCATCGCCCGGCCAACGCCTCGGGTCGGGATTGGGTTGGCCACCGCGGTTCGCCTGGACCCAGCCAATCGGGATGCCCAGCCGGCCGACGTCGGCGATCCGGCCGGCCACATTGTTGAGGTCGGACATCGCAGTCGTGTCCTGGCCCGGTGCGGCCGCTTGATTCTGCCGGGCCACCTGGGCCACAACCGCCTGGCGTACGCCGTCTTGGCTCCACAGTGTGCGGGCCACGACGATGGTGTCGATATTCAAGGCCAGGGTCAGCACGGTGGCATACACCAACAGCCAGCGCTGGACGCGCCGTTTGTACCAGCCTGAGACCCGGGACATGGAGTCGTTGAACCATCCTTCCACCCCGGCCCGGAACGTCCCCAGGTCGTTGGCCGCCTCGATCGCCAGACGCATCAGAGGTGCCTTGGCCGGATGCCCGTCGGGTAGGGCGGCCAGCGCCGCTTTGACTTCGTCCATCGTTCCCACCTGGCCGTCGCCGGGGGCCAACAGGTCGAGCACCGTCAAACTGAATGTCCGAGGCGACACATAGGAGGGAAGGTTGCGCTTGGCTCTCTCGGGCGTGATGGCGGTAATCATGCTGCTGTTCTTGAACCGCGCAACGCTGAGCAACACATCGCCTGGCTGGTCGGGGTGCTCCAACGCCTTGCGCAACCATTTCTCAAAGTCATGGGCCCGCCAGCCCAACTTGGCCGAGACCACTTCGTTGATCTTCGAGCAAATCGTGCTGAACACAAAGTAGACAAACACGAGTCCGAGTACGACAACCAGGATGGTCGAACCGAACATGGGGCGCCTCCTTGCCGCGGATCGCACATTGTTACCAGCATTCGGAGCCCGGACCGCGGAATAGAGGTGTGAGCCGAGGCTCTTCGGCGAGCGCCGGTCGGCCGAGGGCGGAGAAACCAAACTCTCGCCGACCGGGTCGGCAGGGTCGATGGAAAGTTCTGCTGGGTCGTCGGCCACGCAGCCCGACCGGTCGAGTGGAGCGTGGGCGGGAGATACGATGGCTTTTCAGAGCCTGAGCGGAAGGGGCCTCATGTTGGGTGGGCGAGTTGCGGCGCTAGTGGCGGCGGCGGTCCTGGTGCCGATCGCATCGGCGACTTCGGCCGCGGCCAGCCGGGCCGCCCCCAGAGCTCCAAGAGTGCTTCACGTGGGCCAGATCGCCAGCCAGGACATTGCGCCCCAACCGGGCTCGGAACCCGACACGCTGGTCGAACCGCACGTGGCCGTGTCCCCCGTGCAGCCGCACACCGCAGTGGCAGTCGCCCACGACGGCCGTTTCGCCGACGGGGGGGCGGTGGACATCTCCTATGCGTGGACCCGCGATGGTGGGGGCCATTGGCAGCACGCGCCGGTGCCCGGACTGACCAAGGCGTTCGGTGGCGCCTATGACCGGGCGTCGGACCCTGTCGTCCAATTCGCGGCCGACGGGACCGCCTATCTCTCGACGCTCCTCTTTGCCACCCCGCCGGGGTGCCCCAGCGCGGTCGCGGTGTCGCGGTCCAACGACGGAGGGGCCACGTGGGGGGCGCCGGTCCTGGTGCACGCCAGCGACACGTGCGACTACTCCGACGACAAGAACTGGCTGGTCATCGACAACTCCCCCACCAGCCCGCACTTCGGCCGCATCTACCAGTTCTGGACAGCGTTCGTCGCCGACGGCAACAACAACTTCACCTCGCCCCAGGTCGTTCGATTCTCCGATGATCAGGGCAGCACATGGAGCGCCACGTTCCCGGTCAATCCGGTTTCGGCCAACACCCAGGACTCACAGCCGATGATCCTGGCCGACGGGACGATCGTGGACACCTACCAGAACTACGGCCCGAGCAGGGTGGGCGGGGAAAGTCCGATCCACCGTGGCCCACCGAGACGACATGCCGCCGACCAGATAGCGCCGACGATCGCTCTCAGTGCCAGGACCTCGGTCGACGGAGGCCGGACCTGGGGCAACGAGGTCACCGTCACCAATGACGTCGGCCCCGGGCCCGCCGACGTCCGGTGCTGCATCCCCGCCGCCAACATCGATCACGCCACGGGCCGGATGTACGCGGTGTGGGAAGGCGCCGCCCTGGGAGACACCGACCCGGTGGAAATGTCGACCTCGACCAATGGCGCCGACTGGACCGCCCCCCAGACCATCAGCCACGGCGACGTGCCCGGCGTCCAAGAGGTCAATGTGGCCGTGGCCGCCGACCACGGGCATGTCTTCGTGACCTACGGGGTCCGGACCGATGCCGCTGACAACGGTGGCTTCGTCCAGCAGAAACTGTCGTACTCCGCCGATGGGGGCGCCACTTTTGGGAGTCCTCTCGCCTTGGGGCCGGTGTCGTCCCTTCGGTTCGCGGCCCAGGCCGGCGGCCTGTTCCCCGGTGACTACATCGGCATGGCGATCACCGCCGACCGCCTCTACCTGGTCTGGTGCGTCTCATCGCCCCCGCCAACGCCCTCCCCGTACCATCAAGTGCTGTTCGCTGGCGTGCTGCGTTTCTAAGACCGAATACGTTTCTGTTCGCTTGCGAAGTTGCGGTAGTTGCGGGGCCGCGGGCCGGTCAGTTCCTCCACGTTGCCGGTCGGGCCCCTCGGAGGGCCGCCGCCCGTGCGCCATCGGATGCGGGCGGGCTGTCGGCGCCGCTCATCGTTCACCAATTGGGTCTACCGGAACGCCGCCAACCTCTGACGACGCCTGTTGACCGGGCTTCGCTCGGTGAGACCTCCGAAGATGAGACCGATTGCCGCCCAGAGAGTTAACTGTGTCCCCAGGGATGCGATCCTGAACCGCCACAGTGTCGTCGCTGGGAACCCCGACGGAACCTCGTTCAGCCCAGGCATGAATACGAAAACGGCGGCGGTGACGGCAACGAAGACACCGCCTCCGATGAGCGTGGCGTTCCACGCTCCAAAGCGAGCCGTGATCCTGCGAACAAGAATGATTGCTGCGATCGTTGTCACAACCGAGATCAGGACGAGCCCGAAGTACCACTCGGTGCGGTGGTCGAGGGTTGACGGTTGGCCGATCGACGGGGGGTTGGCCGGATATTTCAGGAACGGGACCAAGTAGAGGCCGACAAACCCGGCGGCCGCCACTAGGCCAGCTGTCGGCCTGATACCTACGCGGCCGATCCGGCCGTAGGCGAAGGAGAAGGCCAGGGCCAACAACCCGCCGAGCGCGGTACCGACCACCAGTACGCCGGTGGCGAGGCCGATGGTGCTCTGTACGTCGCGGCTGACGAGCGCTGGTTCGGGAGGTTTGTGGCGTTGCTGAGCGAACTGGGTCTCGACCGCGATCGCCTTGCTCACCTGCGGCTCACCCAACACCTCGGCGACGCCGAAGGCGAGTATCCCGGCGAGCAGTCCTGCCAACAGGCCGCGCGTCAGAAGATCCCTGACCACCATCGGTTCGGACCCCGGGCGCCTAGTGGCAGGGGAAACCGAGTAGGTGCCGGGCGTCGTGCACGAACTCGTGCACATACGTACCCGAGAAGGCCGAGAGTGCCCCTTGCTCGGCGCCGACGAAGTAGATCATCAGTACTGCCATGACGCCGAGGAATCCTGCCCACGGCAGGATCTCTCGGATCGGGATCGAGATCGGTTCGACTGCGGGGATGGCGACGGATTGGGCCATGTCGACTCCTTGGGATTTCGCGTCCCGTTCGGGTGCTGCCGCAACTCTTGAGGGTTTGACTTCCGTGGCAACTCCACAGTCACAATGGCGCGAACCGTACCGGACTCACACCGGCTTCCTCTCCCGTCACGGGTTTTGGGCGACACTAGTACGCCCGATGCACGCCGACCTGATCCTCGTCTGCCACGCCTCGACCCAGGCCGTCCGGTCCGGGGCGTTCCCCGCCGACGAGTCCCTCGATGGAACCGGCGAGGCCGACGCCCTTGGACTTGCAACCACCCTTCGACCAGCCAACCGGGCCCTCTGCGCCCCTTCGATCGCCGCCCGCCAGACGGCGTCGGCGCTCGGATTGGAGGCGCACGTCGAACCGATGATCCGGGACCTCGACATCGGCCGTTGGGCTGGGCGTCCCGTCGCCGAGGTTGCCCAGTTCGAACCGGAGGCCTTCGGCTTATGGATGACTGACGTCAAGTCGGCGCCACACGGCGGGGAAGCGCTAGCCGACCTGCTCCAACGCGTGGCCGTCTGGGTGCACGAAATCGGTCGGACGCCAGGCAGGACCATCGCGGTGACTCACTCTGCCGTAATTCGTGGCGCGATTATCGGCGCGACCGAGGCAACGGAGGCGACCTTTTGGCACCTCGACATCGGACCTCTCTCGCGGACGTGGCTGCGGAGCAATGGAGACCGTTGGGCTTTGCGGAGCCTCACTCCGGGCTAGCCCGAGGGCTAGACCATGGGCTCGACCGGCGGCCGATGGTGCGAGCTTCGTGTTGAGTCGGATCAGCCGGGTGGAAAGAAGGCGTAACACATGGAGTCGGTCCCTTGCACGAGCACATACGGCTGGCTCCGCAGGGTCGACGGGGCCTGCGGGGGGCCGCGGAACACGTCGCCCGGCGCACCCTCCCTGTTCCAGACGCTCCATCCGCCGTCATACGTTGTCTGGTAGAGGTGGTTGTCTGTGCCCTGGACAAACACCGTGAGACGGTTGCGGCCGTCGGATGGGCCGCCATTCCACGCGTTGGCGGTCGGAGCGGCATTCAACGTGCCGTCCGCGGTCCCGGGGGGCTGGAACCAGCCGGGCCACACGCCATCGGTCAGGAACGTCTGCCACAGCTTGTCGTCCCGGCCACGAACGAAGACGTCGAGGCGACCCGGTGCCCACGTCGTGACGGTCGCGTGTTCTGCCGGACGCGGCCCGACAGGGGGCGACCCGATCTGCTGCCAAGCGCCGCTCCACGCGCTGGTGTCCCAGTCACGCTGATAGAAGTTGGCATCGGTCCCCTGCACGATCACGTCAATCCGGCCCGGGGTCCAGCTGGTGACGGCAGGAGGCGATGCCAATACCCCGTCCGCGCCAACGGGCTGGAGCCAAGGGGACCATTGACATCCACTACAACCGCTCCACCGCTGCCAGAGCTTGTTGTCGAGGCCTTGCACAAAGAGATCTATTCGGCCCGGGCCCCACGAGACGACGGCGGGATCGCCCGCCAGCCCCCCGGGCGGTTGCCCTAGTGAGGCCCACCCCTTGGTCCGTGTGGACCACCAGATGTTGTCGTCGGTTCCATGGACGAACGCTGCGGCGCCGAGGTCGGGCAGTGTCACCGTGGCTGGCGCCGAAGCCAGCACGCCGTCGGACCGGAACGCGGTCGCGGCGGGATAGGGCCCGGCGGAAAGAGGCGCGGGCGGTCCAACCTCGCTCGTCGTGCCGATCCTGATCACCGGATTCTGGGCCGGGTCGAGCCAACCCAGGACCGACTGGAGCGCGTTCGGCGCAATGGCGATGCACCCGGCGGTTACACCCGATGTCGTGTCGTCGTGCAGGAAGATAGCGGAGCCGCGTCCCTGGATGGTCGGGTTCATGTTGAAGTTGATGACTGCGAAATGCTGGTACGCCGTGGTCTGCTTCCAGAGGGCTTCGGAGAGTGAGTTGGAGAGGTTCTGGCCGCAGGGCAGATGGACGAACTGGTTGTAGGTAGCGTCGTGCTCTCCCGACCACCAGTCGCCACAGCCGAGGGTATGGTAGGCGTAGCGGCTATTGAGTGAAGGGCCCAAGCCGTACATCGTGGCGCCAAACCCGTAGGTGCCCGTCGGGGTTGTGCCGTCGCCTTCCGTCCTGTTGTCGGACAGGCCGTTGTACCCCAGCTCGGCGGCAACGGGGCCGAATGCAACATGCCACGACCCGCCGGAGTATTGATAGGCGGTGAGGGTTCCACTCTTCGAGGCATAGTTTGGTGCCGAAACGACCACTTCCTGGGTGGCGCCACCCGGCCCCACAGCGCGAGGTGCGCTCCCCGAGAGTGGTCCCTGAAGCGCGACGGATCTACTCTGCCCCTCGGCATGGCCGACGAACGCGGAGAAGAAGAGTCCGACGGCCACAATGGCCGCCCACACTTGAACGCGACGCCGTCCGGTCCGGGGGATCCAGGTACTCATGCAGGTGTCCTCCTAGTAGCGCCCGATTCGCTACGGCCGAAAGGTGACTCTACACAGTTGAGGAGTAGCCTCCCAGCCGTGAGTCAAACCAATGATCCCAGCGCTGAACCGCCTCAGCGCGAGCATTCCCTGATCGACCGGTTGCGGGGCACGGGAGTGGGCACCGAGGACCCCAACATCGTCGGTGGCGCGGGGCCGACCGAGGAGGCCCCCAGTCAGGATCCCCCGATGCCGCCCTTGACCGAAGAACTGCCGCCGGAGACCGAAACGCCGTCCGAGCGCATGTTGCCATCCGACGCCGACATCATCCCGGTTGACGAATCGGAGGTCGGTTGGCCGCCGGCGGGCGCCGACAGGACCACGGACCCGCCGACCGGCTGAGACCGGGGACCGTGGCAGGTTGAACGTTCCCTGGCGAGTTATCTCGAGATATCGCGATAAGTCACCACAGAACGCTGAGCATGCCACGATTGACGCCAAGGGTGGCTTGATCTCAGGGGCGGCGGGCTAAAAATGACCGCCGCCTAGCCACCGGCGCGAACCACATCCAATCGATACTCCGATCCCCACAATCACCGACAAAGATCGCGAGCATTGTGAGGAGCGCAGGAAAACCCGCAATGTAGAACTGCGCAGATTCCTTATGCCTCTCGGGCCTGGATGAGGTGATACAGGAGAATCAGCTGGGTCAGGGCCAACGGCTCGTCGCGGGTGTCGTCAATCATCCCAAGGGATTCGGGCAGCGACTCCTTGGTCCCGAGCTCGTCCCAGATGGCCTCCTCGACCTTCTTGGTGACGGACGTCTTGGCATAGGAGTGAATGTGGACGGCGTCGACCGGCTTGGAATCATCATCCCGGATGAGCTTGAGATGCATGGCCTCCCGGGAGTCCTCGCCCAAGATCTTCGACAAGTCGGGGTGGTTGATCGTTGGCCGCAAGAGCAGCGTGGCGCTCAAAGGGTCATCCGGAGACTCCCCCCGTTCCTCGATGTGCGAGAACCGTACGACGACGTCGGCGTACGACCGCTGAGGCCGGATGAATTCCGCCGACTCGGGTTCCCGCCGTTCCAGCTCCTCGCGGACCTGCTCCTCGGTGTACCCGCGCTTGTTCATGTCCCGCCGCAGCTTCCAGGTAAGGCGGATCTCCTCGGGTGGGTCGAGGTACACCGTGACGTCGAAACAGGCGCGAGACAGCTTGGTGGAGAGCGGCAGCAGTCCCTCGACGATCACGAACTCGCGGGGCTCGACGTACTCCGGACGGCCGAACGTCCCGGTGCTGTGGTCATAGACCGGTTTCAAGATCGGCTGATTCAGCACCAGGTGCTGAAGGTCCTGCTCCATGATGTCGATGTAGTTGGCCTTGGGATTCAGTGGCGTGAAGGGCAGCGACTTGCGCTCTTCCCGGTCGTAGCGGTGGTAGTCGTCCACCCCGATCGAAGTGATTCGATCCCGGCCCAACGCCTTCACCAGTCCCTCGGTGATGGTGGTCTTACCGGTTCCGCTGTCCCCCGCTATTGCCAGCATGACGGGACGGTCAACGCCTCGTGGGCCGCCTCCGACTCGTTTGATCTGTGCCGTCAGTTCGCTCGTCATCCCATGCTCCGCCTATTCGCGCGAGCCCCTCGGCTCAGACTAGCCCCCCAACCAACTCAACGCCCAGGATGCTCCCCATTGAGAGGAACGGCATCATGCCCGGAGACTTCACTGCCCCGCTGCCGGACCTCTCCTGGAAGGAAAGCCACTGACATCACTCAAACGGCGCTGGTATAACACGAGCAGTCTCTGCCGACCAACGAACCGTGGCGGCCGACCGGAGCACCCTTCCCGGGGCGGATTACATTCAGCCGAGTGGTGAGCCGGTGAGGGAGGTTTCCGTGCGTTTCCTCCGGTTGGCTGTCCTGGCTGTCCTGGCTGTCGTGGGCGCGATCGTAGCGGCCGCGTGTGGCAGCACCACTGCCGCTACCGGTCCCGCCTCGGTGGCCGAAGGATGCCGGGTGGGCCAGGGCGGTGGGGTCTCAGCCCACGCCACTACTCAGACATACATCGTGCAACTGGACATCGG
Source organism: Actinomycetota bacterium (assembly GCA_030947025.1). GTDB lineage: Bacteria > Actinomycetota > Acidimicrobiia > Acidimicrobiales > Palsa-688 > JALYXV01. The sequence goes on along the minus strand of JALYXV010000395.1, from coordinate 61,772 downwards.
TCCGATGGAGAATATGTATACCCAGGCCGAGGCCGAATCGCAGCACCCGAGCACTGGTGAGGTGATGGTCCGGGGCCAGATGTCCGCGGTCAACGGCGCCACGTCAGCGACACCGGGGCCTGCAGGCGCCGTCGCGGCGTCGGGTTACCACCTGGAGGCGCACATCTGCTCCAAGGCCGGAGGCGCCGTGATCCAAGACGCCTACCCAACGATCACGCTGATCAACGACGAGACCAAGAGCAGGGCGGACGTGGAAATTGCGGTGATGCAGGGGGTTAGCGCCGGCGTGAACGATCTTCATTACGGCAACAATGTTGTCCTGACGCCGGGAGCGTCCTATTCGGTTGTCGTTGCGTTGAACGGCCAGTCCGCCACCTTGCACGCCCGGTTACCGTCCCCCGGGCCCACGGCGACGACGCTCGCAGGCGGGGTGTCAGACATGCCTGGAATGCCGTGACCGGCGCCCGTGGGTTCGGCCCCCGAGGCTGAGCGCCGTGCGGTCAGCTCACCTGGAAGGTGACCGGCACTGACACCGGCGGCTTTCCGGGCTCGGCGATAATGACCGATCCGGCGTAGGGGCCCCGCATGCCGAACTTCAGTTCGGCATCGTATTTGCCGCCCGACGATTCCTTGGCGACATTGGTGATGCCCCCATGGTGCATCTCGGTCATGTCGGCGGTCATGCAGATCTGGGCCCCGCTGACGGCCGTGCCGTTATGGCGGACCGTGAGATGGAACACCGTGCCCTCGGCCTTAGGGGGGTTGGGGCTGGAGTCCATGCTCACGGTGTAACTAGAGTCCGGCGTTCCGGTCGCGCAGCCCGAACCCTGTGCCGTGGTGCCACCGGACGCTGTCGTGGTCGGGTTGCCGGCGGTCACAGTTGAACTCTTCGACCCGCCCCGGAACACGAGGAACGCGACGACGAAGGCCGCCACCGCCACGCCCGCGACGATCAGGATCGGTTGGGCACCTCCGTGGTCTCGACCGTTCTCGGTGGCCGCGCTGGTGCTCGCCATGGTCATGCTCCTCCCTTGGACTTCTGATAGGCGTTCTGGTAGCCGGCGTAGTCGATGAATGTCATCAGGCCGCCGCCCGGGTGGGCGTCATTGCTCAGATGGGCGTCGATGTGGCAGTGGAACATCCATGAGCCGGGGTCGTCGGCCACGTACTCGAGGTCGTAGCGCTCCCCGGTGCCGATCAGGACAGTGTCGGCCTGGTAGGGCGAGGCGAGGGGCGCGCCGTCCTTGGCCACCACCGTGAACCGCTTTCCGTGCAGGTGCATGGGGTGGGCCTGGTAGCCCGCGTTGATCAGCCGTATCCGGACCCGGTCGCCCTGGTTGACCACCATGTGGGGAATGGCCGGGGCGCTCTTGCCATTGATGGTGAACCAGTTGTACTCGCCCGGGTTGTGGCCCGCGTGGTCGACGCCCTCCCAACCGTTGCGCCCGTCCTGCAGGCGGATCCACTCGTCGGTGATGAGCACGAACTCTTTGTCGTACTTGGGCTCGTCGGTGCCCTTGATGACGATGGCGCCGTACAGCCCCATGTCGAGCTGGCGGTTGTTGTCGAAATGGGAGTGGTACCAGAACGTTCCCGACGGCTTGGCCACCCACTGATACGTGTAGGTCGCCCCGGGCGCGATGGGATCCTGGGTGACTCCCGGTACCCCGTCCTGCTCATTGGGGACGTCGATGCCGTGCCAGTGGATGGTCGTCGCCTCGGGCAGCTGGTTGGTGATGTCGATCCGGACCTTGTCCCCTTGGTTGACCCAGATCTGGGGGCCGGGGACCTGGCCGTTGTACGCCCAGGCGGTGACCCACTTGCCCGGGATGAGCTCCCAGCGGATCTGCTCGGCGGTGAGCCGGAACAACTTGGTGCCGTCAGGCAGGACCTCGGGGTTGAGGCGCTCGACGCCGGTCGTCTTCAGGGGCAGCTTGGCCGGATCGGTCTGAGGGGGGATCGACCCCGGTTCCATGGCGTCGGTCGGAGTACCGCTAGCAGTTGTTGTTCCCCCGCCGGGGGCGCCGGGAGGAGCGGTCGTCGGGCGGGCGGCCGACGGCGGGGCACTGGTCGACTTCCCGCCCCGCGCCACCACCGCACCCGCGCCGACGGCGGCCGCGACGATAAAAATGCTGAAGAGGATGAAGAGAGGGCGTCTGTTCCGAGGGTTGGCCATGGGGCAGGTGACGATCCGCTGAGCGACCCTCTGGCGAGATCTCGGTTGAAGCTAGTACCCCCACGAGGTATTTGCTCATCGCTTCTGTGAGAACGTAGGGATGATGACCGCATCGGCCGATGCCAACATGGGGTCGGAGAGGGGCACGGGCCCCCTCCTCGGTCGGACGGCGGCCGGCGCGGGGTTGGCGGGTGTGCTCTCGGGGGCAGTGGCCTTGGGCACCGCCGAGGTGCTGCGTCGCCTCGTTCCCCGCCCGTCACTGGTGCTCGCGGTCGGGGAAGTGGTCATCTCCAAAGTGCCGGCCGGTGTGGCCGATACCGCCATCGCCATGTTCGGCCGCAACGACAAGACGGTCCTGGTGATAGGCATCACTGTGGTGTCGCTGGTACTGGCGGCTGCGGTGGGTATCGCCGCCCGCCGGCGTCATTGGGTGGCACCGGTTGGCTTCGGGCTGGCCGCCGCGGCAGGCATCGGGGCGGGTATCTCGCGCTCCTCGGCCGCGCCACTGGCGACGGTGCTGGTCGGTGTGGGCGGGGCCGGGGCAGGCGTGTTGTGCCTCCGCGGGCTGCTGAATCCGCGCCGCCGGCCGGCCGAGGCGGTCGATTCGCGGCGCCGATTCCTGCGGGTTGGGGCGGCCGCGGCCGGGGCGGGAGTGGTCGCTGCGGCCGCCGGGCGTCGATTGGCGCAGCGTGTTCACCTTGGCACCGACCCCGGGGACGTGCGTCTCGCTTCGCCCGCTGCCCCCCGGCCTCAGCCGGGCCGTTCGGCCACCGTGGATGTCCCAGGCGTCTCGCCATTGTTCACGTCGAATCGCTCCTTTTATCGTATCGACACGGCCCTGATCGTCCCTCGGGTCGACATCAGCGCCTGGCGACTGGGCGTCACGGGCATGGTGGCACGACCCTTCGCGCTCAGCTACCGGGAATTGAGTGCCCTCCCGCAGATTGAGGCGGACATCACGATTTCCTGCGTCTCCAATGACGTAGGAGGCGACCTGGTCGGAACGGCGAGGTGGCAAGGCATCCTCCTGACCGACCTGCTCCAGCGGGCCCGGTCGCGGCCCGGCGCGAACCAGGTCGTCGGGCGGTCACTCGACGGCTGGACCGCGGGGTTCCCGACCGCCTTGGCGCTCGACGGCCGGCGGGCCATGGTGGCGCTGGGGATGAACGGCAACCCGCTACCGCTGGATCATGGTTTCCCGGCCCGCCTCGTCGTACCCGGTCTCTACGGGTACGTGTCGGCCACCAAGTGGCTGCACCAGATCGAACTCACGACCTTCGAGGCCTTCGATGGCTACTGGGTGCCCCGGGGTTGGGCCAAAGACGGCCCCATCAAGATCACGTCGCGCATCGACGTGCCCCGCCCGGGTGCCTCCCTCCGAGCCGGACGATTGCCCGTCGCCGGTGTGGCCTGGGCTCCGCACCGGGGCATCGCCCGAGTTGAGGTGTCCGTCGATGGCGGCCCGTGGGTGGACGCGGCCCTGGCCGACGCCGTGGGCGACGATGCCTGGAGACAGTGGCGCTACCAGTGGGACGCGGGTCCGGGCGCCCATGAGTTGCGGGTCCGGGCGACCGACCGGGCCGGACAGGTCCAGGTCGGTACCCACAGCCCGCTGAAGCCCAGCGGCGCGACCGGTTATCACATCATCCGCGTGAGGGTTCACGCCTAAACAAACGATGGCGGTGAGTATCTTTGACCTTGAACCCAGCTCCAAGGTCTATGGTGAACGTTCTATGGATCGCCTGAAGGTCTCCGAACTTGCCGGTGCAGTGGGAACATCACCAGATGCACTGCGTTACTATGAGCGCATCGGGCTGCTCTCGCCTCCTGAGCGCAGTCCGTCCGGCTACCGCCTGTACGACCTGGAGGCGGTGGAGCGGGTCCGTTTCATCAAGCGGGCGCAGCGCTTCGGGTTGCGTCTGGCCGACATCGCCAGCCTGATCGCCATCCAGGAGCGGGGCCTGTGCCCCTGTGGTGGGACACGGCGGTTGCTCGAGGCCCGGATGAACGAGCTCGACGACGAGATGGCGGCGCTCCGCCGCCTGCGCCAGGAAATAGGCGCCATGCTCGCAGACGCCGGTCCAGTTTCCCACGGTGGTCCGGCCGGCCATACCAACGGGGGTCCCGCCGGCCGCGCAACCGCGGGCTCTTCCGCGTGCGGACCCTTTTGTGGCGCTCCCGCCGGGCCTGCTGGCCCACCGACGGAGGGCGTTCGCACGACCGTGCCGCTGATGCCCACCCGAGGCGACCCCCACCGGGTACGAAAAGGAGCGCTCTAACAGGCGCCTGAGCCCTAAAGAAACCCAGCGGTCACAGAACTAGCGGTACGATCACTGGTAAGTGTTCGTGTCATTTACCGGGGAAAACATGGCTCAACGGTGGAGGAGCTCAGCGTGCCCTTGAGAGACCACGAAGATGGGCTCGTCCTCCGGCACTACACCTACTACCGGCCGACGATCCTCGTATTGCTTAAGGAACACGAGAGCCACGGCTATGAGCTGGTCAGCCGGATGACCGAGCTGGGATTCGATCAGCGACTTGCCTCGAGCATCTACAAGGTGCTGCGTGACATGGAGGACGAGGGTTTGATCGCCTCGTCTTGGGATGTGAGCGGGCAGGGAGGGCCGCCCCGGCGGGTGTACGAACTGACGGATATGGGCGCCGAGTTTCTGCGCGACGCCGTGCCCATGCTGGTGCGCCAGCGCCACGCCCTCGACGCCATGCTTGGCTTGTACAACCGGCTGGAGGATACGGGGGCGACGCCCCAGCCCGTCTCCGAGACGACCGCCCTCACCGTTCGGATCCCGTTGAAGGAAGGGTCGACGACGGCCCGGCCGGACCTCAGGATTCATTCTGACGACCATCCGCGGCCCTATCGGCCCCGCCGCAGCGCCTCAGGATGAACCACGCCCCGCCCGTCACGGCCGGAAGCGCCACCACCGCGTGCCCGACACGTTCGGGGAACCGCTTGTCATTAAGTTCGTAACGGCACCGGCCGAATGTTCGTGCACTGCGTGGTCGCGATGGTCCTTGTCCGGGTGGAGGGGTAAGGGAATCGTGCCGGGAGGTTGGCAGGAATGAGCACTCCGGCAGTCCGAAGGCGCGCCGCCGCCGCCGCCGCCGCCGCCGCCGAGCACGTCGATCAGGCCATTCACGGATCAGCGGCCCCCCCGGCGGGGGCCAACCCGAAGGTGCAGATCTCCGACCAGGGCGGTTCCATCTTCGTCAGCTATGGCGGCGTCTCCCGCCCCGTCCCCCTCCTGCGAGCCGGCCTGGCCTCGGTGGCGGGGAGGCGCGCTTCGCCCGCCATGCTGGTCGGAGCCGGTCTCGGCCTCATTCCGTTCATCGACCACGCCGGCGTGCTGGCCGACTTGGCCCGCTGGTGCGGTCGTGTCGATGAAGGCGGGTTGCGCGTCCTGACCGGGCCGGATGGATCGGGCAAGACCTGTACTGCGCTGCGCTTGTGCCAGGACATGGAAGCCCGGCAGTGGCTGTCAGGGGTGTTGTCGCCGACGGCGGGGCTCGAGGCCCTGGCGGAGCTGGCCCGGACACCGACGGCACTGCTGGTGGTGGTCGAGCAGGCTGATGCCCGGGCCAGCCAGCTGGCCGCACTCGTGCCGTTGCTGGCCCAGCATGCCCGCTCCGGTTACCCCGCCAGAGTCCTGCTCACCGTCCGCGATGAACCGATCCGGGGTCATTGGTTGGAGGCCTTGCGCGGGGCGGGCGAAGAACTCGATGTCTGGCTCGGGCGCGCCCAGGTGGACGAACTGGCCCGTCGGCCGCCCGACCGGGCAGCCCGAGGCGAGCTTTTCCGCGCCGCCTACCAGGCGTTCGCATCGCGCCTGTCACGGCCAGCGACCGGGGCCGAGGCCGCGCCGGACTTGGGCAATCCCCTGTTCTCCAAACCGTCGATGCTCGTCATCGCCGCCTACTTGGCGGTGCACGGCGACGCCATTCCGGACTCCGCCCCGGCGATGTTGGACCGCCTCGTCGACCACCACGAGGAGTTGTACTGGAGCGAGCGGGCGGAGCGCCACGTTCCCCTTCCCGGGCTGGACCCATCGCTGCGCCGCCAGGTCGTTGCTCTCGCCACCTTGGCCGGTGCCGACGACGAACGCGACGCCATCGACCTCTTGGGCCTCCTCCCGGAGGAGTCGTTGGCCAGCCGTGAGCAGCGCCTGCCGGTGGCCCGCTGGGTGGCCGGGCTGTACCCGGGGCCCCGGTACTGGAATCGCCTTGAACCGGGCTTGGTCGCCGAGCACCTGGTGGCCCGTACCTGCGCCGCCGGCGAGGTGTACCTGCGGGGCGTGCTCGGCGACCGGCGACCGGAGGCACTCAGCCAGCCGGTCGGTCTCCTGGCGCGCGCGGCCGCCGGCCGTGCCGATCTCTCGGCCGCTCTTCAGCCCGTGCTCGACCAGCGCCTGGGCTATCTCTGCTACCAGGCCGCGGCGGTGGCGGCCACCGACTCGGTCCTGTGCTCCGCCCTCACCGATCTCGTGCACGTGTGTCCTCCCACTCCTGACGGGCTGCCCGAAATCCTGGACGGCTTGCCGGCCGGATCGCATCGGGCGCTGAGATCCTTGTCCTTGGAACTCACCGAGCAGACCGAACGGCATTTCCGCCGCCTGGCGGAGCGCGACCCCGTGACTCAACTGCCCAATCTGGCCGTCGCCCTGAACAACCTGTCCGTTCGGCAGGCCGACCTGGGCCGGCGGGACGAGGCCCGGGCCGCCATCGGCGAGGCAGTGGTCCATTACCGCCGTCTGGCCAAGACGGAGCCGGGCGCCTACGAACCCAACCTGGCGATCGCGCTGTACAACCTGTCCTTGCGACTGGCCGACCAGGGCCGGCGAGAAGAGTCGGCCACGGCCATCGGCGAGGCGGTCGGGCATTACCGCCGTCTGGCCCTGGCCGATCCGGGCGCCTATCAATCCAACCTGGCGCTCTCGCTGTATCACCTGTCCCTGCGCCTCACGGACCTGGGCCGGCGCGACGAGGCGAGGGCCGCCCTGGCGGAGGCAGTGGGCCAGTACCGATATCTGGCTCGCGGCAATACGACGTACGCACCGAGGTTGGCGGTCTCGCTGGCCGACTTGTCGTTGCGCCTGGCCGAGGTGGGCCAGAGGGAGGAGGCCGCCGCGGCCCTCTCGGAGGCGGTGGGGCACTACCGGGATCTGGCTGGCGTCAACCCGGGAAGCTATCGACCGAGGTTGGCGGCCTCATTTGGGGAGCTGTCGTTGCGCCTGGCCGAGCTCGGGCGGCGGGATGAGGCCGCGGCAGCCATCTCGGAGGCGGTCGGGCACTACCGGGATCTGGCCGGAGTCAACCCGGGAACCTATCGACCCAAGTTGGCGGCCTCCCTCGCCGACCTCTCACTGCGGTCGTCCGAAGCAGGACGGAGGGAAAAGGGGCGCGCCGCGATCACCGAGGCGGTGGCGCACTATCGCACCCTGGCGGAAGAGGACGCGGCCCACGTGCCGAACCTGGCCAATGCGCTTCAGACCCTGGCGGCTCAGCTGAACGACCTGGGCCTGCGCAAAGAGGCGGCCGCCCGACGCGCCGAGGCGCAGGCTCTGCGCACGCAAATTTCCGGGACGGGACCGCCGCCGCGCACCTCAGCGGGGCGCCTTGCCATGTCGCTCCGGCGGTAACCCTTAGGTCTCCTGCCCGAGAAACTGTTCGAGCAGCCCGCCCAACTGCCTCATCTGCCGGGTCAACTCTTCGTACTCCTGAGCCTGCCCTTCCCCCTGCAGAGTTGGCGCGGGCAGCACTTCCATCGACACCAGCAGCACGGCGATCGCCGACAGGGTGGCGTGCGACGCGGCCGCCAGCGCGTCGTCGTTGCCCCACGCATTCGGCTCGGCCGCCCCGCCGGTGGGGTCCGGCGTGGACATCTGTGCCCGCCGTACTCGGGCCCTTCGGCCATCCCCGCCGACCTGTCGTGGGCCACCGCGCGTCGCAGACGGGCGTATGGTCCCCCGGCCCGCTGGGTCGTCGGTCCTCTGACCAAGACGGGCGCCGTTGGGCTCCATCACCGAAGCATTCCGGTTGAGGATTCCAGATCGCCGCCCAACCGGGGCTGTCGCCGCGGGCATGGCCGCGAGCGAAGCCCGGGCCCCACTGTCGCGGGGCACTCCGGGAGGCCGGGCCACGTTCACCATCGGGGCGGCCGTGAGCGTGGGCGCCGCCCGCGCCCGAGCGCCGACCGTGATGGCGGGCTTCGCCACGACCGGATTTTCGCGAGCGAGGCGCTGCTGGCGCTCGCGCATCTCGGCCATGGCCCGGCTGCGCATCTCTTCCGGCGTTGACAACGACGGCCCGTTGGCGCGCCTGGTTGGTGCTGACATGGGTCGCTTGCCCCGTTCGGCGAATTGCTGGAGGGCCAGGTCGGTGATGGCCCGCGACTCCTCCTCGGCCGACACCTGCGAGGACCAGGGCTGGAGCCCGTCGTGGTCGTCGTCCTCCGGTGGACCTTTTTCGAAGTCGGGAGGGGGTCCTCGGCGGTAGGTGGCCGAGTCCCCAGCCCCTGGGCGTGGGGCGGAAGGACCACCCAACGCACCCGCGCGTCGCAACTCGGCCTCGGCTTCCCGCTGCAGGTCATCCTGGGAAGGCTGCGACGAGCCTCTCGACGGCGGAGTTAGCTTCATGACTTCATGACGGCGCTCGATCCCCCTGTTGGTCTGGGTTGCCGAAACCGGTCGGCACTATGCCGCTTTCCTTATCATCTTACATTTAGATGTTGTTGACATCTACTTGATGCCTCGCTCGGGCATGGTGTCGCGAGCTTTTGGTTGTTATGATCAAGTATCAACAGGTTGCACCTGTGTGATCACCAGAGCGTTGGCGAGCACGGCTCGCGGACGGAAGGGAACTGCGATGAGCGCACGTCGGTGGATGTTGGGGGTAGTGACAGCGGGTGCCTTGGTGCTGATGGCGTGGGCCCCGGCTTGGGCCTGCGTCTCCGGCCCCGCGGTCCATTTCTCGACCACGGTCGCCAAGCCCGGTGACCAGATCTCGGTCACCGGCAGCGGCTTCAACACCAAGGGTCCGGTGGCCGTCCGTTGGAATTCCCTCACCGGGCCGGTGCTGACGACAATGCACGTGCCCGACGACAGTGGCGCCATGGGGGCGTTCACGGTTCCCGCCGGTACCCAAACGGGCACGTATGTGGTCATCTTCACCCAATCGTCGTCCGATGGACAGCTTCGGCAAGCGCCCATCCGCGGCGTCGTGGCAGTAAGTGGCAGCGGTACCGCCGCACCGGTGCCGCTCCCGTCCTCGGGCGCCGCTCGGGTCGACAGCTTGGTGACCGATAGCGGATCGGTTGCGACAGGAAGCCTGGCGCTGATTGCGCTGGGCGTCGCAGGAGGCGTCATCTTGTTGGCCGGCTTGGGCGTCTTCCTAGCCGGCCGGCGGAGCTCGTCGCCTGAGGCGGTAAAGACAAGTCGGTAGCTGGGGTTTATCGGCCCGCGGCCGCCCGTTCGCGGGCGGAGGCAGGCTTCTGAGCGGACGGCGGATCACACCGAGACTGCGGGCGCGGGCCAGGGTCTCACGATCAGTTCGCGAGTGTCCCAAGGGGGAGTTTGATGATGCTGAAGACGTTCCGCCGAATGTGGCCGGCAGTGGTGGGGGCCGCGGCAGTCTCGCTGCTGCTGGTCCAAGGGACGGCTGGCGCAGCCAGTTCCGTCCGGGTGACCAAGCCGGTCGACGCCACGAAGGACAGCGTCGATCCACAACGGACCTTCAGTGCACCCTTCCTGCTGGTCAGCCCGACTGATTCCAGAATCATGGTGGCCGGCACCGTTGAATTCCGGACCAACAAATGCCAGTTGTTGCGCTCGGTCGACGGGGGGAAGGCCTGGAGGTTCTTCCAGAGCCCGCCGGAAATCGCAGGACTCCCGTTCTGCCTGGCCAACAACAGCAACATCTTCCAGGCACCACTGGCATGGGGACGCAACGGCGCTCTCTACATGGCGCATCTCGGCTATAACCTGAACACCCGAAGCCAGAGGAGCGTCCTCCTCTTCAAGTCCTTCAACCTGGGGGACAGCTGGACCAGCACGATCGTCCGCGACGCCCGCACCACCAGTGGGGTCACCACCGAGAGCGATGCGCCCCCGACCGGCTTGGTGGTCGACACCAAGTCCGGGCCCGACGACATCGTGTACGTCGGCTACCGCCAGGGGTATCCCAAGGCCACGGCCCCCAACGCCCATCCTCAGGAGCCGGGCATCTCGGTCTCCAAGGACGGCGGCGTGACCTTCGCCCCGACATCGTTCGCGGTCGGGGATATCTTCGCCACTGCCAGCACCCGCAATGCCGCCTTGACGGCCCGGACCACGCTTCCCAGTACGACCACGACGGTTGCCAGCTCGACCACCACCACGGTCAACCCGGCCACCGGCACGACCCTCAGCCCGACCGCCACGACCGCGGTGCCCACGGCCACGACCGCGGTCTCGAGCTCCACGACCACGACCGCGCCGCCTGCCGGGTCGCGGGCCGCGACACCCAATCAGTTGGCCAACTTCGGCGCGGCCAGCAACGGCGAGGGGTTGACCCTCGATGACAAGGGGAACTTCTATGTGGCGTTCATGTCGGGCAGCGCCAACATCACGCCCAGCCCGCCTTCGGCGCTCGTGGTCTCCCGATCGGGGGACCAGGCCAAGACGTGGACCTCGTTCTTGGCCCGACCCTTCAGCTACGAGAATCTTCAGAATCCTCGAATGGCGTGGAGTCCGGGTGGTGGCCCGAACGGCACTCTTCACCTCGTGTACGAGGGCGCCATCGGTAAGGCCCAAATAGCATCCTTCGCGGACGTCTTCTACCTGCGGTCAACCGACATGGGCCAGACGTGGAGCGCGCCGGTACGCCTGGCGGACGACGACCCTGCCGCCCTTTCGGGCAAATACCTCCCGAATGTCGTGGTCGCGCCGAACGGCCGGGTGGACGTGGTCTGGTGGGACACCCGCAACGACCCAGGCATCCGGGGCAACGACGTGTACTACACCTACTCAACCGACGACGGGGCCACCTGGGCCAAGAACATCCGGATGACGGACCAGACCGTCGACCGCCGTTTCGGGGTCTGGAGCAACAACTTCGACCAGAACTCGCCCCCGAGCCTGGCCTCCACCAACGCCGTGGCCCTGGTCGGCTGGGACGACACCCGCTTCTCCACCGGTCCGGCCGGCCAGGTCTTGGCCGCTGACCCGGTGAACAACAACAACATCGGTGTCGGCGGCGGCGTCCAGGACATCTTCGTCTCGGCTGTTCAGTTCTCCGCCATCCACACCGGTGGATCGAAGGCGCCCAAGTATCTGCTGGCCGCCGCTATCGGCCTGCTCGTCGCAGGCGCGGTGCTGCTGGTGGCGGCCCTGGCCCGCCGGCGGAGAGAGACACCCGCCGCGTCAGTAGCGACCGGGCGGTCGTAAGGGTCCGAACTGGCCGGTTGAGAGCAGGCTGGTGGGGATTCACCCGAGTTGCGCGACGGGACGGCGGTCCCAGCCGAGGTCAGCCGTTGGCGCGCCGCGGGGGATGGCACCGGCGACAGGTGCCGACCAGGTCCATGCGGTGGTCGTCGACCGTGAAGCCGGTCTCCTCCTCGGCCACCCGGGCGGCTTCGGCCAGGGCCCGTTCGAGGCGGGGTGAGGCGGCGATGTCCTCGACCTGCCCGCAGCTGGCACAGATGAGGTGATGGTGATGGCCGGCCAGGTCCTCGGCCAGTTCGAACCGTCCGTGATCGTCGGTGCCGGCCACTCGACGGACCGCTTTGGCGTCGATCAGGGCGGTGAGGTTGCGGTAGGCGGAACTCTGGGGGATGGCGGGCGTGGCCGCGAGGATCTCGGGGATGCTCAACGGCCGCCCCGCCCCGGCGAGGGTCTCGACCAGGGCCCGGCGCGACGCGGTGTAGCGCTGCTCGACCCTGGCCAGGCGCACCGCGACCTCGGGGTGCAGCCCGGCGACCGTGCGGTTGCGGTCAGCGAGGGGGCTCATTGCTCCTCCCCCAGTGGCGGTGGCTGCGGCCATCCATCGACACTTTAGGCGCCCGCCCCGTGGGCCACGCGCACCCCGGGCACGAGTCGCACCAGCAGGTAGGCGACGAACGCGAAGCTGGTTATGAGGAACCCGACGGGAAACTGGGTGTAGTAGGTGACCGTCAGCCCGGCCCACACGAACAGCAGCGAGAAGGCCACGCCCACCGCCACGGCCCGGCCGGGGGTGCGACAGACGCGTTCGGCGATGGCGCTGGGGATGACGAGGAGGCTGAAGATGAGCAGCACACCGACCACCTGGACCGCGGCCGTGACCGCGACCGCGGCCAGGAGGAAGAAGGCGACCGACAGGGCCCGCACGGGCACACCACGGGCCTCGGCGACGTCCTCGTCGAGGGAGGCGAACAGCAGCGGCCGGTAGATGACGGCCATGATGGCCAGCGTGACGGCGCCCGCGATGGCGATGACCCAGACGTCGTGGACGCTGATGCCCAGGATCTCGCCGAACAACAGGCCCAGCGGCCCGCTGACGCTCGCACTCTTGGCGCGAGTTATGAAGTACGCCCCGAGTCCGAGGGAGAACGCCAGCACGCTGCCGATCACAGTGTCACGGCCGCGGAGGCGCTTGCCCAGCACCCCGATGAGGGCGGCGGCCAGGAGGCTCATCCCGAGCAGGCCGTAGACGGCGCTGAACCCGAACGCCACCCCGCCGCTGGCGCCCGCAAAGCCGATTTCGGACAGGGCGTGGGCGGCGAAAGACGATTGGCGGAGCACCACGAAATAGCCGACGACGCCCGCCAGTAGCGCGACGACGGTGCCGGCCGCGAAGGCGTGGCGCATGAACGGATAGTGGAACAGCTGCTGGGCGTCGTGCACCAGGTTCCAGCTCGGGTGGGGCGGGGCCGCGGCGAGGAAGGGGATCGCCAACGCGCTCACGCTCCGGTGGACGGCGCGCTCAAGGCGTTCTGCAGATCGACCAGCTCAGCACCGAGCCAATCCTGGAACGTGGCGCCGGCCGGTTGGATCGTCTCGGTCACCCCGACCACGGGAATGCCCCGGCTGGTCGCCAGCATCCGGAGGTTGGTCGTGACCGCGGTCGACGTCTGGCGGTTGTACACCAACTCCTTCACCTGCTTCCTCCCTAACAGGTCCTGGAACGAGGCCACCGACGGCGCCGGGGGGTCGTTGCCCTCGGCCACGGCCTGCATGAACCCCGGCGGCGACAGCAGTTTCAATCCCAGGTAGTCGGCCAGGTAGACGAAGATCGACTCGGTCGCGGCCACCGGCGTCCCGGCAAACCTGGACCGTATGGTCGTCAGCCGGGCGCGGACTGGCGCCATGGCCGTGTCGAACGCCGATCGTTGGGCATCGAAGTAGGTGGCGTCGGCCGGATCGATGCTCTTCAAATCCGCCGTGACCTGGTCCGTGACCTTGAAGACGTACTCGGGGCTGTACCAGAAATGGGGATTGTCCCCCGCCCTCTTGCCCAACAGGTCGGCGATGGTCAACACCTTTCGTTTGGCGTTGGGGTTGCCGCTGATGAGTTTTCCGGCCCACCCGTCGTAGCCGCCGCCGTTGAGCACCACGTAGTTGGCGTCGGCGAACAGCCGGGCGGTACCGGAACTCGACTCGAAGTTGTGCGGATCAATGTTGGGGTCGGTGACGACGCTCGTAACCTGGGCAGCCTTGCCCGCCAGTTGCGAGACGACGCTGCCCCAGAAATTTTCCCCTGCCACGATGGTCAAGGTCTTGGTGGTACTGGAGCCGGCCGTGGCGGCGCATGCGCCCGCGAGAACGCCGACACCCATCAGCACGGCAACGGTTCGACACGCTCGACCGGGCATGACACCGAGCATAATCAAGAACGGTTCTTATTACAACACCGGTCGTAACGAGAATCATGCTCAATGTCGAAAAAGGTTCGCCCCAGTGTCCGGAACGCCACCTCGGCTCCGACTTATGGGTGCGACGTGGCCAACGAGGGCACGGTGAGACAAGGGAGTCGCCATGAAGTACATGCTGTTGATCTACAACCGTCCGGGATTTCTCGAGGACCTGTCGGAGCAGGCCCGTACGGAGCTGTTCGCTGAGGTCGACACCCTCATGGCCGAGCTCACCGAGTCGGGCGAACTGGTGGGCGGCCAGGCGCTGGCCGACCCGTCGAACACGCTGACGGTACGGCTGGGCTCCGGCCAGCCGGCGGTGACCGACGGCCCGTTCATGGAGAGCCGGGAGCAGTTCGCCGGCTACGTGATGGTGGACTGCGAGAGCCTGGACCGGGCGGTCGCCATCGCCACGCGGTGGCCCGACGTGCGCCTGGGGGGCGCCATGGAGGTCCGAGCGATCATGCACGAGTCGGGAGCGGAGATGTGACGATGCTCGAGACGGACGTCGGGGACCTGCTGCGCACTCTGGCGCCCCAGGTCCTCGGCCAGCTGGTAGCCCGGTACGGCCAGTTCGACGCCTGTGAGGACGCAGCCCAGGAGGCACTCCTGGCCGCCGCCGTCCAATGGCCCCGACAGGGCGTACCCGACCGTCCGAGGGCGTGGCTGGTGACTGTCGCCCGTCGGCGTCTGACCGACGAGTGGCGCAGCAACCGGGGACGCCGAGACCGCGAAATGGCTGCCGTCGCTCGCGAGCCGGGCGCCCCGGGCGGGGCGGACGCCCGGGGCGGGGCGGACGCAGGCGACGACACGGTGAAACTCCTATACCTGTGCTGCCATCCCGCCCTGTCGACCTCCTCGCAGATCTGCCTGACGCTTCGCGCCGTGGGAGGCCTCACCACCTCGCAGATCGCCCGGGCGTTCCTGGTGCCCGACGCCACCATGGTCCGCCGGATCAGCCGCAGCAAGCAGCGAATCAAGGACGCCGGGGTGCACTTCGCCCTGCCCGCAGCCAGTGAGCAGGCCCAACGCTTGCAGGCGGTCCTGCACGTGCTCTACCTGATCTTCAACGAGGGCTACACCGCCTCGAGCGGCCCCGACCTGGTGCGGGCCGAGCTGTCGACCGAAGCGATCCGGCTCACCCGAACGCTGCACGGGCTCCTGCCCGACGACGCCGAGGTGACCGGCCTCCTGGCCCTCATGCTGCTCACCGACGCCCACCGCGCGGCACGCAGCGGTCCGGGCGGCCGCCTCATCCCGCTGGCCGAGCAAGACCGAACCCGCTGGGACGGTGCCGCCATCGCCCAAGGGATCGGGCTCGTCACCGACTCCCTCGCCCGGTCACCGGTCGGCCCCTATCAGCTGCAAGCGGCCATTGCCGCGGTGCACGCCGAGGCCACCCGGGCCGAGGACACCGACTGGCCCCAGATCGTGGCGCTGTACCGGCTGCTTTCCCGTGTTGCGCCCAACCCGATGATCACCCTCAACCAGGCCGTGGCGGTAGGCATGGTGGCCGGCCCGTGGGCGGGCCTCGACCTGCTCGGGCCGCTGGAGCGGGACCAGCGCCTGGCCGGCAACCACCGCCTGAACGCCGTCCGCGCCCACCTGCTGGAAATGGCAGGCGACCGCGACGGCGCCTCTCACGCCTACCGTCAAGCGGCGCGCCAGACGACCAGCCGGCCCGAACAACGCTACTTGGAAGGCCAGGCCGCCCGCCTCGCCCGCATTCAACCCGGAGGACACCAAATGACCGCCACCAAGACCAACACGCTCGAGGTTCCCGGTGCGAGCCTCTACTACGAGGTTCAAGGCTCGGGCCCAATGCTGTTGCTGATCTGTGGGGGCATCTATGACGCCCGCATGTTCACCGGCTTGGCCGAGCAGCTCGCCGACCGGTACACGGTGGTGACCTACGACCGGCGGGGCAACTCCCGAAGCCCGCTCCGGGTGCCTGAGCCGCTCAGCATCGAGGTCCAGGCCGATGACGCCTTCCGCCTCCTGACCCACGTCGGAGGAGACGAGCCCGCCTTTGTGTTTGGCAACAGCTCAGGGGCCATCTTCGGTCTGGAACTGGCCCGCCGCCACCCGGCGCGGGTTCGTGCCCTGGTCGCCCATGAACCACCGATCTTCGAGCTGCTGGCCGAGCGGGAGCACTGGCGCACGGTGATGCTGGACGTGGAGGCCACGTTCGCGGCCGAGGGAACGGGGCCGGCGATGCAGGTGTTCAACGCCGGATTTGGCGGCGGGGAGGCGACCGGTGAGGGGCTGGGCGAAGACGGTGCGTCCGCCCAGCAGCCGCCGTCCGAGCCCGACCAGGCCCGGGCCGCCCACCTGGCCGAAGTCGGGAAGGCGATGGAGAAAAACATGGAGGTCTTCATCGGCTACGAGGTTCCCCCGGTCGGCCGGTACACCCCCGACGTCGAGCTGCTCGGCGCGTCGTCGCCGCGCATCGTGGCGGCCGTCGGCGAGGCGTCGGAAGGCACACCGATGTACCGGGCCACGCTCGCCTTGGCCGAGCGGCTGGGGACCAAGCCGGCGGTCTTCCCGGGCGACCACGGAGGCTTCGGTGTTGCGCCCGAGGCGTTCGCGGCCAAGCTGCACGAAGTCCTCGCCAACCCGTGAGACCGCGGCGCCCCTACTCGACCGCTTCTCCCTGACCGGCCCGGGGGCACCACAGAACGACCCTGGACTCGGGGACGGCGGCAACGACCGCCCACTCGACCGAGCGTCCCATGACCTCCCCTTCCTCGATCGTCGTACCGGGAGGGACAAAGCCTTCTACCTCGACAAGTAGCGACCGGCCCATCCATCGGGCCCGCACATGGGCGTGGGCGACGCCGGGGATCTCGAGGGCGGCCCGCTCGGCGCGGGCGAGGAGCTCGGGGTCGACACCGTCCATGAGGTGATGGAGCAGGTCGCGGGTGACCGAGTAGCCGACGTGGACGATGAAGCCGGTGACCAGCAGCCCGGCTGCGGCGTCGGCCCAGCGGGCCCCGGCCGCCACCGCCACCAGGCCGGCCAAGGCGCCCGCCGAGGAGAGGGCGTCGAGCCAGGAGTGCTGGGCATCGGCGACCAGGGTGGCCGACTGGATGCGCCGGCCGACCCGTCGCTTGTACCAGGCCACCATCTGGTTGCCGACGATGCCGACTGCGGCGGCGACCATGCCGTAGCCGAGATGGGAGGTGCGGCCGTGGTGGGTGAGCTTGTGGACGCTCACCACCGCGGCAAAGACGGCGCTGGCCCAGATGACAACGGCGACGCCGAGCCCGGCGAGGTCCTCGGCCCGCTCCCATCCGTAGGGGTGGGAGGCTTCGGCCGGGCGCTTGGAGAGGCGGAACCCCACGAACACCACCGCCGAGGTGCTCACGTCGGAGAGGTTGTGCAGGGCGTCGCCCAGCAGCCCGACCGACCCGCTGAGCAGCGCTACCGCCAACTCGACCAATCCCGTTATGGCCAGGCCCATGGCCGAAACCGCGATGGCTCGATGAGCGTGGCGGCGGTCGGTGGCGTCACGGTCGTGGATGCGCCCAGTGGACGGCAAGGGGTCCCAGGTGCGGGCTTGATCAAGTAGGTGCAACGAGACGTCTCCTGTGCCGGGCGCGCTGGCCCGGTGATTCAGGCTACCGGGCCGGGGCGGGAACGCTGTTGCCGGCCCGGTGCCGCTGCGGTTCGACCGTGTACTTGGGATCGGCCGCCGATTGCTTCCCGGCCTCGAACACCCCGAATCGCGTGCAGGCGGAGGCGGCGGCCAGGGCGCTGCCCGCCACCGCGCTGACGACGCGACTGCGGCGACCGGTGACGGCCAGTACCAGGCCGGCCACGGTCAAGGCCTCACCCGCCTTCATGTACCGCCCGGCCGGGCCCCGCTGGTACGGCTCGGCGACCAGGCCGAGGCGGTGCTCCATCCGCCTGGCCGCGGCCGTCTCCAGGGCGGCGCCGATGAAGGCCAGCCGGCGGGCTGGCCCGGCCTCCGCGCGGGGCGCGGTGATCAGCCCCACGCCACCGGCGGCCGTGGCGCTCGATCCCGCGAACAGGAAGGCCATCTCGCGGTAGCCGTCGTGCCAGGCGGGCACCGCGGTGTCGCACAGCAACGCCGCGGTATAGGTGGCCACCACCGGACCGAGGGCGGCCCCGCCCGCGGTGGCGGCCGTCCCCAGGCGGCGAAACCGTCCCAGCACGCTTGCCCCCGCCGCCACACCGGCCGCGGGGCCATAGGCGGCCAGGAGCCAGGAGCCGACACTCATCGGCGACGTCGGTTTCAAGACCCGAAGCATGTTGTAGAAACGCGACGGTCGACCGAGATCGTGGACCAGCGCCACCGCGCTCAGGCCAATGGCGCCGGTCGCGATCACCTTGGAGCGCGCCGCCAGCTGCCCGCGGCCGGTGAGTTGGGCCCCGGCCGCCAGGAGCGACGACGAACCGGCCAGGCCGCCCAGGAAGAGGTAGCCGGGGATATCGGGGCTGTGCCACACCGGTGCGTTGAGTATGGGCAACCCGTAGTAGGAACGGAACTCCGCCTTGGGGACCGTTGGTTGCTCGCCCCCCGGCCGACCCGATCCTGCACGCCGTTGACGGGTCACGGCCGACATCAGCGGGGGGCCCGGGCGAACGACGCTATCCCGGCCGCCACGACTGACAGCGCGGCCAGGCCGACCTTTCTCCAGATCGCGGGCAGGTCGCGGGTCGTGACCCGCGGATCGGGCGGCAGGCCGTACACCTCGGGTTCGTCCAGCAGGAGAAAGAAGGCGCCGTCGCCGCCCACACCGTCGTTCGGGTCATGACCGTAGAGCCGGGCGTCGGTGACGCCGGCCGCGTGCATGGTCTCGACCCGCGCCTGGGCCCGGGCCCGAAGCTCGTCGAGCGGCCCGAACTGGATCGACTCGGTCGGGCACGCCTGGGCGCACGCAGGACGCCGGCCCACCGAGAGACGGTCGTAGCACAGGGTGCACTTCCACGCCCGCCCGTCCCCCTTGCGCTGGTCGATCACGCCGTAGGGACAGGCTGGGATGCAGTAGCCACAGCCGTTGCAGATGTCTTCTTGCACCACCACGGTGCCGAACTCGGTCCGGAACAATGACCCGGTCGGGCACACGTCGAGGCAGGCGGCGTGGGTGCAGTGCTTGCACACGTCGCTGGCCATGAGCCAGCGCAGCTCTTCGCCTCGCCCGGTGTCGTGCGCTTCGGGCGGGGCCGGGGGCTGGCGTTGCTCGATGAAGGCCACGTGACGCCACGTGTCCGCGCCCAGGCTCTGCGTGTTGTCGTACGACATGCCGGTGAAGACCAGCCCGTCCTCGGGGACGTGGTTCCACTCCTTGCACGCCACCTCGCACGCCTTGCAGCCGATGCACACGCTGGTATCGGTGAAGAATCCCATGCGGGGGGGTGGATCCGGGTAGCCGCTCTCTCGGGCCGGGTCGGCCGGGTCATGGTTGGTCGTCAGCGCCACGTCACACCTCCCGGCCGGTGTCGTCGGTGATGCCGGCGCGCTGCTGGTACTGGCGGACCAGCTGGTCCCGGGCCCAGCCGCGGGGTCGCCGGCCGGGGCGGATGTCGCAGGTGATGGCCTTGTCCTCCTGGATGTGCACGTTGGGGTCGAGCGAGAGGTGGAGCAGCTCGTTGGCCGCGTCGCCGGTCGAGTACCCGTTGGGTCCCCAGTGCCAGGGAAGGCCGACCTGGTGCATCCGGCGGCCATTCACCGCCAGGCTGGGGATGCGGTCGGTGACCAGCACCCGGGCTTCGATGGCGCTGCGGGCGGTGACGACGGTCGCCCAGCCCAGGTGGTCGAGGCCCCGTTCGGCCGCCAGTTCGGGCGAGACCTCGCAGAACATCTCCGGCTGCAGTTCCGACAGGTAGGGCAGCCATCGCGACATGCCGCCCGCGGTGTGGTGCTCGGTCAGGCGGTACGTCGTCGCCACGTAGGGGAAGACGTCGCTGGTGGGGGCGTCGGCGCTCGGGTGGAACCGGTTGTGCCCGCCCGCGGGCGGCATCATCTGGCGGGTCGGGTTGCGCTGCTGGTGGTACAGGAGGTTGGGGAAAGGTGACTCCTGCGGCTCATAGTGGGTGGGCAGTGGACCGTCCGCCAGGCCAGCGGGGGAAAACAGCCACGCCTTGCCATCGGCCTGCATGATGAACGGGTCCCGTCCGCCGATGGCCTCGGCGCCGCGGGCGCCCGCTGGCGGCTCGTAGTCGGGCGGCCGGTCGGCCACGAAGTCGGGCACGTCGTGGCCGGTCCATTTCCCGGTCTTCTCGTCCCACCAGACGTAGGCTTTGCGTTCACTCCAGGGCCTGCCGTCGGGGTCGGCCGACGCCCGGTTGTAGAGCATGCGGCGGTTGGCGGGCCAGGCCCAGCCCCACTCGGGGGCGACCCAGCTCTGTTCCGCGCCGGGTGTGCGCCGGGCCGGCTGGTTGACCCCGTCGGCATAGCAGCCGCAGTAGATCCAGCATCCGCAGGTGGTCGAGCCGTCGTCCTTGAGCTCGGTGTACGCCGACAACGGCTTGCCTTCGGCGTCCCAGCCGTTGATCTCAGCCAGGACCGCCTCGGCGTCGGGCTCGTCGAGGCTTCCCTTGACGGGATAGTCCCACGTGAGATCGAGCACCGGCCGGTTCATTGGGTCGGTCGACCCGCCCAGCTTCTCGCGGATCAGCCGGCCCAGGTGGTACGTGAACCACAGGTCGCTCCGGGCGTCGCCCTCCGGTTGGACCGCGGCGTGGTGCCATTGCAGCAGCCGCTGGGTGTTGGTGAAGTGGCCGTCCTTCTCGGTGTGGGCGGCCGCGGGCAGGAAGAACACCTCGGTGGCGATGTCCTCGGTGCGCAGCTCGCCGCTCTCGATCTCGGGGCCGTCCTGCCACCACGTGGCGCTTTCGATCAGGGAGAAATCTCGGACCACGAGCCAGTCGAGCTTGGCCATCCCCAGCCGTTGCAGCCGGGCATTGGCCGAACCCACCGCCGGGTTCTCGCCCATCAGGAAGTAGCCCTTGCACGTGCCGTCCAGCTGGGCCGCGACCGTCTCATAGGTGCTGTGGCTGCCGGTCAGGCGGGGCAGGTAGTCGAAGCAGAAGTCGTTGGCGGCGGTGGCCGCCTCCCCGTAATAGGCCTTCAGCAGGCTGACCAGGTATGCCTTCATATCGGCCCAGTACCCCTTATGGGCCGACTCGGCTTCCACGTAGGACCCCAGGTCGGTGTGCAGGTCGGCGTGGGGCATCGGGATGTAGCCGGGGAGGAGGTTGAACAGGGTCGGAATGTCGGTCGACCCCTGGATCGACGCATGGCCCCGCAATGCCAGGATGCCCCCGCCCGGGCGTCCCATGTTGCCCAGCAGCGTCTGCAGGATGGCCGCGCTGCGGATGTACTGGGAGCCGACGGTGTGCTGGGTCCAACCGACTGAGTAGACGAACGCGGTCGTCCGTTCCCGGCCCGAGTTGGCGGTGATCAGGTCGCACACCCGCAGGAACAGGTCGGGCGGGACGCCGCAAATCCGTTCGACCATGTCGGGGGTGTAGCGGGCGAAATGACGCTTCAGCACCTGGAAGGCGCAGCGCGGGTGCTGCATCGTCTCGTCCCGCTCGGGATCGCCGGCCCCGAGGGCGGGGCCGCCCGAGCCGTACGAGTGGCCCTTGGCCGATTCCTGGGCCGCTTCTGTGTCCGGGTGTTCGTCGGGTTGCGTGTCCGGGTGTTCGTCGGGTTGCGTGCCGGCCCGGCCTTCGTGGGTCGCCTCGTCGTACTCGTGGTCCCGCTGGCCTGCGGACGACTGCACATCCATTCCCTGGTACTTCCATGACGAACTGTCGTACGTCCGGTTCTCGGGGTCGAACCCGGAGAACACGCCGTCCAGGTCCTCGGTGTCTTCGAAGTCCTCCCGCAGGATCACCGGCCCGTTGGTGTAGGCGACGACGTAGTCCCGGAAGAACTTGTCGTTGTCCAGCACATACTTGATGATCCCGCCGATGAAGGCGATGTCACTCCCCGCCCGCAGCGGCACAAAGACGTCGGCGACGGCGCTGCTCCGGGTGAAGCGGGGATCGACGTGGATCACCGTCGCCCCCCGGGCCTTGGCTTCCATGACCCATTGGAAGCCAACGGGATGGCACTCGGCCATGTTGGAGCCCTCGATCACGATGCAGTCGGCGTTCTGCAGGTCCTGCTGGAAGGTGGTGGCCCCGCCCCGGCCGAACGATGTCCCCAGACCGGGAACGGTGGCGCTGTGTCAGATCCGGGCTTGGTTCTCGATCTGGATGGCGCCCAGGGCGGTGAACAGCTTCTTGATGAGGTAGTTCTCCTCGTTGTCGAGAGTGGCGCCGCCGAGGTGCGCGAAGCCGAGGGTTCGGCGGACCCGCTTGCCTTTGGCCTCCCACTCCCAGCCTTGGCGCCGGCTGGCGATCACGCGGTCGGCGATCATGTCCATGGCGCGGTCGAGCGAGAGGTCCTCCCACTCGGTCCCGTGGGGCCGGCGGTACCTGATCCGGTACCCCCGGGCCTCGCCGGTGGTCAGCTGCAGCGACGCCGACCCCTTGGGGCACAGCCGGCCCCGGCTGATCGGCGAGTCGGGGTCCCCCTCGATCTGGGTGACCTTGCCGCCCTCCACGTAGACGTTTTGCCCGCATCCCACCGCGCAGTACGGGCAGATCGACTTCACGACCTTGTCGGCCGTGTCGACCCGTGCTCGCCGCGCCGCGGTGGCCGGGCTCTTCACCGCCGCCCCGCGGCCCAGGCGGTCCTTGGTGGTGAGCTGGCGGAGCGCGGGCCAGCCGGTCAGCTTGCTTCCGAGCGATGCCCGGGGAGGCACCTCAGTCCTGCTTGCGGGCTATCGCTTGGGCCAGCTCCAGTTTCGACATCCGCGAGCGTCCCCCCACCCCCAACTTGGCCGCGCGCTGGTACAGCTCCTCCTTGGTGTGCCCTTCGACGTCGACGCCGCCTGCGGTCTCGCCGCCACCGTCGCGGCCCCGCTTGGCCCGCTCATCCGAGGGCCCCTTCTCCTTCTTCGGTTCCCAATGATCGTCGACCTTCTCGAAGCTGTGCTTGAGCGACGAGTACGCGGTCCGGTGGGCTTGTTCCTCGGAGTCGTACTGTTCGTGCGCCGACTCGAGCGTCTTGGCGTAGGTGCGCTGCGCCTTGGCCGGGGACCGCTGGATCGTTCCTGGGAGGTCTTCCTGGCTGTCTCTGGGCATGGTCGTTCTCCTTTCGCGCACTCCCTACCCACTTGGCCTGCGCCGGTACCGTCGCGGCGCCGGTACCGAGGTGGGCTTTACCGTGGTGGGGCTTTACCGTGGTGGGGCTTTACCGTGGTGGGCTTTTACCGATGCTGGGCCCGGGCCGGTATGGACCAGTCCCGGCCGCCGTCGCTGCCCCGGGCGTCATGGGCCGCCTCTGTCGCCGGGTCGGGTTCGAAACCGACACCGATGCGCTGATCGGGCCGCCTCTGTTCCTGGTGGGCCAGCTTGTGGAGGACCTTGTTGTCCGCTTCGGTCGGATCGGCCATGGGTAGCGCCCGAGGCCACAGTTCGAGAGCCAGGACGGGATTCAGTTCGGCCGAGTACACCGTCAGCTTGGCCAGCAACAGCAGGTAGGCGACCACGCCGATGACCGATGCAAATGCCCCATAGGTGGCGGTGGTGTGCCGCAACTGGTGCTGGACCAGTCCTGTTCCGACGGTGGTCAGGAGGGTGAATCCGACCGCACCCACGATGGCACCGGGCAGCAGTTGCCAGGCCTTGGCGGTATTGGGCGGTGTGAGGGTCAGGAACGCCACGAAGTAGCAGCCAATGTTGACGAACAGGAGCACCCCGATGAGGGCAACCCGCTCCACCAGGACGGGGCCGTTGCCGACGGCGACTGAGCCGAGGGCGGCGTTGAGGATGAACGCTCCGCCGATGACGGCCAGTCCGAGCAGGCTCCGGCCCAACCGCGACAAGAATCCGGGAAGGTGCACCCGGGGGACATTCCAAACTTGCGCCATGGCCGACTGTGCCGTCTGGGTTACGCCCTGGGCACCGTACAGGAGGCCCGCCGCTCCGATAACCAGGCCCGCGACGCTCCCATGCAACTTGGCGCTGCCTTGGCCGGGATTGAAGTCGGTGCCAATGACAGGGAATTGGTGCAAGGTGCTCACGACGTCCTTACCCAACCCGCCCTCGCCGATGAAGCCGAGCACGGTGACGACGACGAGCAGCAGCGGGTAGATAGCCGTGAATCCGTACCAGCCGAGCGCGACAACGAGCAGATTGGCTTGGTCATCGCCGAACTTCTTGATGACGGCATAGGTGACGGCGACGGCCCGATGCCGCCGCTGCCAGCGGTCGATCGCCAGCACCACCTGCTTGAGGAAGTTCATCCTTGCCCCTTGTCAGTCGCGGCCTAGTGCCGACCCGCAAACATGGCCGTGATTTACCCCGGGGGGCGGGGCGACAAACGGCGCGCCTCCTCGGACGGCGGGCGGCTTCGGTGGCAATGCAGCGTTCCGTGTCAGCTGGAGGGGCTCACGCACCCAAAACCTGCCACGGTTTCCCAAAACAAGCCACCACCGCAGCCGGTCAGGCCCGACGCAAACCGGGCCGCGAACGCGCAGTCGTACACCATCCAGCTGCCAGAGAACACCGATCGGAGATCAGGGTTCGGAGGGGGCGGCGGGGGCGGCGAGGGCGGCGTGGGCGGCGTGGGCGGCGAGCGCGGCGTGGAGGGCGGCGCCGACGATGCCGGCCTCATTCTGGAGACCGGCGGCCACGATGGGCGTGCGCAGGCGCAGGCGGTCGATGAACTTGTCGGCCTTGCGGCTGACACCCCCGCCCACCACGAACAGTTCGGGCCAGAGGTAGCGCTCGAGCGCCTGGAAGTACTTCTCCAGCCGGCGGGCCCACTCGCCCCAGCCCAGGTCCTCACGTTCTCGGGCGCCGGCGCTGGCGCCGAGCTCAGCATCGCGGCCGTCAACCTCCAAATGCCCGAGCTCGCTGTTGGGGATCAACACGCCCCGGTAGAGCAAGGCGGTCCCGATCCCGGTTCCGAGCGTCGTGACGATCACCAGCCCATCGTGTCCCCGCGCCGCTCCGAACGCCGCCTCCGCCACTCCCGCCGCGTCGGCGTCATTCATGGCGGTGACGGCGCTCCCGGTGGCCGCCCCCAAGACCTCCTCGATATTGGTCCCAATCCACGAATGGTCGACATTGGCGGCGGTACGGGCCACACCACCGGTGACGGGTGCGGGGAAGGTGGCCCCGACCGGGCCGCGCCAGCCGAAATGCCCGGTCACCTCCGCGACCACGGCGGCAACCGCCTCCGGGGTAGATGGTTTCGGGGTCGCCAGCTTGTGACGCTCACCAACCAAGAGGCCGGTCTCAAGGTCGACGACCGCGCCCTTGATCCCGGAGCCGCCGATGTCAATGCCGAATCCCTGGCTCATTCTCCAACCACCCTAGGCCGGTCGGCGCCTGGTCCCGGTCGCCGGTCAGCCCTTCAGCGCCCGGTCGCGATCCAGTGGGTCCGTTGGGCCAGATCCACGGCATGGTCGCCCCAATTGCGATCGAGCAACCGTGATTCTCTCGATCACCGGGTAAGCGCGGCAACGGCCACGATGAGCCCGGCCACGAGATAGGTGGCGTAGTCGTTGACCGAGCCCGTTTGGACCGCCCGCACCCGACGAACGATTCGACTGTCGCCTGCGTGGCCGGCCCCGCGGGCGATCGGGAACGCCAGGACCACCGTGACGAGAACCGTGGCCAACTCCGTGAGGCTGAAGTAGTCGAAATGGACTCGTGCGGACGGCAGCATCCCACCCGATGCCAGCAGATTGTGGCCGTATTGCCCTCCGGCCAACAGGCCGCCGGCAGCGGGGGCAACGATATGGTGCAGGACCGCCATGGGGAGGACGCCGAAGCCCAGGCAGGCTCCCGTCAAGCCGACCAGGGCGATCACCATGGCCGGGCGGAGGCGCTCGTCTCGGGCGTAGTCGTGGGAGGAGGGCCGAAAGGCCTGCCAAGCCGCTCGACCCAGCGCCGCGATCGTCAATGTCTGGGCCACCACCATGGTCAGCCAGGGCACGGTTTGGTCGCTCTCCCGCAGGGCGTCATGGATCAATCCGACCGAGACATACCCGTTCATGGGCGGGATGCCCGCGATGGCGATCACTCCGACGACGAATCCGGCCGCCAATCCGGGGAAGCGGCGAGCGAGTCCCCCCATCTCTGACAAGTGGGTGGCACCGGTCGCGTGGACGATCGCGCCCGCGCAGAGGAAGAGCAGGGACTTGAACAGGGCTTGGTTGATCAGGTGGTAAGAGGTTCCCGCCACGCCTGAGGCGGTGCCGCTGGCCAGCCCGACCGCGAGGACGCCCATTTGGGAGATGGTGTCGTAGGCGAGCAACCGCTTCAGGTCATCCTGGAAGAGGGCGAACACGGCACCGCCCACGGCCGAAGCCAGCCCGAACAGCATGAGCATGCCCAGGATGGGTCCGGCCCTACCCGGGCGGTACACCTGGAAGACCAGGCGTCCAATGGCCACGATGCCCAAGTTGACCATGAGCCCGGAGAACAACGCGGACACCGGCCCCGGAGCGGCAGTGTGGGCGTCGGGCAACCAGCCGTGGAACGGTACCAATCCCGTCTTGGTGGCGAACCCGGTGACGAGAAGGGCGAGCGCAATCAGGTCGACGGTGGCGGGATTGGGTCCCGCCGAGGCACCCAGCTGACCAAAGTTGAGGCCGCCGTGATGGGCATACAACAGCGCCGCACCCAGGAATATGGCGAAGCTGGCGATATTGGTGAGCACCAGGATCTTGAACGCCGCCTCCAGGGCGAAGGGACGCTCCAGGAAGAAGGCGGTCAGGGCATAGCTGGCCAAGGCCGCCACTTCGAACCAGACGAAGAGATTGAGGACGTCCCCGGTGAGGGCGACTCCGATGAGGGCGGCGTCGAGCAGGAGGAAGAGGGACGACAACGAGCCGAGTTCGCGGCCGCCCAGGTCGGTCTGGTCGGACAGGGTGAAGAGAAGAATCAGGACGCCGATGCCCGACGCCACCAGGGCAAAGGTGAGACCCCAGGGGTCGGCCGCGAAGGCGACACCCAGGGCGGCACCGCCCACTGGGACCCAATGTCCCATGTAGTGCGTCAGCTGGTGGCCCCGGTAGACCGAGGGCGCCAGGATGACGAGGACGGTCGTCGAGCCCACCAGCGAGAGGATCGAAGTGATCACCGGCAGGCGGCCGGAAAGGCGGCCCCCGACGCGGCCGGCGAGGGGCGCGACGACCGCGCCCGCCAGAGGGATCGCTACTGCCAGGGGCAGCAGCGACGACAAGGCGGCGGTCGACATCTGTGCCTCAGCCCCGCATGGCCCGAACCCGGTCGCTGTCGAGGGTGCGGTAGTGCTGGGCGATGCGCACCGTGACCGCCAGGGACACGCCAGTCACGGCCACGCCGATGACGATGGCCGTCAGGCAGATGTTTTGCAGCACCGGGTCAGCCACCTGGCCTTGGGCCAGCTGGTCGGGCGACAGGCCACCGGGCGGATTCAGCAGGACCGGGGCGGTCGAATGGGCTCGGTAGGCGAACGACAGCAGGAGCAGGTAGGTGGCGGCTTCCATCAGGGACAGGCCCATGATGATCTTGATGAGATTTCGCTTGGTCAAGACGGCGTACAGCCCGAGGCTGAACAGGGCCACTCCCGCCAGGTAGTTGCCCACGATCACGGCAACTCGGTCCAGTCGTGGCCCATGCTGAGCAGACCGAACACCACCAGGATCAACCCGGTGGCGACCTCGATGAATTCGGAGACCGAGAAGGCCTGGAGGACGCCACCGCTGCGGATGGTCCCGACCGGCCCCAGGGGCAGGAAGTTGGCCGAGAAAGATCCCTTCAGGAACAGCCCGAAA
Source organism: Actinomycetota bacterium (assembly GCA_030947025.1). Lineage (GTDB taxonomy): Bacteria > Actinomycetota > Acidimicrobiia > Acidimicrobiales > Palsa-688 > JALYXV01. The sequence continues at coordinate 33,865 of JALYXV010000395.1, read as the reverse complement.
GCCTCGATGGCGATGATGGCCAAGGCCCCCGCCAGCTCGACCGGCTCGACCAGGCCGGGCCGGATGACCGGCTCCACCCTGCGGTATCCGTAGGCGACGTAGACGAACAGGACGACGCCGAGCAGCACCGCCCCGCCGGGGAAGCCGCCGCCCGGCGAATACCCCCATGCCACCAGGTAGAAGCCAGCCAGGAACAAGATCGGCGCCACCGCTCGCACGGCCGCCCGGACCACGACGGACATGGCGACGGCCGTTTCCGGTCCCGGGGTTCCGATCGGCGTGTCGTCGGGCGTGACCGGTTGCAGGCGGTCGCCCTGCTCCTCCGTCTCGGCCGCCCAGGCCTGGCGGGCCTCCGCTGACCCGACGCCCTCGCCCGACCCGGGGGTGGCGCCCACCTGACGCTGCTCCCTCAGGCCGGCCAGCTCTTCGCCGATGAAACCCCGGCGTCGTTCGCGTCGGCGGGTGATCGTGCTCGTCCCCACAATGGCGGCCAGGAGCAGGAACGTCTCGCCGAAGGTGTCGAAGCCCCGGGTGCCGTACACGACCTCGCTGACGGGCTCGGTGGTGTGCCACTGCGGTAGGGCCACCGTCATGGCGTAGCGGGCGATGGCGGGAAGTGGTGCGTCCTCGCGGGGCAGGGCCAGGACCGCGGCCGTCAAGATGCCCGCTACCCCGGCGACCAGCAGGATCCCCACTGCGGGGCGATGGCTGGGTTCGTCGTCGAGGACCTCAGGCCTAGCTTCCACCACCGCGCTCCCCCACCTCCCCGAGGTCTCCGTCGTCGGTCACGTGGCTACGGACCTTCCCGATCGCGATCAGGTAGAGCGTGGGAAGGGCGATGGCGCCCACGACGACCTCGGAGTGGGCGTCGTCGGGTGCGCCGAGGACAACGAAGAGCAGACTGAGGATGGTCCCGACCCCTGAAAGGGCCATGACGGCGCCGTTGAGATTGCGGATGCGGACCACTGCCACCGCGCTGACGAGGATGCCGATCAAGCAGGCGTAGTCAATGGCCCAGAACACTCAACCCTCGCTCGGAGATTGTTCGCCGCCCGAAAGACGTCGTTGGGCACCCTGATCGGTCACCGAGCCGGGCCACATCGGTACGCCCCGCTTGTAGGCGGCCCGGGCCAGGGCATGGGACGACAATGGATTGACGATCAAAAGCAGCACCGCCACCATGAGCGTCCGGCTGCCGTAGTCGGACTTGGGCCCCTCCGCCACCACGAGGGCGACAAGGGTCGGCAGAGCGCCCATCGTGATGGTCTTGGAGGAGCATTGGATGCGGGTGTACAGATCGGGCATCCGCAGAATTCCCACCGCACCACTCAGGGAGAAAGCCACGCCCACGACGGCCAGCGCGATCACGACGACCTCTTTCACAGCAGGTCCCGCTCGAGCAGCCGAGCCCACACGACCGTGCCCAAATAACTGAACGAGCACAGCCATAAAGCTGGGTCCAGATAGATCGGCCGTTGCGCGAAGGCGGCGAAGAACAGCACCGCCAGCGCGGCTTGCGTTGAAATGGTGTTCAAGGCCACGATCCGGTCGGACACAGTTGGTCCCAAGGCCAGCCGGACGAGCAGGGGCAGCATGACCGCGATCTCGGCCAGGCAAATGCCCCCGTAGACCGCGGTCATGGCCCCTCGATCGATTTGATGCGGTCCTCGATGGGACCGTTTATCCGGTCTCGGTTCCGCGAGGGGTCTTCATCATCGATCCACACGGTGTGATACAGCAGCTCATGGCGGCGCGGATCGAGGTCGACCAGCTGGTTGTCGACGATGAGCGAGGAGATCAGCCCTACCGCGGCCAATTCCCCTTCGCTCTCCATTTCGGTGGGGACGATCACCATGCCGGGCCGGAGCGGGCGGCTGGGCGACCAGATGCGCCGGGACAGCGAGAGGTTGGCCTTCACGATCTGGCCGAGCGCCCACCCGGCGGTGCCCAGGGTGGCGACCAGGCGCCGGGGCGCCAGGATCGCCCACGGGGCCGCAACCGGCCCCAGCGGGGCGCACACGAAGGCGACTACGGCCGCGCAGGCCGCCCCGACCAGTAACTGCTCCGCCGTTTTCGTCCACGAAAGAACGATCCACGCCGCATAAGCCAGACAAAACAAGGCGAGCCAGCGACGCAGCATTGTGGGCCCGTCAGTCGCCCGGCCAGGTACCGGTGGCGTGCTCGACAAGCCCACCAACAACCCTCGTCAGGATCGCCAGAGGCTGGTACGCCAGCTGTTTCATCCCGGTGGGACTACCCGGGAACGTCGCCCCTCAATCAGGCGACGAGAATGAGCTACCGCCTAGCCAACGACGGACGCGCTTCGTCCGCGCTTGCTTCCACGCGTCAGGCCACTCGCGGCGGTTGTTGGCGGGGTCTTCCCCGAGTTCCTTGACGGTTCGTCGTAGCCGTTTCCAGCGCTTGGCCACCAGTGCAGGCAGCACCGATGCCGCGGGCGCGCGGGCCCGGGGATCGTCCGCCCGCAGCGGGGGGTCGGCGGCCGAGGCAACCAGCTGGTCGACCAGCACCCGGAAACGGTCGCTTTCCAGCACGGCCAGAAGGCGAGCGTTGGCCGACTCTCGTTCGATCAGCAGCCGGGCGACGAGGGCTCGGGCGGCCGTCGAATCGGCCTCGGGCAGCGTGGCCAGGTGACCCTCCAGCTCCTCGTGCAGCACATCGGCATCCCGCACCTCGCCCAGCGCGGCGGCGAACCACTTCATCTCGCCGTTGACGTGGTCGACCCAGGGACGGGCCAGGACCGGCCGCAAGGTCCGCACCTGCGCCCGTAACCGTCGGGTCGCGACCCTCGTCTTGTGGACGTCTTCAGGTCCCAGTGGCTCCGGGTGCGGCCCATCATCGACCGCCCGGGCCGGCACCACCGGCCGATCGGTGAGGGTGGTCACGGATGCCGCTCCATCTCAAGTGCGTCCTACCCGTCCCGCCCGAGCGGCATGCCAGCCGCGTTGAGGGGGAAATTCTCTTAGCGTCGTTTGCTTCTCTGGAGCGGGGGTAGAAGTCGCTCACCCTTCAGCAGCAGGGGGCTGATCGAGGCGCGAGAAGGAAGAACAGCGTGCGGGTTCTTGGGATTAACGCGGTTTTCCGGGACCCTGTCGCGGCCCTGGTCGTCGACGGTCCGAGTGGGGGTCCGCCGGTCGATCGGCCCGTTCGGCGTGACCCGGCCCGGCCGGGGTGACCCGGTTTCTCGAGTGAACCCGATCGAGCGCGTCATCCGCGTCATCGACGAATGGCAGCAGCGAACCCCGGGGCTGAGGTTCGTCTTCGCCGTTTTCAAGAAGTTCGGGGACGACCGCGGCTCGTCGCTGGCCGCCATGATGGCGTACTACGGCTTCTTGGCGCTCTTCCCCTTGCTGCTGGTGTTGACGACCATCTTGGGTTTCATCGGCAACCAACGGCTAGAGAGTGGGATCCTGGGCTCGACTCTCAGCCAGTTTCCAGTCTACGGCCAGCAGATCGGCCGCAACGTCGCCCATCCGTTGCGGGGCAGCACGGTTGGCCTCGCCACGGGGCTACTCGGGTTGCTTTATGGGTCCCTCGGCGTGGCGCAGGCCGGTCAGCATGCCATGGCCCAGATCTGGAATGTGCCCGGAGTGGTCCGGCCGGGATTCGTGCCCCGCCTGGTCCGCAGCCTGTTGCTGTTCATCGCCCTGGGGACGGGGATGGCGGTCACGGCCATCGTGAGCGGGTTTGTCACCGGCAGTGGCCACGGGGCAGGCGAACGGGTGCTGGCGATCGTCACCGAAGCCAGTCTCAACGTCGCGCTCTACGTGATCATGTTCCGGCTCCTCACCCCACGTCAGATCGCAACTCGGGACCTGGTGCGCGGGGCGGTCGGAGGCGGGATCGGCTACACGGTCCTGACCGCCGGAGGCACGGCGTTGATCCAACATCAATTGCGCCACGCCCAAGCGGTGTACGGCCAGTTCGGCTTCGTCTTGGGCCTCATCGGCTGGCTGTCGCTGGTGTTCACCATGACGCTGTACGCGGCCGAGGCCAATGTGGTGTCCACACGACGGCTGTGGCCCCGAAGTATCGTCCAGCCGCCGCTCACCGAGGCCGACCGTAAGGTGCTGGGCGATATCGCCCGCGAGGAGGTGCGTCGGCCCGAGCAGACTGTCGACGTCGACTTCCAGGCGCCGGCATCCGAGAGCCACTAGCGGCGGGCGCCAATCCTTCGCCGGACGGAGCTATCCCGCCGGGTACGGGTGTACCGTGGAGGTTGACACGGCGAAGACTCCCTGCCGTGTCGGACCGGCTCGGGCTTCCGAGCGGCCTCGGGAGCGTTGCTCGGGACCCTGGTAGCGCATCGACTCATGCGTCAACAGACCAGGAAGGTCGCCCCCTGATGACACCGATCGTGTTCCTGCGGCAGCTGAGGCGCGACACTGCGCCCGGAATGCGACTCGTGCCGTGACGAGCGCACTCCTAGCCCCGCCCACCAGCCAAAAGATTCAATCGGCTGCTCCCGAAGGGCATCCCGTACTGCGGGTGGTGCTCATCGATCCCCGGGAGGAGCGCCGGGCGATCATGAGCATGCTGGTCGACCGATGTCCCTCGCTGACCGTCGTCGGGCTGGCGGGGAGCCTGAGCGAGGCCGAAACGCAGATCCGCGCCGAGCAGGCCGATGTTGCGTTGGTGGAGATACAAATGCCCGTGACCGATGGGCTCGCCACCATCGGTGCCCTTCGGGGTCAGTTCTCCGATCTTCGAATCGTCGTGTGTTCCTTCCACAAGGGCTCGGCGACTCGCGAAGCGGCCCGGTCCCACGGAGCGGACGGTTACCTGGTGAAACCCCTCCAGGTTGCCGAACTCCTCGCGCTCGTCGCCCAGCCGACTGCTCAGCCCATTTCATAGCAAGAGGTTGGCGACGCCTTTGGTCGACGATCTCAACCTCAGAACGGAGCCAGAAACGGTCTCACATCCCAGGATTGATGACATAGCCCAAAGGCCAGCGCACGACCTCGAGCTGGCCGAGACCTTTGCTGAGGTGGCCAGGGTCCTGCTGGAGGAGCGCGAGGTTGAGTCAACGCTGGAACGTATCTGCCAACTGGCCGTGGCGACAGTGGTGGGTTGTGAGGCGGCGGGGATTTCGATTGCCGAGGGCGCCCGGATCACGTCGTTGTCGCGGAGTGACGAACTACCTCGCATCGTGGACCAGATCCAGTCCGAAACCCAGGAGGGACCTTGTATCGATGCGATCAGGGAACATGAGGTCTTCGTTACCGGCTCGCTCTCCCGAGAGCATCGCTGGCCCAACTTCGCCCGGCGCGCTTTTGAACTGACGGGTGTGGACAGCATCTTGTCACTGCGCCTCTTCGCCCGCGAGGACACCATGGGGGCGCTCAACTTGTACAGCTCCCTGCCTCACGCGTTCGACGATCAGGACGTCGCGGTGGGGTCCGTCTTTGCCGCCCATGCCGCGGTGGCCCTGGCCGGCGCCAAGCGAGGGGCGGAGCTTGAGGCCAAGGCGGCCAGCCGTGATCTCATCGGCATGGCCAAGGGCATGATCATGGCTCGCACCGATGTCTCAGACGATGAGGCCTTCGACATCCTGCGTCGAGCGTCGCAGCGGATGAACATCAAGCTTCGCGAGGTGGCGGCGCAGATCGTTCATCCGGTGCCAACTGAAAACGGTGCGACGGTCATGGCGCACAAAGCCCGTCGTCGGCCCTAGCAACCTCACTCGATTGGCCTGACGCGGGTGTTGGGCCGCCCGAGCGGCTATCACCCTCGACCCTTGGCTGCACCGAGACCCTGCGTGTCGACTTCCTGAGCCTCGCATGTCGCCTGCAGCGGGGTGAAGCAGGCGATCCCAGCGGCCAGCAAGGCGGCATCGGTGCCCGGCTCCTGGTCGGCGTCCGCGTCGTGGTAGGCGATCTTCATGTACCCCTGGTCGGCCTCAGTTACGGTCGACTGGACCGCCCCAACCGCGGCCAGGCGGGCCCGCCGGAAGCCGCCCAGCCGCTCTCGAGAGACATTGGGCACATTGACGTTGAGCATCTGGGCATCCTCTGAGCCGAGAAGCCATTGCAAGGCAATCCCCGCGATGTGGGCCGCGGTCTCCCAATGCATGTCAGGGCCCACGCTCATGGAGACCGCCATGGCCCGCAGGCCATGGACGGATCCGGTGAGGGCGGCACCGACGGTGCCGGAGTGCAGCACGGCGCGGCCGGTGTTGGGGCCGTGGTTGATTCCCGACAGGACCAGGTCAGGCGGCGCCCCGAACGCACCGCCCAGAGCAGCCCGAACGATAAAGGCCGGCGAGGCTTCGACTGCGAAGACGGTGCCGATGCGCCCGTCGCCCCAGACCCGTTGCTCGACCCGGAACCGGCCGCCCTCCTCGACCGCGGTGATCGAGGCACCGGCACCGCTGGCATCCCATCCCGGAGCGGCGACAACGACGTCCAATCCGGCTGCTCGCGCCACATGAGCCAAGGTCCGGATCCCGTCGCTGTCGACGCCATCGTCATTGGTGACCAGAGCCAACATCGTCATGACCGTCGCCACCCTGACGTAGGAGCGGCGGAGCTCAACGGTTGGGTCGCCGGGGCGAACCAACCGGCCTTGGGCCCGGGCCGTCCCGCCGTTTGAGCCGCCAGGTCCGGACGAGTGCCGTTCCGGTGAGGGCCAGAGCCGCGGCGCCCAGCGCCGTCGTCAAGAACAAGGCGATTGCCAGAGTGGCGATGACCGAACCCAACCCGTGCGGGTTTCCCGAGAACGCGGCCACGATCGCGGCGACGACCAGATAGAACACGAGGAATACGAGGAGGACCACGGCCGCTCCCACTGCGGCCAGCACGACCAGGCCCGCACCGGCCGGGAGGACGGCAGCTCGCAGGGCATGCCGGGCGGCAGGACCAACCGGATGCCGCCTCTGTCGGGCCCGCATCATTTCGGCCAGGACATAGAAGACGGCGCCGATGACAACCACGGTCGCCCCGAGCGACAACAGCCCGAAGAGGCCAGTCCCCCCGACGGATATCCGCATCGCAGCCACGACGCACAGTCAACCACCGGCCCTAGATGAGCGACGACGATCGTTGTCAGTTGGCGGTCCCGCGTCAGATGGAGGGCGCTATACGACCACTGACTGCGCGGAAAGAGCTGAGACGCCCCGGTCACCCACATGAGGCCCAGTCGGCCTCTACGTTTGAAGGCCTATGGCCGTCGTCCCGCCCCTTCGCATGTCGTCGTTGTTCCTCCGCACCCTCCGGGACGACCCTTCCGACGCCGATGTGGCCAGCCACCGGCTCCTCGTCCGGGCCGGCTATGTGCGGCGGGCGGCGCCGGGAATCTTTTCGTGGTTGCCATTGGGCTGGATGGTGCTGCGCAACGTCGAACGGATCGTGCGCGAGGAGATGGACCGAGCCGGGTTTCAGGAGGTCCATTTCCCCGCCCTGCTGCCCCGTGAGCCCTACGAGGCGACCGGACGATGGAGTGAGTACGGCGACAACCTGTTCCGCCTCAAGGACAGGCGCGGAGCTGATTATCTGCTCGGCCCCACCCACGAGGAGATGTTCACACTGCTCGTCAAGGACATCTGCACGTCCTACAAAGACCTGCCGTTGTCCATCTACCAAATCCAGACCAAGTATCGCGACGAGGCTCGGCCCCGAGCAGGATTGTTGCGCGGCCGGGAGTTTGTGATGAAGGACTCCTACTCGTTCGACCTTGATGCCGGCGGCCTGTTTGACTCCTACCAGGCGCATCGGGCCGCCTACATCCGCACGTTCGACCGGCTGGGGTTGCCGTATGTGATCGTGGCGGCCACGTCCGGTGCCATGGGTGGAGCAGCCAGCGAGGAATTCCTCGCGCCTCTCGACGCCGGCGAGGACACCTTCGTCCTATGCGAGAGGTGCGGCTATGCGGCCAATACCGAGGCGGTCCGCACCGCCCCAACCCGTACCCAGGCCGTCGAAGCCACGCCCGCGGCCTATGTCGAGCACACTCCTGGTACCCCGACCATCCAGACGCTCGTTGACCATCTCAATGAACGGGCCGATCTCCGTCGGTCGGACCGTCCCTGGGCGGCGGCCGACACGCTCAAAAACGTGCTCGTCGTCGTCGATGTCGCCGAGGTTCGTAGCGGGGACCCGTGCCCGGAGTGCGGCTTCGGACTCCTGCTCCGGCGGGGGATCGAGATCGGTCACATCTTCCAGCTCGGACCGAAGTATGCCGAGGCGTTGGGCCTCGAGGTTTCGGGTCCCGACGGGCGGCAGGTCGGCGTCACCATGGGCTCGTATGGGATCGGTGTGTCGCGTGCCGTGGCCGCCATCGCCGAGGCCACCCTGGACGCACGGGGCCTTTGCTGGCCACGGGAGGTCGCACCGGCGGACGCCCACGTTGTCGCCGCCCGCCCGGACGCCTCGGTCTCGGAGTTCACCGATCAACTGACGACCGACTTGGCCTCATTGGGCGTGCGCGTCCTTTATGACGACCGGACCGGTGTTTCCACCGGTGTGAAGTTCAAAGACGCCGAACTAATCGGCGTGCCCACCGTAGTCGTCGTGGGCAAAGGGCTCGTCGATGGCCTGGTCGAAGTCAGGGACCGACGATCGGCAAAGATCGACATGGTGTCCGCCGACGCTGTGGCGCGGCAGCTGGTCGAGTTGTGCAACGTTCCCTCGCGCCCCTGACTGGCCATTTGTTCTGAGTTCGGGGGTTCTCGCCTACGCCCGAGGGCGGTCTCCGGTGTTCCGGCTGCGCCCTCGGGCTGGCGAGAATGCTTGATTTGCCCGTTTCGTGTGTAGCGTGCTACCTATTCGGCTTCGGCCGGGGCTGCCTTTCGGCCGGTGCGCTTGCGACCCGGGGAGGCCTTACGGGCGGCACGCTTGCGAGCCGGCGCTTCTTTGGGCGTCTCTTCCGGTGCCGGAGCACTGGTGGCGGCGTCGTAGGCCTCGAACAGGGTGGCAGGAATGCGGCCACGCTCACTGACCTGGTAGCCATTGTCCCGGGCCCAGGCCCGAATGATGCCGACGTCACCGCGCTTGGGGGCGGTGCCGGAGGACGATGTTGACGCCGCCCGACGTCCCCGCGTCGCTCGCGGGGACGAGCCGTTGGTGGCGGCAACGGCCCGACGACCGCGACGCCCCGCTTCGCGATGGCCGGCATCGACAAAACCCTTCAGCTGAGTGAGGAGTTCACCCAACTGCGAAGCGTGACTTGCGCAGACATCGACGACGTAGTCCGTGCCGTCCCAGCTAACGATTCGGGTCGCGCCCACGCCGTCCGAGTCGGGGATTGTGCCGCCGCACACATCACACGTGTAGTTGTAGCTGACAACTTGCAGTTTGGCCATTGAACTCCCTTTACATGATAAGACGTTACGGGGGATACGATACGACATGCTGCGACTATTTGCACTATCCAAACTTGACACCTAAGGAAATAAGTAACTAACGCGTCAGAGAGTGCTGATTCCGACACCCTGCCCACGTACGCCGTATGCCTCGCCGACGCCTCGTCGGGCACGTCTGTGGTTTTTGGGGACTTCGCCCATATCGCCCTCCGCGCCCGAGCGTTGATTCAACGTTCCCCCTCGAGAAACCCGTCGCCCGACGGTGGCGGCAATGGCGAGTTACGGGGCGGCGGCCGGGCGTATCGTCTCGGTCAAGCTCTCCCCCTCGAAACCCCGGCGGTGCGGTCCTCTCAGATGGCGGTGCCCTATTCGTGAAATTGGCCCGAGCGCGCCCGCGACCGCGAGGATGCCACGCCTGAGCATCCATCGGTGACGAAGGAAGTCATTCGCCCAACGGGGCGCCGAAACTGTCGGAAGGCACCGGCGGACCCGGGACTTCCGAGACGATCGTTCCGCGTTGCTCCGGCGTGAGACGCAACCGGGGTGCGGGTTTGTGGACGCCCCCCGGTCGATAAACGACGCCCCTCTCCCACCCCTGCTGGCGCCGGGAGGGCTAAGCGGAAGTCAAGTGATGCCGCGTTTAGTTGTCAGCGGGACCCGTGGCTGCCCAAGGGGAAGCTGATCGCCGGGATCTTGCGCTTGGTCATCCGCTGGTACTCCGCGAATCCGGGATAGAGCTCGGCCTGCTGGGCGAACAGCTGGTCTCGAACCTCGTCGGTCTCGACGGTGGCAGTCGTGTCAAACACCCGGGTGCCGATTTCGACCGTCGCCATGGGGTGGGCGACGAGGTTGTGATACCAGTCGGGATTGGTAGCGGCGCCGGCCTTGGAGGCGAAGACCACGACCCGGTCTCCATGCGGCAAGTACATGAGTGGGACCGTGCGTCGCTTCCCCGACTTGGCCCCGGTTGTGGTGAGGAGCAGCATCGGGGCACCCTCAAACTGTCCCCCAACCTTTCCACCTTGCGCCCGGAACTCCTTGATGATGCCGCTATTCCAGTCCTCTCCGTCTGCCACGGATCCTCCTCCCGCCGCCCATGGGGCCGGCGCCCGACCTTACTGCCCGAACCATTCGACCCCGACACGACCCAGTTTGAAGACCGAACATCTACGTTGCCCCGGACCCGATCGTGATCGAACGGACCATCGTGTTTCAGCCAGACTCTGACATCTAAGCTCTGACAGACTGTCCAATCTTCCGGTTGACCGGAGTCCTCTCATGTTTGGCCTACTCGGCGCGATCGCTATGACAGCGGGCTTGTCCGCCTCCCCTCCGACCAGCGCGCCCCCAGCGATCAGCACGGCCCATGAGCCGCGGCCGGCACCACGGCCGGCACCAGGGCCGCCACCACGGCCGGCCGCGTCGGGCGGCCCGGAACCAGCCCCGGGGTCGAGTTGGGTTCCCATCGCAGCCGACCTGACGAGCGTCATCCCTCCATTCGCCCAACCTCCGCCCCGGCTGGAGGCGGGGGCTCCGTCGAGCCCAGGGACGGCCGCTTCGGGTTCGGGTCAGGCGTCGGGCGCAGGTCAGGCGTCCGGCCCAGGTCAGGCGTCGGGCTCGGGTCAGGCGTCCGGCCCAGGTCAGGCGTCGGGCTCGGGTGCGGCCGCAGCACCGGCCCCCGCCACCACCCAGGGGAACAATGCCGCCAGCGGCCCCGGTGGTCCCGGTGTCACCTCTCCCGCCTCGGGCGGTACGGGCGACTGCAACATCTCGGTCACGGATCTGATGATCCCCCTGTCGGTCCGGTGCGCCACGGGCGACTCCGGTAGCGCCACCGGCGTGGGCATCGGGGGCGACTCGGGGGCGGTGACGGGAGTCCCCGGTCCAAATCAAGGCGCGGCCGGACAGGGGACCGCCATCGTGACTTCGTCCGGCGGCGCCAGTACCACCACCTCCACCGGCGCTCCCGGCCAGGGATCCTCGTTGGCGACCACCGGTATCAAGGGCAACTGCGTCCTCACCACGACCAATACGGCCGCGACATTGTCGGTGAGCTGCACGCCCGGCACCGTCGGATCGGCTGAGGCCAGCGCCGCCGCTGGCTCCCCTGGCCCGTCCAGCGTCTCCGGCGGGGCGGCGGAGGGAAACAGCGCAGACATCCCAGGCGGATCACCGCCCGGTGCCGCGGCCAGCGGCGCCGGGGGAAACGCCTCCACCACGGTTAGCTCCGGTCGAACGGGCAACTGCATCATCCATCTGGTGAACATTCGGGCCGGCCTCACGGTTATATGCATCACCGGCAACTCTGGCGATGCCATCGGGACCTCGGGCGGCGGGCGGTCCGGTTCGGCCACGCTCGTGGCCGCCGGGCCGAGTGGGCCCGCCACGTCGGGCGGCTCGAGCAGCACGTCAAACAGCGGTGCGGGTGGCAACGCCATGGCGGTCATCTCGTCGGGCAGCACCGGGAGCTGCACCATCTTCCTGGTCAACGTGATGGCCACCGTGTCGGTCATCTGCATCACCGGTGACTCTGGTCCCGCGTCCGGCAGCGCGACCGGAGGCCCGTCCGGCTCGGCCCTGGTGCTGATGGCATCGGGCCCGGCGGGCGCCCCAAACAACGGTGCGGGCCAGGCGGCATCCGGCTCGGGCGGCAGTTCACTGGCGCTGGTCACGTCGGGTGGAACGGGAAACTGCGCCATCAGCATCACCAACGTCTGGGGATCGATCTCGCTGCTGTGCCGGACCGGCAAATCGGGTTCGGCCCGAGGCCGGGCCGTGGGGGGCGACTCAGGATCGGCCGTCGTCATGCTCAAGGCGTCCAGCGGGCCCAGCGCCCCGATCGTTCGTGCGCCGGCCTCGCCATTCGGCCCGGTTCGTGGCTCCAACATCTCCCACCCTGGCCATTCCGGGCATCGGGCCAATGGTGGGGGCTCGACTTTCGGGCGGTCCAGTGTCCTCTCTCGCCTGCGGGCATCCACAACGGCCCCGGAAGTGACTGGTCTCGCGGTCGACCGACCGGCCCAAGCGGGTTCCGCGCCTCTGCCACCCGCGGTGGCCCAGGCGTCATTCCTCCCCCTGACCGGCCTGGGCACGTCCGTTCCGATGTCGCTCGCCGCCGGCTTGTTGCTGAGCGGCGGCCTCGGTGTGGGCGTCAGCCGCCGCCGGGCTCGTGAAAGTATGCGGCCGTGACTCACCCCCGTTTCTTCCCGGCGGGGTCCCCGGCTGCACTCCGCAGGTCGCGTTGCCCGGTCTGCCTGACCACAATCGCCCTGGTCGTGTTCGTGGGTGTGAACGGCTGCCGGGCGTCGTCGCCCACCCGTCTGTCGTCGCCGTCGCCAGCCGGCGCAACCGGCGCAACCGGCGCCACCAGCGCAACCGGCGCAACGGGCGCGCCGGCCAGTGGCCCGCCGGCCATTCCTGCCCCGGGTACGCAAGGCGCCACGACCCCCACGACCCGTCCGGTGCCCACCACGGTGATGACCCCGGCCACCACGGCCGCCCCGCCCGCCCATCCGGCCGAGCTACAAGTGGGCAGCTCCGGTCCCGCCGTCGTCCAGCTCCAGCAGCGCCTTACCTCTTTGGGCTACTGGCTCGGGACGGCCGACGGCCAATACGGGACGACGACCCAGCAGGCTGTGTTCGCCCTGCAGAAAGTGACCGGCCTCCCGCGCTCCGGCGTCATCGACCCTGCGACCGCGGCGGCACTCACCGCGGGCACGAAGGCCGCGCCGAAGAGTAACTCCGGGCACCTCATCGAGGTGGACCTGGCGCATCAGCTGGTCCTAATCGTGACCAACGGCCATCTGGACGCGGCACTCAACACCTCCACCGGAGGCGGCTACGTCTATTACGACCACGGGTCCCGACAGGTCGCCATCACTCCGACCGGCCACTTCACCACCTTCTCGGAAGTCAACGGCACCCGCGTGTCGTCGCTGGGCGTCCTTTGGCGGCCCAAGTTCTTCGTGGGCGGAATCGCCATCCACGGCGACGGTTCCGTTCCTCCCCGCCCCGTTTCCCACGGCTGTGTCCGAGTGTCCAACCAGGCGATCGACTGGATCTGGGCTTCTGGTTCCGACCCGATCGGGACCACCATCTGGGTTTACTGACCCGGGCGGTGGAAGGCAACGCACCCCATTGTCCCTGCCTCCCGAAATGGCCCATCTCGTTGACCTCGGAAGGCCTGCACCCTCACCCGGCCCAATCCGGGCGCGGTGGACGCGGTCTGCCGCGGTAGGCGACTCACACGGTCGCCCGAGGTAGGCAACCCACACCGTCGCCCGAGGTAGGCGACTCACACCGTCGCCCGAGGAAGATCGGGAGGGGTGGCGAACGCCGGTGGCGCGTCGAGATCGACCATGTCGAGCAAGTCGTCGGCGGCCGCGTCCCGGGCGGTCATCGATGGTAGGTTCCATTTCCGCTCGATCAGCTTCAACACCGAGGTGTGGTCCCGTTCCACGTGCGACACGTAGTCCGGGCGGGCATAGGGAGAGACCAAAACAGCCGGCACCCGGAAGCCGTAACGGTCGAAGCGCCACGGTCCCTCGGCCTCGGGCTGGCGCTCGTCCGGTTCGGGCGCCGCCGGTGGCGGGACGTGGTCGTAATAACCGCCTCCCTCGTCGTAGCACCAGACCAGCAGCGTCCCCATCCAGTCGGCCCCGCCCATGGCCGCGTTGATGACCCGAGCCGCGAACGCCTGCCCGAGGCGGATGTCCTGCGGGTTCTCCTCAGAGTCGGCACAGAAGTCGGGGTCGACAATGCTCACCGCCGGGAGTTTGCCCCGCGCCGCGTCGGTGCAAAACTGATCGATCGAACGCAGGTGGGCGAGATACCGAAGTAGGCCGAGGGGGTAGGCGTCGCCACTGAACTGCAGGAACCTTTTGGCCGCGCCGGGTTCGGTCCGCAGCCGACCGATCATGCGCCGCAGGTGCCGCCCGACCCGGTGGCTGTGCACGCCGGCGACCCGGCGGAGGATCGGGCCGGTGTGGGACACCGAGTGGTAGTTGACCCAGCTGATGCCATGGCTGGTGAGGAGATCGAAGATCGTCCCGTTTTGCGGGTAGTCGAGAATCTCTGCCAGCAAATCGCTCGTCAGGCCATTGGCGGTCCCGGACAGCAGGAAACGGCGGTTGGGGAAGGTCGGCCCCAGGCACGACGAGAACCAGCGGTCCGCCAACGGAAACGTCCGGGCGAGGCCGTGGTAGAAGGGCAAGTCGGCCGCGGTCCAGTACCCCATCGCGATTGCCGGCCCGTCATCGGGATGGCCCGCCTCCGCCGCCCGGGCGAACCCGTCGTTGGCTCCGTCGTCCCATTGGAGATGGCTTGCCTCCCACGACTGCGTCGGCACGCCCACGTGCTGGGTGGTGGACCCGAGATGGGTGGCGAGGACGGGGACGCCGTCCGAGGTGGGGTTCGTGGCACACACGAGGCCGTGCTCGTCGGTCGGGAGCCCGTCACCCCGGCCGAGAACGCCGAGGTAATTGTCGAAGGAATGATTCTCCATCATCACGACGACGATGTGGCGGATTTGGGGCAGGCAGTCCGACCCCGCGGGCCGATCGGGGAAGGGAAGGCGCGACGGGCTGGCGTCGGCGGCCCTCCGGGAGGCAAGCACCGCTTCGATACGAGCCACTGCCCCGAGCGTCACCACCCGCAGCCTACGTATGCCACCGCCCGCCCCGCTCAGCTCGATGGCGCCCCCAGGCCAGCTCAGTGGGAGGCTATTGCCGCCGGGACGTCCGATCCGACCCTCTCCCCCAACGCGACGCCATCTCGCTCCCGCTCCCGGGGGAGCAGCACCTCGTCCACCAAGCCGTAGGCGATGGCGTCGGCCGCACCCAGGATGTAATCCCGGTCGGTGTCCTTGGCGATACGGGCAATGGGCTGGCCGGTGTGGTGGGCCAGCAGTTGCTCCACCCGGCCCCGGAGGAAGGCGATCTCCCGCGCCTGGTTCTCGATGTCGATCGCCTGACCCTGGGCTCCGCCATGGGGTTGGTGGATCAGCACCCGGGCGTTGGGCAGGACGAACCGCTTCCCGGGCGCACCGGCTGCCAGCAGAACTGCCGCCCCCGACGCCGCCATCCCCAGGCACACGGTGGACACATCGGGCCGGACGTATTGCATGGTGTCGTAGATGGCGAACGTGGCGGTCACGGACCCACCCGGGCTGTTGATGTAAAGGCAGATGTCGTGGTCGGGGTCCTCCGACTCGAGATGCAGCAGTTGGGCCGTGAGCAGGCTGGCGCTGCTGTCGGTGATCTCGGTGTTCAGCATGACGATGCGGTCCTTGAGCAGACGGGAGTAGATGTCGTACGCCCGCTCCCCCCGAAGCGACTGCTCGATGACGGTTGGTACCAGGTAGCTCACGGCGTCCTCCTCGGGAACATGCAACTGTAGGGTTGCACGTTACTGCAGAAGCTGGGAAAATGTGCAACCTTGGAGTTGCACGCCCGTCGTTGTGCCAGGAGGCCGAGATGCTTGTTCGCCAGGTCGTCATCCCCGCCAGCCCCGAAGAACTATGGGACGCGCTCACAGAACCCGATGCCGTGTCCGCCTGGTTCGGCTCCCGGGTGGAGTGGGACCTGCGCCCGGGTGGTCACGCTCGCTTCGTCGACGACGATGGCACGATCCGCGGCGGGGTCATCGATGCCGTGCGGCCTCGCCGTCATCTCCGCTTCCGCTGGTGGCCCGAGGACGAACGCCAAGACGGCGGGTCGCAGGTGAGCTACGACCTCGAACCCGAGGAGGACGGCACCCGCCTCACCGTCACCGAGCAACCGGTACCGACGACCCCCAGCCCCCGCACCGCCCGGGCCCAACCCGCAGCCACCACCAGCGCGTCGTGGACCGGGTGGGACAGCCGGCTGTTCGGATGCTGGGCTCGGGCCGCGCTCGCGCCTACGACGGTCGGGCATGCGACGGTCGGCCATGCGACGGTCGGTCGGGCCGTCCGCTGATCATGCGTCGGTGACCGCGCTCGAGGTCGACTTGGTGTTCGCAGCACTGAAGGACCCGACCAGACGGCGCTTGCTTGATCAGATTTCCCAGCAGGGACCCCTGACCGCCACCGAGTTGGCCGGCGGATATCCAATCTCTCGCCAGGCGGTGGTGAAGCACTTGAACGCCCTGGCCGGGGCCGGCCTGCTGGCGGGGGAACGCCAGGGCCGCGATGTGCGCTACCGCATGGTGGCCCGGGGGCTGGGCGACGCGGCCGCCTGGCTCAGCGACGTGGGCGAACGATGGGACCGGCGGCTGGCCGCCCTGCAGAACCACTTCGATCCTGGGACGAACCACGGGTGACGCACAACCATTTGTCCGATGGATCCGTTCCGACCGACAGGGGTCCTTCGACGCCACCGACGTCACCGGCCGCGACCGAGTACTCAAGCTTCGTGTTGTTGGCCGTTTCCGGTCGGATCGGGCTCCATCTGAAAGGCCTCGCGCAAGTCGATCACCGAGTTGTCCCCACCGAACTTGTTGGGTGCGTAGCCGTGGGCCTTCTCGTCGTTGAACCAGGTCCCGTCCTCGTCGACGTAGCGGAACTCGTAGCGACGCCCGGCACACAGCGTGACCGAAGCCACATCGAGGTCGCCTCGTCGCTTGAACAGGTTGGCCCCCTCCCGCCAGCCGTTGAAATCGCCGACCACCGCTACTCGGGAACTCCCATTGCGGGCGGCCAGCGAGAACGTCACTTTGACGAGGTCGCCGCGTTTGGTGGGTTCACAGCGAATCGTTGGTCCCACCTCCCTCCAGCTGCCCGCGGCCCCGCCGCCAAAATCCCCCCGGGCTGTTCGATTCGGAGATGGTGGCGACTGGCAAACGCTGGGCCTTGGGTTGGTTCGCGCCCCGGCACGCTGCTTGACCGACGAGCAATCAGTTGTTCGCTACTGCTTGTGACCGTCGGTAACTATTGCACCGAGGCGGGTTGACCAAACGTCGGTCAACCCTGGGCCATCTGGGCCAGGGTCGTCACAGTCCGCCAGTTGCGGGTGGTGGCGACGACGCCCAACTTCCTCTCGAAGAAGGCATTGTTGAGCTTAGTCCGCCCATAACCACCGGGACAGGACAAATAGACCTCCCGGCGCCCGAGCCGGTACGCATCGGATCCCGAAGCGGCCGGCGACGCGCTGAGGGCGGCTACCCGGCCGGAATCGGGCGGGGTGGCAAGGAAGGTGACGTACAGCTGTGACCGGTCCCGGTCGCCGGTGACGAAGGGGTTTCCGGCTACCACCCGATCGAGCTCTTCGCTTGAGCGCACCAGGACCGCAACGTCGAGGCCCATCAGCGAACGGATCCGAGCCTCAATGGCGGCTGAAAGTCGCTCGGGATCGGCCACCGCCGAGCGGAAGACGACATTGCCGCTTTGCAAATACGTCTCGACGTGGTCGGCCGGCAAGGCCTGGCACAGGGCCCGGAGGTCCTTCATGGCGACCGGGTTGTGGCCGCTGACGTTGACGCCCCGGAGCAGGGCGACATACCTCCGCCCGCCGCCTCCCCCGCCGTTCCGCTCGCCCATCGGTCGCCGTCAGCGTCCGAGGAGCCCGGCGTGGACGCGGTCGACCTCGTCGATCACCGCCCGTCCGGCCGAGGCGGCCGCGAATGCCACCGCCCCCGTGACCACCGCCATAGCCAGCCCGGCGCCTGTGGAGATGATCGACGCCACCCCTACCGCGATACCGAGGAAGCCCGTGGCCAGCCAGAGGGCCCACCAGCGCTTCACCTTCTGGCGCCCCGGGTGGTCCAGAGGGAACAGGTCGGCGGCGGACTGGTAGGGAAACCACCAGTTGACGATCGGGATGAAAAATCCCGCCACCGCCCAGGCGGGACTGCGCCGGGCCGGCAACCCCGCCCTCATCGCCACCGTGGCGGCCTTGTGGAACCAGACGAGAAAGAGCACGGCGACGACCAGCAGCACCAGGCTGATCACGGGCGACACCAGATTCAGCGTTATGGCGCTGCGGGGGAGGACCAGTCGCGTCGTGCTGCCGTCGTTTTGGGCTTGAGCATCGATCCAGCGCCGGTAGGCCCGCCAGATCGGACCGATCTCAAAGGCATAGACGATGTCCCGGATGGTGTAGGCGGCCGCCCCCGCGACCAGCGCCAGAGCCGCGTTTCGTCCGGTCTTGGTCTCCTCGGCCAGGTCGGACGCGGGGTTCACCCCAAACGCCCCGGGTCCAAAGCCGCCGGGCGAAAAGCTCCCGGGCGAAAAGCTCCCGGGCGAAAAGCCGCCGGGTGCGGGGCTATCCGGTCCCGCGCCGGGGCGAACGTCGTCCGTCCAGCGCTGGCCGTCCCACCAACGCATCAGGGACGGTGCCGACGGATCCTGGTACCACCCTGCCTGGGTCACGGGATGTCTCCTGTCCGGCGCCACAGGGCTGTTTCGCCGGTCGGGGACCAGTGTCGCGCGGCCCCGCCCGGCTGAGCGGTACCGACGCGGCATCATGTGTCGGTGTCAAGGGTTCGCACGTCGTTCGTCCGCGGGGTCGGGGCGCCATGAGCTCGACCACCATCACCGCTTGGCAGGCGCGCCAGCACGCGTTCGTCGCGCGCCTGGCTCGCCACGGTCCGGACAGCCTGGACACCGGGACGATGGTGGTCATTCCTTCGCTCAGCTTCTCGATGGCGGAGCTGGCTAAGATCACCGGGGTGGTCCGCTACGAGGAGCGGCTGCTGTACATGCTCCTGCAACTGCGCCGTCCGGAGCTGCGGATGATCTACGTGACGTCGTTGCCGATCGACCCGGCGATCATCGACTACTACCTGCGGTTCGTGCCCGACCCCGAAGGCGCGCGCGGACGCCTGCAACTGCTGAGCATCCACGATCCCGAGGTCATGCCGCTCACCCAGAAGTTGCTGGGCCGGCCCGACGCCCTGGCCCGCCTTCGACTCCTGGCAGGCGATCCCGATGACGCCTACCTGATCAGCTTCAATGTCACCGCCCATGAGCAGGCGCTGGCCGAGTCGCTGGGGCTGCCGCTCTTCGGTCCGCCGCCTGCACTGGCGTGGCTCGGCTCCAAGACCGGCTCTCGGTGCAGCGCCCGCCAGGCCGGGGCTCGGGTGCTCGAGGGGAGCGAGGACCTGTGGAGCCTGCAGGAGATCGAGCGCGGCATGGAGCTGATCCGGGCCCACGCGCCCCATGCCGAAGCCGTCGTGGTGAAGCTCAACTACGGCTTCGCGGGCCAGGGCAACGCCATCGTGGAACTGGAGAGGCCGGTCCGGCAGCTGTCAGAGGCGCGGACGGTGTTCTGTGCTCCCAATGAGAACTGGACATCCTTCGAGGCCAAGATCCAGGCGGACGGAGCGATCGTCGAGGAGCTGGTGCGGCGGGAGGAGATGGTCTCGCCCAGTGTCCAGGTGCGAGTGATCCCCGGTGCCCCGGTCGAGATCCTGTCGACCCATGACCAGATCCTGAGCGGACCCGAGGGCCAGGTGTACTTCGGGTGCCGTTTCCCCGCCGACTCGTCGTACCGACTGGTCATTCAGGAGGCCGCCGTCAAGGTCGCCGAGGTGCTGGCGGGCCAGGGTGTGATCGGGATCTTCGGGATCGACTTCCTGGTGGCGCCCGGTCGGCGAGGCAATGCGGTGTATGTGAGCGAGATCAACCTGCGGATGGGTGGGACGACCCACCCGTTTTGGATGGCCCGGCTGGCGACCGACGGGGCGTACGACCGGGCGACGGGTGAACTGGTGTCCGCGACCGGCCCGAGGCGCTACATCGCGACCGACAACCTGCACGAGCCGGGCCTGGTCGGGGCCAGCCCGCAAGCGGTGATCGACGCCATTGACCGGGCTGGGCTGGGCTTCGATCCCGTGACCGGTACGGGCGCCGTTCTCCACATGCTGGGGGCGCTCGGGAAATACGGGAAAATGGGCGTCACTTGCATCGCCCATTCGCTCCCCGAAGCCGAGGTGCTGTATGAAACCGTGGTCGCCACCTGCTGTCAGTTCGGCAGTCACTGCGCCCCCGTTCCGCGTCAGCTGGAGGGTCCCGTACACCCATAAACTGACAACGTTCGAGCCGCCAGCTGCCGGAACCCAGATTAAGGCCCGTTCCTTGAAGCAGCATGAATGTCTTGTCCCGCGGGAGCTCCACCGGAACGCGGTAACGTGGGGGTGGTAGGGACGCCTCGTTTCGAAGGACGACCGGCTCGGGTGACGCCCGGCAGCCAGGCCCGACGCCTCTTCTGATCCCCGAAGAGAGAGGTGTGCATTGGTCACGGTCTCACCGGCTCATTTGACCATATCGAGTCGTCCCAGTCGGCCAGGCGTCGTGGTCAGCGGGCACGGTGCTGTCGGTGCCGCCGGTGCCGGGCTCGTCCGCGTGCTCCACCAGGTGCGCCCCCTCGCCGACCACCCGGGTCCACGGCTCGGCCCATGACCATTCCTTCTCCGCTGCCCAGGTCCCCTGGCGAGAGTTGGGGCGAAGCCGAACACGAAAGCGGGCCGCCGGTGGGCAGTGCGCAACGAGACGACGGTGCCCAGCGAGATCGCGAACAGGCCAGCGAGGAGCGAGATCGCGAACAGACCAGCGAGGAGCGAGATCGCGAACAGGCCAGCGAGGAGCGAGACCGTGCCGGTGAGCAGCGAGACCAGGCGGCGCAGCAGCGAGACCACGCAGCGGAGCGACGAGACCAAGCGGGCGAGCGGCGGGACCACGCGGCCGAGCGGCGAGACTTGGCGGCGGGACAACGAGATCAGGCCGCCGAGCTGTTCGGGGGCCCGGGACGAGATGAGGACGAAGGAGACGATCTCTACCGCTCGACGATGGCCCGGCGAGAAGCTGCCTCCGACCGGAGGCGAGCGTCACAAGACCGCCTGGCGGGCGCAAGAGAACGCGATCAAGCGGAACTTGATCGAGACACCGCTCTGGCCGATCGCGGGGCGTCAGCGAGGGAGCGGGAATACGCCTCCCACGATGACCTGACTGGTGTGTACCGCCGGGGTCCTGGGTTCGTGGAGTTGGATCGCGAGATAGTCAGGGCGAAACGGACCGCCCAACCGCTGGTTGTGGCATTCGTCGACGTGGACCACCTGAAGGACGTCAACGATTCGCGTGGCCATGCCGCTGGTGACCGGATGCTGGTGGAGGTTGCCGACGCCTTCAGGGCGAGCCTGCGCTCGTATGACCTGATCATCCGGTATGGCGGTGATGAGTTCGTTTGCGCAATGTCGGGTCAGACCATGGTCGATGCCACGGCGCGAGTGGCGCTCGTCCACATAGCCCTGGAAGAAGCTCCTGAGCACGGCTCGGTCACAGTTGGGCTGGCGGAACTGCAGCCAGACGATTCGGCCGAGACTCTTCTCGACCGGGCAGACGCCGAGCTCTACCGACAACGCCAATAGCTACGACAAACCCCCGCGCCGCCATGGGCGGTCGCGAAACCGGGGTTGAAGATACCGAGGTCTACTGAGCGCGGGACCCGAACTTCTCGATGCCCGACCAGTCGGTCTCGCTCGCATCCCAGCCGCGAGCGACCTGCTTCTTGATGAAGTGAAGGATGTCCAGGTGCTTGCGGGTGTCGGCCTGCATGAGTCGGATGAGGAGCGGCCACATCGTGGTGTCCTTCACCGGTTCCAGTTCGGCTTCAAGTTCTTGCAGCTGAGCCGCGTCCGTGGTCTCCTGCGCCAAGAAGCTGTCGGTCAGCTCGAGGATGCGCTCCTGATCAAAGCCCCAATGGCCCAGTCGGGGCACGGCGAAGGCCTCCGGCCGGCGGTCGACCTCGGTTTGCAAGGTCCTCGCCAGGTCGCCGAATATGGCGTGGTGTCGGCGTTCGTCATCCAGGATTAGGGATACCAGATAGGAGAAGGCGGCCGAATGCGACTCGTCAGCCGCCCGCTGGTAGGCCTCGAGCAGTTCCCGCTCACCCTCGACGTGAGAGATGAGTTGGCTCTGCAATGCCTGTTCCCAGACAGTGTCGGTCCTTTGCTCGGTCCGTGTCATGCTCCGATTGTCGTCGGTTGGGGGTGGTGCGGACAGGGCCGAACGTCACCGTCGGGGCAGACTTTGGTCACCGGCGCCGGTGTTAAGGTTGTGGCTTGGTAACCCCACCATCGCCCCAAACAGGTCTCGTTCGGTGACCGATTCTGAGGGCGTGGCCGAGCTTGAAACGCTCGGGCGGGCCGAGTGTCTCGAGCTCTTGGCGCGGGTGAAGGTCGGTCGTTTGGGACTTGTCGTCGATGGCCGCCCCGAGATACTTCCCGTCAACTACATCCTCGACGGTGACTCGGTGCTGTTCCGCACCTCCGAGAGCAGCGTGCTCAATCGGGCTTCGCTGTCCCAAGTGGCCTTCGAGGTGGACCATATTGACCAATCGGCCCGCTCCGGCTGGAGTGTGATGGTCCATGGCCATGCCGACGACATCGGCGACGCCATCGATGCCACGTCGGAGCGCCTGCGACAGCTGACGCTGATCACCTGGGCCCCCGGGGGCCGCCACCGATGGTTCGTCGTGCGCCCTCAGACCATCACGGGCCGCCGGTTGCGGGTGCTTCCCCTCGAGCTGTGATCTCCGTCGGCGTGTGAGTCGGTGGGATCCGAGCAAGCCGCGTTGGCTGATGGGACGTCGGTGGAGCTTCGGCCGATCAGGCCCGATGATGTTCGCCGGTTGGTCGAGTTCCACGACGGGCTGAGTTTCGAGACGGTGTACCGGCGCTTCTTTGGGGTGCACCCGCACCTGGGGCCGGCCGAGGCCGTGCATTTCTGCACCATTGACGGCACTGACCGCTTCGCCTTGGTGGCGGCGGTGAATGAGGAGATCGTAGGCGTGGCCCGCATGGAGCGGATCCAGCCACCGTCGGTGGCCGAGGTGGCCTTCGTCATCGCCGACCGGTTCCAGCATCGCGGGCTCGGGCGCCTCTTGGCGCGGCGGCTGGCGGCGACGGCGGTCGAGCTGGGGGTGCGGGAATTCGTGGCCGACACCCAGCCCGACAACCAGCCCATGCTGCACCTGCTGTCCGATGCCGGCTTCGAGGTCCAGGTCTCGTCGGCCGACGGTGTCGTCCGCTTGACCTGCCCGATCTAGGGCCGAACGGCTCCGGTGGGATACATCGTCCGGCTCTAGAGGGCGGTGCTGGCCGGGCGGAAGATGGTTGGCATGACAACCACTCTCGACGTACCGGTCACCACCGCATCCCCGCCGGCGGGGCCGGCTCCCCACGGTTCGGACCTCGATGAGCTTCGAGACCTCGAGCGCCGCGTCGAGCGGCGGTCCGACCGGCGGGACGGCTGGACGGTCATGATGTTCGGCATCGCCGCGGTGGCATTGCTGTTCAGCATGCTGGCGGTCGGACTTGCGGTACGGGCGATGGGTGATTCCAAACGACAGGCTCAGACCGCCGCGTCCGGGGCTGCCGCCGCCGCCGTGGCCGCTCCCCCGGCCCCCGTCAGCCTGACTTCGGTGACGCTGAGCGACATGACGGTCACGCCTTCGTCAACCAACGTCGCGCCCGGCAAGTACACCGTTGCCATTACCAATACCGGCATGATGGTCCACGAGTTGCTGGTGTTCCACACCGATATCGCGGCCGCCAACCTCCCGGTGGGTGCCGATGGAAAGGTGGCCGAGGACGCCCCCGGGTTCATGGTCAGCGACGGCGACAACCTCAACCCCGGCGCCAGCCAATCCCGGGTCATCGACCTGACCCAGCCCGGGACCTACCTCTTCGTGTGCAACCTCCCCGGTCATTTCACCGCCGGAATGCACACCACCGTCACTGTCAAATAGGGCGAAGGGCCGCAGATTTCTGCGCCCTTCCCCTGGGTCGTCAATCAGCCTAAGGCCAGTCTGCCAGAGCAAGGAGCACAAGTCCCATGTCCACCATCACCGCCCACGCCCCCTCCGTAGCCGGAGTACGTGGTCCCCCTATCCGGATAGCCGCCGCGGGCGGCACCTCCGTCGGCTTTGTCGCCGCCCGCCGTGTGGTCGAGGTCATCCTGGTCGTCATTTTGGGAGTCGGCAGCGGCCTCCTCTTCTACGGGAGCCATTTCGGCCTGAACATGGTGCACACGCAGCTGGCGGCGCAGAACATCTCATTTCCCGCCAAAGGCAGCGCGGCGCTGAGTCCCACCGAGTTCCCCGATTTGCAGCGCTACGCCGGCCAGAGGGTCGACAGCGGCCCCAAGGCCAAGGCCTACGCCAACGGGTTCATCAACCGCCACCTGGCATCGGTCGCCGGCGGCAAGACCTACGCGCAGGTGAGCACGGCGTCGCTGGCCGATCCCACGAACACCAAATTGTCGGCCCAGGTCAACACCTTGTTCAAGGGCGAAACGCTGCGGGGCCTGTTGCTCTACGCGTGGGGCTGGTCAGTCGTCAGCTCGATCGCTCTGTACGCCGCTTTCGGCGCCCTGATCGGATTCCTCATCATGTCGGTGGTCACTGTCGGTGACTTCGTGGCCGACTCCAAGATCGACTCTCGCCACATCACGCAATGACGACGGCCTTTGCGTCGATCGTGAATTCCACCGCCTGCTGGTCGTCGGTACCGTCGGTCGCATTGCCTTCGTCGTCGACGGCGGACCGGCGCTGTTCCCGGTCAACTACCGCTTCCTCAGCGGGGGGGGCGGCCCGATGGAGATTGGATTCGGCCCAAGAGCCGGAGAGCGGGCAGTCGCTCAGCCGGGCGGCGTGCCTGGCGTTGTTGGCCCCCGGGGGCCGTGGCCGGGTGGCCTCCACCATGCGAGCCGTCCCCGTCATCATCCCGGTGCGGTTCATTCTCTTCGGCGAGGATGTCGTCTTCAGCCCTGGTCCGGGCACGGGCCTGTCACGGGCCATCGAAGACGCCGTCGTCGCCTTCGAGACCGATGGGATCGGAGACGATGGTCGTCCTCCCTGGGACGTCCACGTGACCGGAGTAGCGAGGACATTCAGCCAGGCACCCGACGCTCTCGGCTTTCGACTCTCAGCCGAGATCATGACCGGATGGCAGGTTTTCGAGAACGGCTTCTAAGGCCCGGGGCACCTGCCAACGCACCGTGGTGCCCACCCCGTCCGCCCCCACGAGGAGTTCCATGGTCCCGCCCAGCGCTTCGGCCCGATGGTGGAGGTTGGCCAGCCCCTTCCCTCCGGGCCGCTCCCCGGGGGCGGCGCCGACGCCGTCATCGGTGACAGTGGCGACCAGGTCGTCGCCGGTCACCTCCACGGCCAGGTTGACCCTCGAGGCTCCGGCGTGGCGAACCACGTTTGACAGCGCCTCGCGCAGCACAGCCAACAGCTGGACGCCGACCGCCTCGCTGACGCCGTGATCGATCAGGCCCTCGAATCGCACCCCGGGCTCGAAACCCAAGTTGGGCGCCGCCTCGGTGGCCAGAGCCAGGATCTCGTCGCGCAGGCTGCGTCCTGCCACCCGGGGGCCCTGCAGGGCGAAGATGGTGGAGCGGATGCGCCGTATGGTCTCGTCCAGTTCGTCGACCGCTTCCTGGATGCGAGCCGCGGCCGCCGGGTTGTCGATCGTTCGTACCGTCCCTTGCAGCCCGAGTCCCGTGGCGAAGAGGCGTTGTATGACGGTGTCGTGAAGGTCGGCGGCGATGCGCTCGCGGTCCTCGACCAAGGTGAGCTCCCGGACCCGGGCCAAGAGGCGAGTGTTCTCGATGGCAATCCCGGCGGCCCCCGCCAGCGCCCCCGCCAGGATTTCGTCCTCTTCGGAAAACTCGGGCGCACCCCGTTTGTCGGTCAGGTACAGGTTTCCGAATACCTGGCCCCGAACGCGGATGGGCACACCGAGAAACGACACCATGGGCGGATGGTGGTCCGGGAAGCCGAAGCGGTCGGCATGGGCGCCCAGGTCGGCCAAGCGCAGTGCCTTGGGCTCCACGATGAGCAACCCTAAGATGCCGTGACCCTCGGGCAGGTGTCCGATGGCCGCGATCTGCTCGGCGCTCATTCCGACGTTGACGAACTCCGAGAGTCCGTCGCCCGAGGCGTCCAGTACGCCGAGGGCCCCGTAGCGAGCGTCGACCAGGGTGACGGCCGATTCGACGACGTGGCGCAGCAAGGCGGGAAGGGACAGGTCGGATCCGATCGCCAGGACGGCGGTGATCAGGGCCCGCAGCCGGACGGGGTCATCGACACTGCGCAGCGGGCTCATGGGCTCTGGCGCCGCCGCTCGGCCAGCGTGGCGGCGTAGGCCGCCGCTTCAGTGCGGCGTTGCATGCCGAGCTTGGCGAGCAGGTGGGAGACGTAGTTCTTCACGGTCTTTTCGGAGAGGAACATCTCCTCGCCGATCTGGCGGTTGGTCTTGCCCTCGGTGATCAGATCGAGTATGCGGCGCTCTTGACCGGTCAGGGCGTCAAGGGGATCCGCCACCGGGGCCCGCAGGCGCTCGAACACCCGGGCGATGACGGCGGGGTCGAGCAAGCTCTCACCCGCCGCCACCCGCCGGATGGCGTCGACCAGGTCCGAGCCCCGGATCTGCTTCAGGACGTAACCGGCTGCCCCTGCCATGATCGAGGCGAACAGCGCTTCATTGTCGGCGTAGCTCGTCAGCATCACGCACGCGACGTCGGGGTGGGCCGAGCGAACCTCCCGGCATACCTCGACACCGGTCATCCCGCTCGGATCACCACCGAGGCGAACGTCGAGGATGGCCACGTTGGGCCGGGTGGCGGGGATCCGCTGCATCGCTTCTTCACCGGTCGCCGCCTCGCCCACCACGACGATGTCGTCCTCGGCCGACACCAGTTCCCGCACACCCCGACGGACCAACTCATGGTCGTCGAGGAGAAAGACGCGCGTCGTCACCGTCCCATCGTGCCAGAGGCTTGGCCTGGGTCGGCGCAGGGGCTTTGCACACAATCTCCCGTCTGCACACAAAGTCGGCATCCTGCACACAAAGTCGGCAGCACGCCGCTTCGACCTATGCGGTGCCGTAGCTCGCCCAACGCTCGATGGTCCTGCGAAAGCGTTCCTCTGCGTCCTCCCTTGTGTGCCCGAACACTCCGAACGTGGACTCGATCGACGCCGCGTCCGCTCCAGGTCAGCGACTCGCCCTCAAGGGGATGGCGGGTTAGCTGATCGTATAGGCCGATGGGCGCCCCCGGCCGATCATCTGTACCCTTGGGATCATGTCAGGGGGGGAGCTTCAACTGCCGTTGATATGGGTGGGCTTGGAGGATCTTCCTGTGTCATCGGCTAACCAGTTTCTTGCTCAGATCGCTGGGCCGGGCGAGTTAATCATGGGTGTGGGCCACGCAGCACCCCCGCTGTTCGTGGGGACACCGGAGGAGCAGATAGCGCAAGCACAACGGCTTCCTTTCATCCAGGTGCGGCCCTTGGCCCGCCTAGCGCTCACGCCAACTCGCGTCGCAGAACTCATCGGAGTTCTCCAAGGTATCCTCGACGTTCACAACAGCACATTCACCGGAGGGAGTGGGGCGTGACCAGCATGGCCATCTATCCGAGGACAACCCGCTCCGGGCACTTGGCTCGCTCCGTGACGGTAGGCAACAACCTACTGCCCCCGCCCGTAGGGATGCCGATGGTCATCGCTCGGGACCAACTGTATTACTGGTCGGCCAAGTGGCAAGCGGACGAGGCAGAGGCCGCCGATGAGCTAGCACGCGGAGAGGGTCGGACGTTCGGTACTGCAACCGAGGCCATCCGCTGGCTGCTGTCTGACGACTGAGTGGCCGTCGTCATCCCGCCAGCTTTCAAGAAGAAGTTGGCGAAGAAAACGCCTGCTCAGGCTGGTCCGATCCTTCAGTGCATCCAACAGTTGGACGATAACCCTCGTCATCCGGGGCTACATAGCCATCGGGTTCAAGGATCGCCAGGTGTCTGGGAGGCGTACGTAGACCAAGCGAACCGAGTGACGTTTGAGTACGTGGACGGAGACCTTGTGTTCCGGACTCACTGCAACCACGACATCCTGCGGCGTCCCTAGTTTCGCGGACAGAGGGCATCTGGAGGATCGGCCAAGCGGAAGTCTGGACCTCGTCCCCCGGCCGGGATGGCTTTCTGTGCAGATCGGCCACTTGCACACAAACTCGACGGATTCGGGGGGTTTGTGTGCAAAGCCCGGCGCAGCCCGACACGCCGCAGGGAGGTGGTGCCCGCCAGCACCCGCACCACCCGGCGCTGCCAACCACCCGCGGGGCGCCAAGATCATCCCGGGGGTGGCGGGGCTCCGTAGAGAGGCCGTTCGAGTTGTTCACTCTCTCTCCCGGAGGTCCCAGTGCTTCAGACTGCCCGCATTCCCCCGAACCGGCATCTCCCGCTCACCTACAACCAGATGTTCGGGTACCTCTTCGGGCTGGTCTACCTGTCGGTTGGCGCCGCCGGGTTCGCGGCCACCAAGGGGATCAACCTCACCGCCACCGTCGGCGGCCGGGAGCTCCACTGGTTCAGCGTGAACCCGTTGCACAACTTCGCCCACTTGGCCGTGGGCGGGCTGCTCATGTTTTCCGCCTTCGCCGGACCGAAGGCCTCCCGAGGCGTCAACCTGATCGTCGGTTCGGTGTACCTGCTCCTCGCCATCGCCGGGCCCATCGTGACCGGCTCGAGTGCCAATATCCTCAGCCTCAATCTTTCCGACGATCTGCTGCACCTGGCCACGGCGCTTCTCGCCATCGGCACCGCCGTTGTCTTGGGCGCCCGAGACGAGTTGCAGCCCGCCTGAGCCCACACCGTCCGGGCCTCCCGCCGCCCGCCGCCCGAGCAAGCCGCAAAGGGTACCCGCCACTTCGGGGACCCTTTCCCCGGCGGAAGCTACGACAGGCGTTCCAGGATCATCGCCATCCCCTGGCCGCCGCCTACGCACATGGTCTCCAGGCCGATCTGGCGGTCGTGGAAGGCCAGGGAGTTGATCAGCGTGGTGGCGATGCGGGCGCCGGTCATCCCGAAGGGGTGGCCCACCGCGATGGCGCCGCCGTTGACGTTGAGCTTGTCCATGTCGACTCCGAGATCCTCGGCCGACGGGATGACCTGAGCGGCGAACGCCTCGTTGATCTCCACCAGGTCGATATCGGCGATGGTCATGCCGGCCCGGGCCAGGGCTTGCCGCGACGCCTCTACTGGGCCGAGGCCCATGATTTCGGGCGACAGGGCGGTGACACTGGTCGAGACGATCCGTGCCAGGGGGGTCACACCCAGCCGCGCCGCCTTGGTGTCACTCATGATGACCAGCGCAGCCGCCCCGTCGTTGAGCGCGCAACAGTTGCCCGCGGTCACGGTGCCGTCGGGCCGGAACACGGGTTTCAGCTGTGACACCCGTTCCAGGGTGGTGCCCGGCCGGGGGCCGTCGTCTTTGGCCACGGTGGTCCCATCGGGAAGTGTGACCGGTGTGATGTCGTGTTCCCAGAAGCCGTTGGCCAGCGCCTGTTCGGCCCGGTTCTGGCTGCGCACCCCGAAGTCGT
Organism: Actinomycetota bacterium; assembly: GCA_030947025.1. Taxonomy (GTDB): domain Bacteria; phylum Actinomycetota; class Acidimicrobiia; order Acidimicrobiales; family Palsa-688; genus JALYXV01. The sequence continues at coordinate 4,199 of JALYXV010000395.1, read as the reverse complement.
CCTGGGCGGGGCGGCTCACCCCGCGGATCTGGGCCACGTTTTCGGCCGTCTGGCCCATGGCGATGTAGATGTCGGGCAGGCGGCCGTCTTGGCGGGGGTCCCGCCAGCTGCCCCCGCCGCCCAGGGCCCGCTCGGCGGTGGCGGCGCCGGCGTCGGTGAACTGTGGGTTCTGAGTCTCGGGCAGGGTGTCCGACGAGCCCTTTACGAACCGGCTGACCGTTTCCACCCCGGCGGAGACGAACACGTCCCCCTCCCCCGCCTTGATGGCGTGAAACGCCATGCGGGCGGTCTGCAGGCTGGATGCGCAGTACCGGGTCACCGTGGTGCCGGGCAGCCGGTCGAGCCCGAGCAGGACCGCGACGACCCGGGCCAGGTTGAAGCCCTGTTCGCCGCCCGGCAGCCCGCACCCGAGCATGAGATCGTCGATGTCGGCCGGGTCGAGTTCGGGCACCCGATCGAGGGCGGCCCGGATGATCTGGGCCGTCAGGTCGTCAGGCCGGGCGGAAACCAGCGACCCTTTGAACGCGCGGCCGATGGGCGAGCGGACTGCGGCCACGATCACGGCTTCGGGCATGACGAACCCCCTGGTCCGAAGGGATGTTACCCATCAGTAGGTTAGCTTACGGGCAGCAGCAAACCGAGGCGCGGTCACGGGCCCGGGGCCGGCGCGGTTGCGGGCGCACCGCGTCGCAGGGCCGCCTGAAACGCTCCCGCGTCGACCGAGGCCGGCTTGGTCGTGGCGGTGAAGTCAGCGATCAGGGCGGCCAGCCGGTCGGCGTCCTGGCTGGGAAGGAAGTGCCCTGACCCGGCGAGAATCTCGAGACGGCTCCCGGGAATGGCTTCGTGGGCCGCATAGCCGTGGGCGACGGGGATGATGCCGTCGCGGTCGCCCCACACGATGAGCGTCGGGATGGCGGCGGCCAGGTACAGCCGGTCCCGGGCGCTCACCCGCTGCCCGGCCAGATCGATGACTTGCCGCACGGTGTGGACGAACGCCACCCGGCCATCGGGTGAAGTGAGCGACGAGTAGCTGTCCCACATCTCCGACCGGGCGTTGTCGAGCCGGAGCCCGAGGCGCCGAAACTGGGCGCCGATGGCCAGCAGGGCGGAGCGACCTCGGGCGCTGAGCACCAGCGGAATCACGAACTCGGCCCCGGGAAGGGCCACGGCTCGCAGAAGAAGCGTGACCTCCCGCCCCAGGCCTCCGCTGGCCAGGAGTACCAAACGCTGGCACCGTTCCGGGAACTGGTACGCCATCTGCATGGCAACACCCCCGCCGAAGGAATGTCCGGCCAAGGTGGCCCGCTCGATGCCCAGCGCCATCATGACATCACGGATTCCACTGGCATGGGCCCCGAGCGAATAGTCACCCCGCGGTTTGGCCGACTCACCGTGGCCCAGCAGGTCCACCGCCAGGACGGTGTGGCGCGTCGCCAGGCGTGGGCCGATCAGTCGCCAGGTGGCGGAGCTGCTGGCCAGCCCATGGATGAGCACGAGCGCCGGGCCTTCTCCGGCCAGGCGGTAGGCGATCCGCTGGCCGTTGATGGTGAGATGGCGCAGCTCGAAGCCGTCGGTGCGGGACTCGCGCATGGTGGCCGCTCCCCGGGGAGCTGGGGGGCGAGCGCCCCGCTCGCCTTCCGAGGCGGTCGCGCTCATGACATCAACGGTAACGGTTCGTCCGCCCACTGTCACTGACCGAGTTGATATAGCGTCGGGGCGCCAGGTTGGTGGCAGTTGGTGGCAGTTGGTGGCAGCTGGTGGCAGCGGTGCGGGGAAGGGGACATGACCACGACCATTGGTCCAGCCAGGAGGGCGGCGTTGGCCGCGCCTGCGCGGTTGGCTCTGTCGTTCCTGATCGGCCTGGCCGGTTGCTCGTCGGCCAGGACCTCCACCCCACCTACGACGGTGGGGGGCCAGCCCCCTTCGTCGGTCAGCGGTGCGGGCGCCACGACCGGCGCGGTCACCTCCCCGTCCACTGTCGTCCCGGGCCGAGCGACCTCGACCACGGGGTTCACCTTCTAAGGCAACCGCCCTGGGTCAGCCCGCCCCAAACCGCTATCCGAGGTTCTCGGCCGAGGCACCGAAAAGCTGGTAGCGAGCCCGGCCTTGTTCCTTGGCCTGGTACATGGCCACGTCGGCATGGCGCAGGAGGGTTTTCGGGTCGGCGTCGCCCGTGGCCAGGGCCACGCCGACGCTGGCGCTGATGGCTACCAGTCCGGCGCCGGGCAGATCGAACGGTTCGTTGAGCGACTCCTCGATGCGCCGAGCGATGGCCAGGGCTTCGGCCGGCCCGACCAGGTCGTCGGCCACCAGGACGAACTCGTCGCCTCCGAGCCGGGCCAACGTGTCGGAATCTCGGACCAGCTGCTGGAGCCGGTCGGCAGCCAGCCGGAGCAGCTGATCGCCCTGGTCATGCCCCCAGGAATCGTTGACGCCCTTGAAGCGGTCGAGGTCGAGGTAGAGAACGGCGACCATCCGGCCCGTACGGGCGGTGCGGGCCAGGGCGAGGGAGAGCCGATCGAGCAGCAGCCGCCGGTTGGCCAGACCGGTGAGAGGATCGTGCAGGGCCAGGAACGTCAGCCGTTCCTCGGCCGCCCGCCGCTCGGTGACGTCCAGCATCTGGCTTATGACGTACTTCTGGGGCCCGTTGTCGCCCCCGACCATGCTGGCCTGGAGCTGGACCCAGATCCAGCGGCCGTCGGCGTGGCGGTAGCGCTTCTCGGTCATGACGCTGACGGCCTCGTTGGTCTGGAAACGGGCCATGGCGGCCCGGTCGGCAGCCAAATCGTCGGGATGGGTGATCTGCGCCATCGTCCGGCCCTCGAGGTCCTCGCGGGTGTAGCCCAGCAGGTCGGCCAGGGCCTGATTGACCCGGAGCAGCCATCCCTGGGTGGCCGGGTCGATGCTGGTCAAGGCCATGCCGATGGGGGCGTTCTCGAAGGAGAGCCGGAACTGTTCGGTCGCTTGGCCCAGTGCCAGTTCCGCCCGCTTACGGTCGGTGGTGTCCCGGATGTTCCACACCAGCCCTCGGATCGAGCTGTCCGCCAGCAGGTTGCTGATCGAAAGCTCCAGCCAGCGCCAGGTCCCGTCGCGGTGGTGAGCCCGAACTTCGGTGGTCGGGTGGGTGGCCGGGGAGAATCGGGCCAGGCCGAGGGCGTCGCGCAGCTGCTCCTGGTCGTCGGAGTGAATCAGGTCGATCCCCCGGACGGTCGCGAACTCGGCCGGGCTGTAGCCCAGCATCCGTGTCACCGAGGGGCTCACGTACAGGGGACGGCCCGAGGCGTCGGTCACGATCGTGAGGTCGTGGGAGTTGCGGACCAGGGCGCGGAAGTGGGCTTCGCTGCCCGCCACATGGTCCAAGGTGGCGCCGGCCAGGGCGGCCATGAAGGCAGCCAGCCGGCGCTCTTCGTCGCCGAACACCCCGGCCAGGTCCCGGTGGGTGACGTAGAAGCACGCCACCACCTTTCCACCTCGGCTGATAGGACCGCACAAGGCCGACCGCACCCCCGAGAGGATCAGGCTGTCGGCGACCTGGCCGCTGAGGCTGGGGGACGCGGTCACGACCTGCCCGGTCGAGATGGCCTCGGTGATCAGGGTGGTGCTGATGTCGTCGACCGGTTCGCCCGACTCCGTGGTGACCGGGACCGGCGCCGTTCCCTGGACGTCGACGAGATAGCAGCGTTCGGCGCGCAGCACGACCGGTACGGCCTCTTCCAGGGCCTGGCGGACCGCGGCGACCGAGGTGGCGGCGGCGATCGTTCGCCCCGCGTTCAGGAGGGCGGCGAACCGGTCGGTCCGGGCCAGGCTGTCCTGCTCCCCGGGTACCGGGCCATGGCCGCGGTGCCCGGCGCCGGGGAGGCGGTAGGGGCCCAACGCGCCCATGGACGGCGCTTCCACCACGACCTCGGGAGCGGACGGATCGACCTCCAGGGCGGCCATCGCACCCTCGCCCTCCTGCTGGTCGGCGAGGGCGCCGGGCCAGCCCAGGCCGAGGCCCAGCCGGCCGCGGGCGGCCCGGCTCTGGGCCAGTTCGTAGGATGCTTCCTGGCGCCGGGCCACGTCGATGGAGCGGTCGAGCAGCCGCCGGGCGGCCCCGATGCGACCGCCGGCGGCCAGGCACAAGGCTCGCTCGCGGAGGGCGTGAGGCAGATTGTTGCGGTAACTCCGGGCCAACCGGCAGGCGGCACGGGTCGTTCGGC
>JALYXV010000393.1 GCA_030947025.1 Actinomycetota bacterium | reverse complement strand
CCCCAACGCCCCGATACCAGCCATCACGCCCACCGGCACCGCTACCAGCCGATATCACCGGCCTACACCGACTTCAATACCCGGAACGACCCCAAACCGCTATTCCGTGAAAGACCGAGGCTAGGGGCCCCGGCCGAAGGCGCGGCGCTAGGGGCCACGGCCGGAGCCGCCGCGCTAGGAGTCCCGGCCGGAGGCGCGGCGTTAGGATCGGGTGGAGGCGCGTTCACATGTATGACGATGACCTGGCGCACGATGTTGGTACTTGACGTACCCGGACCGCTGACCGCGGTCGAAATCACGTCCTGCGAGCTCGTGGTCCTAGCCTCACTGGCTTTGACGCCTGCAGTGACGCCGGCAGTCCCGCCCGTGAACGGAGAGGTGGCCCCAAGGGTTCCTCCGGCTGTTGCCTCAACGCCAAGGGCCACCGACGTACCCGTCGTCCTACTGGTCGTTGGAGGTGCCGCCGTGCTCGCATCCAGTGTCGCAGCGACATTAATCGTCAGACCGTCAGGGCTCTGGCCCCCGAGGGTTCCTTCGAAGCCAGCGACCGCCCCGGGGAGCACCTGGTTGCCCGGCGAAACACTGACTTGGGCTTGCGACAGCTTTCCGTCAGCCCCGACTGTGAAGTACGTCAGAACGGTACCGCCGAACTCGCCGAGGCCCAAAGGATGTGCGCCGGCACCGGCGGCCCCTAAGATGATTGCTTGGATCTTCACCCTGTGGAAGCCGGCCGGAGCGTCCCATTCCACATCGAGCGGTGATTGGCCTTGGTCTCGGCCAACGGCGACCGGTTCCCCGTCTACGTAAATGATGTACCCTGCAAGGGTAAACACCGAGTCGATTCCCCCCGGCTGCCGGGGAACGAGCCGACTCGTCCGGTCACACTGGATGGCGGGCGCAGGGAGAGATGTCACCGAGCCGACGTTCGCTGTACTGGCCTCGTGTTCGGACGAATGGTCCTCGTCGACCACCGGAGCACCGGCCAACTGGTCATCCTTGAAGGCTGCCTGTTGGGCTACGTGGGTTAGTTCGTGGGATAGCAGTTGGCGCCCAACCGGCGTGGCGGGCATGTATTGGTCAGGGCTCATGAACACGTGACGTCCGACCGTGAACGCGTGTGCCCGGATGGCTTCCGCCGCGCCAGCCGCCCCGGCATCGGTGTGAACACGCACATTGGAGAAGTCGCGCCCGAAGGTCGTCTCGAATGGTTGCCGAACGGCGGGTTCGATCGGCAGGCCGGGGCGCCGTAGGAGGCGGTCGATATCCGGCGACTGCTCGCTACTCCTTGCAACCGGGAATTGGCGGTCCCTGTGATGTTCAAGGCTGGCTACCATGAGTCCTCCGGTCCGTTTTGGTCCGTCCACCGGGCTGGGCGGAGAATAGCAATAGAAAAGCTTCGTCGCTGCCGAAGAAAACGGTAGCCCGCTAATGAATGACTGAGCGGGAGACTCACCATTCCCGGGGTGCGGAAGGCCGGGTCACTTGGCAATCCATTACGACGCATCGGGGCTCGTCGCCTCGTCGTACTCCAACGTGAGTTGGACCGCGCCAATTTCGACCTCGTCGCCCGGTACGAGCGGAACCGGGGCCTCGATGCGAACGCCGTTGTGCCACGTCCCATTGGTCGAGCCCAAGTCCTCGATCGTCACCCGGGCACCGGACACCTGGATGCGGGCGTGGTGGCGGGACACGCTGAAATCGGCTATCCGGATCTCCGACGGCTCCTCGCGCCCGATGACCATGTCGCCCTCGTGAAGATCGAACACCCGCCTCGCGCCGGCCTCGTCTGTCACTACGACCCGAAGCACCATTTGCTCCGGCGACTCACTCGCGGTTGACTCGGGCGACGTGGGCGGCCCTGCCCCTACCGTCTCCCGGGGCCCCGGGCTCGGCAATGCCACTCCCCTACCGCTGAGCCGCCTCTGCGCTTCCCGGCGGCGACGCTGCTGACGTTCGAAGAACGCCCGCCCGCTGCGCTCGGGGACCGCCATGTTCACACCCTCCACACCCTCCACACCCTTCACACCCCTCACACCCCGCCCCCGGCCTGGCCGTTGTCGGGCCACGCCAGGTGGATGAACAGGCTGCGCATGTCTCTGGTGCCGCCGTCGTCGACCAGGGCCAGCGGGACCAGGTAACGCTCCGGCCCCTCGGGCGTCACCGCGCTCGGCTCGGAACCGCCCGGCCACAGCACGTCGCCGGTGGCCGTCCGGGCCGGGATCAGCCAGAAGTCCCCTCGGCGGTATTCCGCTCCTTTGTCGGCGAACCGGACCTCGACACCGTCCTCCAACTCGAGCCACGTGGCGTCGTCCTCGGCCGACTCGATGACCGGAATCCCGTCGCCACCGCCGGCGCTGTCCTCGGGCTGATCCCATCGGCGCAGAAAGGGGTGCAGGGCCGGATCGACGACCACCGTCGCGCCCAGGGTGATGATACGGGCAGGCCGGTCGACCGCCGTGACCTGCACCAGCGGCAGCGGTTTGCCCTGGGGTGCCCAGGTGTCGTCGATGAACTCGACCCAGTCACCGACCTCGAGGCCCGAGCGGCCGTCGCGCCCGAGCAACGCCACCGTGACCTGGCCGACGGTGGAGCCGGCTGGCACCGTATCGGTGGGCGAAACGATGGCGAACTCGGCCGAGGCATTGTCGCGGGACCATTTGAACGTTGGTCCGGGCTCGCCTTTCTTGGTCGCGTCAGCGACGCGTCCGCCCGTGTGGACCTCGACCCGATAGAGCTGGTTCTCGACGCCGAGGAAGCTCGACGCGGTGGCCACGATCGATTGCTCCGCCGTCTCGACCCGGTGCTCCACCCGAGCCGCCAACCGGGGGCGGTCGCGGGCACTGACCCGGTTGTACTCCTCGTACTGGGTGGAGAGGTACTCGGGAGATTGGTCGTCGGTGGACAAGTCCCTGACGGCGACGAGTTTGCCGTCGCGCGGTAGCGGCAGGAACCCGGTGACCTCGGGGATCCAGGCAACCTGACTGCGTACCGTGGTGTCGGGCGGGTACGGGCCGAGGGCCGGTTCGAGCAGATCGGGATCGAGCGCAGCGCTCACGGTTCGCTCCCAGACCAGCAGCTGGACCAGGTAGGGCGTGCCGAGGCTGACGAGATCGGGGTAGGTGGAGTCAGGCGCGCCCGGGGCCGGGGCCTGGCATCGCAGGCCATACACGTAATAGTGACCCGGGCTGAAGGTGGCGGCTGAGCCGTCTACCTTGACCTTGAACCCGGCCCGGGTGACGTGGCCCCCGAACGGGCCGATGAAGTCGACCGCGAGCGTTCTCAGCCAATCGAGGAGGATCGAGGTCTGCTCGTTGGCGTCGGCATCGAGTTGGACCCGGCCCTGTTGCGACCACACCGCGGTGTAGCCCTTGGGGCGAGAGAAGGTCATGCGGGAGAAGTCTCCGTACATTGTTGCTCCTGGTGGCATCAAAGGAAAGGGCTCGGCAGGAAGGTGCTCAGGGAGAAATGGCTCGACGAAACAGGGCTCGACTCTTGAAGCAAAGTCGGGGAAAATGGGGCTTGGTGCACAAGGCTCACGTGGCGTAGAGGGCGTCGATGTCCATGCCCATGGGCGCGTAGGAGGCCAGCCCGGAAGCGAGTTGGGCCGCCCGGTAGGCGAGCCACAGGAAATGGTGCGCCCCCAGTTGACCTTCGTCGTGGGCGCCGCGGTGCAACTCAGGGGCACAACCATCACTCAAGCGGGCGTACGCGGCCGACCCGAATCGTACGCTGTCGAATCGGGGGGCGACCCGGGCGATCTCGTGTTGGCGCTGCGCCTGGCGCGCGGAGGCGGCAACGTCGCCCCGGGCGACCGCGTCGTCGACCGCGGCCAACACGTCGTCGGGCTGGCACGAAATGCGCCGGGGTGTCCGCGAGCCTTCGAGGACGTAGGAGAACCGCACCTGCCCGACCTGACGGCGGGCGCTGTCCAAGCGCCCGACGACAACGCTGTCCACCACCTCGCCGATCTCCCGGACATCCACGCTGCCCAGAACGGTGACGCGCTGCAGCGACAGCGTCACCCACGAGGGGCGGTGCTCGGCCCCCTCGATCGCCTTCTGGCCCGGTCGACCGGGGTCGAGGATCGAGTCGGCGACGGCCAGTGGGACCGGGTCGAAGCCGGTTTCCGGGCTGATCACCTGCACCCGGCCCACGACCGAGGACTCGACGCGAACCGAACACGGAATGGCTTCGATGCGCAGGCTGACCGGGGCGTCCTCCCACCGCCCGCTGGACGAGGGGACCAGCGTGCAGTGGCGGAAGGTAACGTTGCCCAGCCGGCCCACCAGCTCGACGGCGTGGCCGGCGACCCATACGCCGTCGAAGGTGATGTCAGCAGGCGGGAGCGGCGGCGAGGGCGTCGGCGGGGCGTCTCCGGCCGCCGCGCTGTATCCGGACCCGCCGGAGGCCGGCGAACTGTCAGGTCGGCTCTTGCGGCCCTTTGCCTTCGGGGCCTTCGGTGCCTTCGGGGCCGGGTCCGCCTCGCGACGCCCCGTCACGCGGAGTGAATCGGGCCGGTCATGATCGTCGTCGACCGGGCGCAGTATGGGCCGACAACCGTCGGCGGCGCGGACTTCGAGGGATTCACCGGGCCGCAATTCGAGGTGGAGGCGCTCCTCATAGACGCCGTTGTCGAGGATCTCGATAGTGGCCTGCGGGCCCGCCTTTCCGGTCCCACGCTCGGCGCGCCACGCCGCGAATGCGCCCGCCACGCTGCGATGCCCGCCCGCCCCAGTCATGCTCACCGAGTAGTGGGCTGGGGCCGGGGGGCGCAGCGACCGGGGGTACTGGCCGCCGCCCAGGGAGCCGACGGTCAGGCGGCGGTAACTCACCGACACCCCGTCCTCAGGGACGTGGCGAACGGGGAAGGCAATGCGCCCGAGCACCGGATCGACGGCCACCTGGCGGGGGGCGAGGCGGTACCGCCAGCGGCTCAGGTCGGCCACGACGATCTCGGCCCGATCGACGACGGAATGGCCCCGGAACACGCACAGGCTGCGGGCCTCGCCGTAGTAATCCTCCAGCCGCAGTTCGAGCGCCCGGCGGCTGATGGCGGTGGGCACATCCAGGTCGGCCGCGGGCCGGCGTCCCGGGGCGCGCAGGGTGGGGCGCACGCACAACTGGGTGTTGCGGCCCAGGGCGTCGAAGGTGAAGTGGTTGTCGTCGTTGACGCACTGGGCGGGCGCCCGGTCGACGCCGTCGGCGACGAGGCGCCACGCCACCAGCCCGATCGACGGGAGGTTGACGGACCCCGGCGTGCGGTGCGACGAGATGCGCCGCAGGTCGGCGCGCCGCGCCACGGTGGAGAAAGGGGTGCCGAAACCGCCGATGGCGTCCGCGTCCCCAATGGCCGCGGTGGCTCCCCGGCCCAGATCGGGATGGCGAAGCGATTGGGTAGTGGACACCAGCCGTGCGTATTCGATGGCCCGGCACGGCCAGCCGGTGGCATCGGCGGCGAATCGTTCCACCGCTCCCGGCGTCCCCTTGGCCCGCCGGTCGCGCACTGCGTTCGCCACCTGCCGCCGGCGACTGGCGGCGTCGAGGGGATCGAGGGCGCCCGCGTCGGTCACCCCGATGGCGGGGCCCAGGGCGACGTCGACCAGGTCGGCGAAATAGGGAACCAGCCAGTCCTGGCAGGTCTCGATGAACCAATCGTCGTAGAGCCGGGCGATGTCCGCCTCGAGAACGGCGACCTGGTCGGAAATCACGCTGAGCAGGGCCCGCAACGGGCCACCGACTTCGACATCGCGAACCTGGTCAAATGAGGGGAGCAGGTTGAACAGCCGGTCGTCGGTCATCGCCGGGCTACCTGTTGGAGGATGAGGGTCTCGGTCATGGCGCCCGAGAGGTACGCAACCGACGCCCCGACCGGCCCCACGCCGGTGGTCGGAGGTGGCAACTCCACGATCCCACTCGGCGGCGGCGCGGGCAACGAGGCCGTCAACTTCTGGATCTCGCTGGCGGTGGCAGTGGTGGGCACGAGGGTGATGCCGGTCACTTCGAACGACACCACCCCGTCGACGTCGTGGGCCACGGCGACGATCTGGCTGATGACCACATCCTCGGCGAGGTGGCGTTGCCGGTAGTCGAATGCCTCGAACAGGGCGGCATGAAGCGCGGCCGACACCCCGGTCCACTCGAACGCCGGATCGCCGCGAACCGTCGCCGCGACCACGATGAGGTAGAGGCTGGCCGGGAGGACGACGACGGGCTCGCTGGTGCCACCGGCGGCCACCAGGGCTCCCGCCAACGCGGTGATCAGGGCCCCCGCGGGGTCGAGAGGGGCCGGGTCAACGCCGGCAACGGTGAGCGCGACCACGGCGCTATGGCCATCGGTCGTCGCCTGGGCCCGGGCCTTACCAACCCCGGCCCACGACAGGACCAGATCCGGGACATCGGCGACCGAGACCAGTCGGCCCAGGCCGAGGAGCCCGACCGGCGCCCCGGCGCGCAGGTCGGATGGGCCGTCACCGTCGGACCCGCCCGAGCCGGGCAGGGGGTTGTCCACCCCGGCCACGGTCAACGGCCGGCTGAGGAGCTGGGTCACCTGGTGGGCCCGCACGTTGCCCGCGCTGCCCTTACCGGCCCGGTAGGTGGCCACCACCGAGCTCGTGCCCGTCGGGAGCGGGCCGCTCAGGGTGATGGTGGTCCGGCCCTGGCTGTCGAGGCCCGTGACGTAGCTCTCGGGCGGCGTGGTGGCATCGAGTCGGGTCACGGGCGTCCATTCCCGGCCCGCGATGCGGAGCCGCAGCGAGGAGACCGACCCTGAGGCGGTGGGGCTGGGGTCGGCCAGGACCGGCGCCTGCGACAGGGTGAAGGACGGGTGCCGGTCGCCCGCCGTGGCGCCCGGGAGGGGCTCGGTCAGGGTCGACCCCTGGTGGGCGGGCACGACATTGCCGAAGACCTGGACCGATGCCAACTCGTAGCTGTACGCCAGCCGGGTCGCCAGTTGCAGGGTGGTGTGCGGGGTGTCGTTGGCGCCCGCGGTCGTCTGGGTGACGCCGGCGACCATGGCCGGTTCGCCCGCGGGCACGCTGGCCCCGGCGGGCAGGTCGGAACGGGTTCCCGTGACGAGAATGCGCTGCCCCGCGGTGATGCCCGCGTGGAGCGCGTCGAGGGCGATGGTGGTGCCATGGAGCGGATCGGTCAAGGCCACCGGGAGCAGCGTGAGATCGGCCGGCTGGGCCAAGACCGTCAATGGACGGAGCGCCGACACCCACCTGGCACCAGGGGCGATCCACTCGCAGTTCAAGGTCAGTTGCGTCACCGTCCCGCTCGTCCCACACCGCGACACCGCGGTGTTGGCCACCGCCAGGACCTGGGCCACGACCGGGTAGATGGGCGGGCTGACCGGAGGGGCCGGGGGCGCGGGAGGAGTGGGGACCGTAGGAGGAGTGGGAACCGCGGGGGGAGTCGCCGCCCCACGCGCCGCCAAGCTCGATGGCGGTGGCTGGAGCGGGGCGGCGGGGGGGAAAGGACCGGCGCGGTCGACGACGACCCAGCTGCCCGGAACAATGCCCGGATAGGTGGCGTCGAGGTCGAGGACCCTGGGGTTGGCCAGCGGGAGCGACACCGCGATCGTGACGTTCAGAATGACCTGACCGCCGGGGGCGGGAGGTTCCCATCCGATGGTGACCCGTTGCTTCCCGAGCGTGAAATGCTGCGCCGCCCGCTGGGCCGGCACCCAGTTGAAACTGTTCTGGTTGTCGAATGTGACCGTGGTCGACCCATCGGTCGCGGGCGACAGCCTGATGGTCACGGCGACCAGCGGTGAACCGTCGGGTATGAACTGCACCGTCAAATCAGGAGGGACGGGGGGGGTGGTGGCCGTCGCACCCGGTACGGCAATGGGCGGTGTGGTGGGCGGCGAGGGCGGCGGGGGCGGTGGGGTCCTTTCGACGGTGACGGTGCCCAGGGCCTCCAGGCGAAACGTGGTGAGGCCCGCGACGCCGGTCGTTTGCGCGTACCTGCCGCCCGGGCCCTCGACGGACACGACGGCAATACCACTCGGCCCGTTTCCGCCCCAGGGAACCTGGGCGCTCAGGGTCTGGACGTCGCCGATGGGCCACTCTTCCGTGCCGACCTGCCGGGCCTTGCTGTCGAAGATGGGACGGGCCGGCACCCGGGCACCGAACGGCGTGGCATGAACCCGCAACGCCATGGCGCTGGTGACGGTGGCGGGGCCGATCGGGGTTGTGGCCAGGGCCTTGTACAGGGTGCTGGCGAGGGCGGGATGGAGGGCGGACACCAGACGGGGGATGGCATCGGAGTCGGGGTGGAACACCTCGGCTGGTCCCCGGTTCAGGGCCGCGGCCGAGCGTGGCGGCGCCGCGGGCAGTCGGCGGAGGCTGGGGATCAGGGCGTCGATGGCCTTGGTGATGGGGGTCGCTTCACCGTCGTCGCCCCCGTCCGAACCGGCCGTTCCATGCGAGCCGGCCGCCCCGTTCAAACCGGTCTCGGACCGCCCTCGGGCGGCGGCGGTGGTGCCGGCTGGCGCCTGGAGGTTGACGGTGGTGACCCGGGTGGCCAGGTCGATGGTGACGGCCTGCACGTGAACCGCGGCGGGCTCCGTGCCTCCGGTGTCCAGGAGGATCACGTCGTTGGCCGTCAGGCCGGTCGTGGTGCCCTGGAACGCCAGGCTGCTCAACGCCGCGATCCCCTCATAGGGAACGATGACCGGGCCCGTCGTGCGCACCTTGAGGGTGTTCCAGCTCGGGCGGGCGACCAGTTCCTCGGTGGTCTCGAAGGTCTGAGGCAGCTCGCCGGTACCGGGAACGGACTGGGCCAGCAGTGCCGCGGGCAGCACCACGGCGGTATCGGTCGGGTCGGGGTGGAGGCTGTAGGCCAGCCAGACCGACGCCGCCAGCCCCGGGCGGGGCTGGTACCCGACCAGTTGGGCGATGGCCAGCACCGAGCCCGGTTGGGTCGCCGTCCGCAGGAAGCCCTCGTTGGCGATGCGCTCCTGATAGAAGGCCACCACGTCGGCGACGGTGGCCCAGGCGTCGAGCAGGGCCACGGTCGGGTCGTCGGGGGCCCGGGTGCGCAGGCCGAATGGCTGGCCATCAGCAGTGGCGGTGCGGACCAGTTGGGCCAGCATCCGGTCCAGGAATTGTTGGCGGTCACCGGGCCGGTACGGAAGCGCCGGCAACCCCGACCGGGGGGTGAGAGGGACGAGATCGCTCATCGGCCACCTTGCAGGTTGATGATCGTGTAGCCGTGCTCCGGGGCGTCGGGATCGTTGTCCAGGCGGGCGATCTCGCTCGGCCGGAGGCGCAGGTACTGCGGCGGCTGCGGCGGCACGGTCGCACCCGGGGGACGCAGGAAGCCCAAGCGGGTCAGCTCGACCGCCGCCACGCCGGCGATGTCCTGGACCGCAGCCACGACGGCGCTGGCGAAGACGGCTTCTCCGAAGCCCATGCGCCGCGGGTTGAACAGCCCGGGCGTGCCGTCGGTTTGCCAGCCGGAGCTGAGCACCGCGGCGACCTCCGACGTCACCTCGGCCCGCACCATGTCGGGCCCCACGTCGACGTTGAGCCCGATCACGAGCGGCCGGTAGCTCGGTGGCCGCACCCACACGTCGTGGCCCAGGCGACGCAGCGGCTCCAGCGCGTCGGCCACTGCCGCCAGCAACTCCTGGTCGGGGTCCTCGCCGACAGAGGGCTGGATGGCGATGTCGGCCGCGTACCCGGTGCCGGTGCCCCGCAACGCCGTCGCCGCCCGGCCCACCCCGGGCACCCGCGCGGCCAGGGCGGTGTAGTCGTCGGCCACGACTGCACGTGGTTGCGCGACGAGAAAACCGCGGGGCAGGGCCGCCTTGGCGGCGACGATGGTCTCGGGATCGGCGCCCCCGGCCACCGGGAGAGGATTTCCCACCCTTTGGATGGCGGAAGCGGCGGCGTGGGCTCCCGGCGTCAGCGCCACGACGGCGTTGATCGCCTCCGCGGGCAGATTGCCCGCCACTCCCTGGCCCACCTGGTAGTGGGCCTCGACCGGCCCATCGGGCTGGTCACCGAGGCTGAAGCGCAGGTGGGCTCGTCCCAGGTCGTCCACTTCGACCATGACCTGGCGTCCGCCGGGCGGCCCGTCCACCACGTCGGCAGCTACCCTCCACTCCGCCCCGGCCCGGCCGGCGGCAGCCACCGGCGCCAAGCTGACAAGGGGCAGCGCCCGGCGGGCGTCGCCCGCGGTGGCGGTGATCGCCGGCCCCCACCCGGCGGGCTGATGCGAGTCGAGCGCCCCGGCCAGCTCGGCGCCCCAGTCGTCGGCCACCTCCCGAATGAGCACCGCAGGCAGGGGCCCGCTGGCCAAGGCGAGGGCGGCGAGGATCCGCAGCCGCCGCACCCGCGGCGCCAGGAGCCGGTCGGCGTCGAGCAGCAGCCGGTGCAGGCCGGCCGCGTCGCGCTCGTCTCGTTCCCCCTCGTGACGCGGCCCCAGGCCGAACTCGGTGACCGGCACCTGGCCCAGCAACCGGCGCAGGTGGTCGAGGCGGTCCTCGTTCAGTGGCTCGCCGTCCTCCGCGTCGCGCCGCCACCCCTCCACCATGTCGCGCCACTGCTCGGGCAGCCGGTGCAGCCGGTTGGCCTGATGGCGACCCACGTCCTCGGAATCGGGATACGGGGTGGCCCAGGCGACGTGCGGATGGGTGAGCGCCACCTGGCCCGGCGCCAGCGTCTCGGACACCCCCACGCCGTCTCCGACCAGGACCGTGTTGGCCCGCACCACCGCGCACGCCACGGCCCCCCCCGAGGGGCCCGGGGCGGTGACCGGGAGGTCGAAGGGCAGGGCATCGGCCCGGTCCCACCTGATCTCACAGATGGGTTGGTCGTACAGCCGGTCGACCGAAGGCCGCACCGCGCTCAGCCGCACCGGGTGGCGGTGGCGCGGGTCGGGCGGCCCGATCCCCGAGCGGTCGACCGTCGCTTCGAAGACCACGACATCGCCCGGGCACAGGTTCAGCGATCTCGGTGCCCCGGCGCCGTGGACCGCAGGGTCGCGCCACGAGTCGACCAGGGCGGCCGAGGTCGCGCCGGCCCGCAGCCAGCTGTTCGGTTCACCCCACGCCCACAGGGCCACGGCGTTGTGGGCGGGGGTGGCCGTCACGGTCGGACCCCGGCCTCGAGTGTCCGCGCCCATCGGCGCCGGAGGCCCGAGGGACGCCCGGACCGGGGTGTACGGGCGATTTCCCGCGGCCACGCCGAGGGCATCGACCGACAGCACCGGCGGCGCCTCGGGCGGCAGGCTCGGGGTGGCGACGAACACCAGCTCGCGGAGCGGCAACTCGGCCGTGTCGCTCACAGCGACGCACACCCACGCCCGCGCCTGGCAACCCTCGCCCAACCGGTAGTCGACCAAGCGGGCGTGGCGGCGCACCGAGATGCGCCGGCGGGACGTGGGCAGGTAGGCCTCGGTGGCGATGGCGTCCTGGTAGTAGCTGAGGTCGTCGCCGACGTAGGCCAACAGTTCGACCAGGGTGATCCCGATGTCGGGGATGTGACGCTCGGTCCACGCCGGCATCGTCTGGGCCAACCGGTCCAAGATGAGCTGGCGCAGCCCCTCGTAGTCGCGGGCCAGGTACGAGGCCTGCCGGTCGGCCAAGCCCGCGGCCGCCCCCGCGGGGGCCCCGGCCACGGGGTTGGGCAGGTCGACGTCGAAGGTGAACGCGGCTCGGGTGAAGCGGGGGTCGAGACCCCGCAACGGGGCCCGGCCTGGCAGGCCGTCGGACCGCCGCTCGACCAGCGCCAATGTGTACCGCCCCGGCCCCCCGCGGCCGGCCAGCTCGACCAGCAGCCGGTCCTCCAGGTGCGGGTCCGCCTCCGTCGCCCGCCCCACCCTGAGGGCGCGGACCGGCGCCGCCCGCGGAGGGCCCTCGATGCGAATGTTGGCCGGCCCCACCTCTCTCGGCGCGTGTTCCAGGAAGGTCAAGACCAGCCGATGACCGCCGTGGTCGACTTCGATGGTGTCGAGCCCGTTGCTGTGCCGTCGTCGGATCTCGTGGCGGCGGGCCTCGCTCGCCACCACCAAGTCGCCCCACTGCGTCGCCCTACCGGTCATCGGTCCCGTTCACCCGAGTGGAACCGAGAATGTCGCCGTGGACGCGACACCGGAGGACAGCACGACGTAGCTCAGCAGGACTTTCAGCACGCTGGCGTCGGCGGTCACGTCGATCGCCTGGAGCTTCACCACGTCACCGAGCCACCGCTGTACTGCTGCCGACACCGTGATCGACAGCGCGGCAGCCACTTCGGGCGACGCCGGGCTGAAGACCAGGTCGAGCAGCCCGCACCCGAAATCGGGATGGTTGACCCGCTCGCCCGGCCGGGTGAACAGCAGTTGTTCGAGCATCTGGGCGATGTGGGCGTCGGTGGACACGGCGGTTGCCGTGGTCCCCCCGGGGCCGAGCCGGTACGGGAAGGCGAGGTCCAGAGTCATGTGACCGTGAACGCCGCGCCGTTCACCGAGAAGCTCGGCGTGACGATGTTGACCTCCGGGGCGGTGATGGTCACGCCGTTGGCGCCCAGGCTGATCGACGTCGCCCCCTTCTCGGCGTACAGGCTCACGTTGCCCGAGCTCGGAGGCAGGGTCGGTTCGTCGGAGACTCCGATGCCGCTGGTCACCGTCTCCAACGTCAACGAAGGGCTGGGCGACAGCGCCGCGACCAGCGCCATCATCCCGAGGTTGGCCGGCGTGTCCCAGAAGCACCCGACCCAGATCGGGTACTGGGAGTCGCCCTGCTCGAACTCGACCCAGACGTTGGACCCGATTGGTGGGGGGACGAACGAGGTGCCCATCATGGGGCCCGCCAGAGGCACGCAGGGAAGGGCCCAGTTGCTCGTCAGGATTCCCGACACGTCGGGGACCCGCACGATGAGCCGGCCCTGCGCCAGGGGATCGGCGTTGTCCACCACCGACCCCCGGTACTTGCCGAAGAAGCGCTTGCGGACGTCGGGATCGGGGGATTGCGCCTCGGGATCGCCGTACGGGAGGAACGACTCCTTGTAGTCCGTCTGGTCAAGATCACTCATGAGGCTCCTTCGGTCATGGCGTGGTCACGGTGAGGCGGGGAGGGCGGCGATGCGGCCCGTGTTGCCCGGAGCCGATGGCACCGGTGCGGGCAGCGTCGGTCCGGGCGGGCTGGTCACCAACCCGACCCCTCCGGGCAGGGTGAGGGGGACGGCCCCGGCCGGGGCGGCCAACCCGGTCAGCTGTTGGACGGCCGCGCCGGCTGCGCTCTGGACCGCAGACACGAGATGGGCCAGCGGGTCGGCGATCAGGGCATTGCGGCTGAGGGTGAAGCTCTGCTTGTAGGACCCCGACTTGATGGTGTGGGTGGTGCTCTCGACGAAATACTGGCCGTCGTAGGCGATACCGGCGCCACACACGTCGACGATCGTGCGCGTCGGGAGGATGGACCCGTAGCGGAGCACGTCGAGGGTCCCCCGGCCGGACACGACGTTGGCGGTGGACGCCGCCTTGGCCAACGCAATGGCGCCCGCCTGGACGGCCGAGTACTTGGCCAGGCCCGACATGGTGCTGACCTTGAACGCCGGGGGCAGCTTCAGGCCGAGGGGCGGGCTGATCGGGTTGACCTCGGGGACGGGAATGGGGATGTCTTCGCCATCGAGTTGGGTCCACACGACCCATTGCGTCTTCTTGAAGCCGTCGAAGGAGAACTGGAGCGACTCGACGTTGCTGGCCCCGTCCCAGTTGATGGCGAGCGGCGGTGGGGCGGCCAGGAAGGGAATGGGGGTGCGCAGCACCGGTCCCCAATAGGCCAGGTTCATGCCCGGCAGGGGCCCGGGCTGGATGAAGAAGTCGTAGCCCACCTGGGCGGCGAGCGTCTTGATATATGTCAGGTCGGTGCCCCGCTGCACAGGGATCAAGGCCGTCGGGTTGGGGACGTCCATCAAGACGCTGGGCACCACGAGGGGCACCAGCCCGTACAGGGCGCTGTACTTGGCCACCATCTCGGTTACACGGACTTCGGCGGGCATGGCCGCCCAAGGGAACCCAGTGAGGTCGACCAGGTCGAGCATGCGGGTGAGGTCGTCGCCCTTGAGCGACAGTGTGGATTTGGCCGGCTCGTCGCTCGGCACCAGCTCCTGGAGGGTGATGACGCCATCCATCAACACCGTGAGGGTGCCCGGCGTGAGGGCGAAGAGGATCACCCGGGTGGTGGGATCGAAGTACCCGGCGGCCAGGAGGGAGAGGAGCAGTGACCCCTTGCTCACCGCGAACGACAGGTCGAAGCCGCTCGTCCCCGACGCGCTCTGGGTCACGCTGGCCGACATCAACGACTCCATGACCTCGGGAGGCACCGGCAGGGGCACGCCGCCGGGCCCGATCAACAGGCTGAGGGTCAGTTCACTGGGCACGGGGTGGGGCCGGCGCGCCGGCGGGGAGAGGGATGATGATGGTCAGCCCCGGCTGGTTGAGGTCACTCGGGCGATCGACGGGGTTGGCGTCGGCCAGCAACCACGACAATTCGGGGTCGCCGAGCTCGGCGTTGGCGACCAGGTCGACGCGCTCGCCCGGGCGCACCAGATGGGTGCCCCGCGTCGCCAGCTGGCCCGCTTGGGGGAGAAAACGGCGCAGGAGGTAGGTGATCACGGTCCCGTCGGGTGCGGTCCACGTGGCGGTGCCAACGGTGGAGTAGCGACTGGGGGCGCTCATGGGGCCGGGCTCCTCGGATTGGTCATGGCAGATGCTCCAGTCCGAGTGGCCGGACGTCGCGGCCGGCGACCAGCGCCGCCAGGGCCTCGGTGGTGCGCCGGTACGCCAGGAACAGGCTCGACCCGAGGTGGGTGATCGGCAGGTCGTTGGTTGTCAGCACCTTCAGGTCCATGCTGACCTTGGCCCGGATGGGCCGGAGATGCGGATCGAAGGCCTCCTCGGTGATGGAAAGGCTGGTGACCAACACCGGCACGACTCGTTTGACGCCCCAGACCAGCACGATCAGGGGGGCCTCGACCGGCGCGATCTCGAGCATCCCCAGGGTGAAGAGCGCCTCGGTCGCGATCAGCTGGTCGGCGGGAGGCGTGATCAACGCCTCGAGGCTCGCCAGGGCGGGCAGCAGGCCATTCTCGACAACCGGGGTGTTGTGCCCGTCGTTCGGGTTCTCCAGCTGGTCGGCCGCGTCGAACTCGGCCTCGAGCTTGATCGTCTCATGCGGGGACCCGGTGAGACGGAGCACCTCGAGGCGGTCGCCCGGCTCGGCCGTCATGGCGCGGGGCTGCAAGGTCCGGGTGACGGTGTCGGGGTTGTATTGGAACGCGATCACATCGACGATGGTTCGGGTGGTCGGGTTGAGCTGCACCAACCCACCCCGCAGCAGCTTCGGGGCTCCGGGAAACGAGCTCACCGGCCCACCCTCGTCCCTGACAAGCGCACCGGTCGGCGGGCGGTGTCGGCGGCGTGGGAGGGGCGGTCGAGCGGGGCGCCGGGGAGGGCGGCGGGGAGGGCGGCGGGCAGGGCGGCGGGCAGAGCGCCCGGCAGGGCGGCAATCACTTGGCGTGCGATTCGAGTAGCCAAGGGGGCTTCGGGACCCGTTTCCCGCGCGTGCCGAGGAACGCCCATCCGGAGCTGGTGCGCCAACTCGTCGGCGAGACTGCTGACCAGGTGCTCGCGCTCGCGCCGGGTAAGCGACGCGCCATCGACAACGACCCGCTCGATGTGAATGTTGACGGTCACGGGATCACCTCGACAGGAGCCCGAAAGTCGGCGTCGCTGACCGGCAGTTGCAGCTTGCGGAACTCGACTCGTGCCATCTCCATGACCAGCCCGGTCGTCACTGGGACCTGCCGTCCCGCGGCGCAGAACGCGGCGTTGAGCGCGATGTTGCGGATCATGCCGCCGGTCGTCGCCAGCTTGGTGAGCCGGCTCAGGTCGAGCTGCTCGACCGGGGTCCGGGCTGGGAACGCCCGCTGCCACATGAGCGTTCGCTCACGCGGCGTCGGGAAGGGGAACGTGACGACGAAACGGAGGCGACGGAGGAAGGCGTGGTCGACGGCGTGGCGCTGGTTGGTGGTCAAGATGGCCACCCCGCGGTAATCCTCCATGCGTTGCAGCAGGTAGTTGACCTCGATGTTGGCATAGCGGTCGTGGCTGTCCTTGACCTCGCTGCGGCGCCCGAACAGGGCATCGGCCTCGTCGAACAGCAGCAGGGACCCGCCCTCGTCGGCGGCGTCGAACACGCGGCGCAGGTTGCGTTCCGTCTCGCCGATGTACTTGCTCACCACCCCGGACAGGTCGACGCGGTACAGCGCCAATCCCAGCTCCCCGGCGATGACTTCGGCCGCCAGGGACTTGCCCGTTCCGGACTGCCCGGCGAACAGGGCGGTAATGCCACTCCCCCGGGTCAATCGCTCGCCGAAGCCCCAGTGGCGCAACACCGTGGCCCGGCCCCGGACCTGGTCGACCAGGTGGCGCAGCAGCACACTCTCGGCTTCGGGGAGGACGAGGTCGTCCCAGGTGGCAACCGCCTCCTGGCGCTGGGCCAGCGCCTCGAGGCGGGGCCGGGTCTGGGCCTGGCATATGTTCCACAACGCGTCGATCGACCCACCCACCTGGGCCCGGAGCGCGGCCTCCCGAATCGCCACCTGGTTCAGGTCGAACTCACCCGACAGGCGCCGGATGGCGACCTCGACGTCGGCCGCGGGCTCGGGACGGCCGGCCAACAGCTCGGCCCACAGCCGTTCCTGCTCCTCGGCCGTGGGGCGCCGGGCGTCGACCAGGCGAAACGGTCGCCCGGGTACCGCCAGCGGCTCGCGGCACCCGACCAGAACGGCACCGCTGAGGTCGCGCAGCAACCCGTGAACCGACGCAATCTCCTCGGGCGGCGCGTCGCTCACATCAATGTACAGCGCCAGGGGCAGCAGGATCGTCTCGCGTTCCCACAAGCGGACGACGTCGGCGAGATCGAGTCCGGCTCGGGGCAGGCGATCGGGAGCAGCTCGTAGAGCAGGAGGCCAGCCCGCCGGGCCATCGCCGACGCCAGGCCCCTCCGGACGGTCGGATCGGCCCCCAGCACCTCGATCAGTGGCATGCCCGCCGTGGTCGCCGGGTCGGTCCATGCCGCCAGACCCTCGAGGACCGCGGCCTCCTGGCTCGGGGGTAGCGCCCCGAGTACGTCGCTGACCGGGCGCACCAGGTGGTCCAGGCGGTCGTCGAGCTCGTTGAGCCCCTTCAAGAAGTTGACGATCCGCTCGTCGGCCCGCAAGGTGCCGGACACCAGGGGCTGGCCGGTGCCCTGGTGCACCTCGACCAGGCGCCAGTAGCGCAAGGGCCGCTGGGGCGACAGGGCGTCCCATGCCGGCTCGGGCAAGAGGCTCAGGGCCAGGGCGAACGTGGGCTGGGCCACCCCGGTCTGACCGGCGGCACCGGCGCACCACGACCCCATCGCCGGGTCGAACTCCATGGCGGCGCACAGCAGCAAGGTGAGGCGCTCGAAGCGCGACAGGCCGAGGCGCTCGCCCAGCAGTTCCAGGGCGGGCGGCGGGCCCACCCCGTTGCCGGCCGTGTCACCCTCCCAGCCGTCACGCTCCCACCAGCCCTGCTCCGGGATCTCGCCCGACGGATCGCTCGCCCCACCGGGCTCGCCCAGCCGGTCGCCGGGCCGGTCGCCGGGCCGGTCGCGGGACAGGCGGGCTCGCAGCCACGCCAGGCCCGCGGCCAGATAGGCGTCGTTTCGTGCCTCCCACCCGGGCGTGGCCGTCACGCCAACACCAGGCTCTGGTTGGGGTCGAAGCCGGTCCCGCCCGCGACCACCGGAAGGCTGTCCTGCCCGTCAACGCGGAGGCGCACGACGTAGGTTCCGGCCGTGAAACCCACCAAGGGGAACGACAGCGACGTTCGTGGCGCCGTCCCAGGCGCCCCCACCGCGCCCGTCACGATCCGATCGCCGACGACGAGGGCCACCGTCTGGCCCGCGACCACGGGCGGTGCGCAGGTGACCACCACGCTCGCCGCGCCCGCGGCGAGCGCCCCGGCCAGCGGGGCGGTGTTGGTCAGTACCGGGACGAGCGCCAGGGGCGCCTCGTTGCTGGCCAGCGCCTCGAGACCGGAACCGGTCGTCAGGGCGGTGACGCCGACGATTCCCGCGGGCAGCGGGGCAGTCGCCGGGATCACCACGGTGACGGCGGCGTCGGAGGCGGTAGCCACGGCCAGCAGCTGTGGGGCGGCCAAGGCCGCCCCGGAGACCTGGACCTGCGAAACCCCGGACAGGTGTTGGCCGGTCAGGGTCACGGTGTCGCCCGGCCGGGCGCCCGGCTGGCCGCCGGGAGGGGCGGCCATTTGGAGGAGTGGCGCGATGCCGGCCCGGGCGAACGGCCCCAGGTCGTCGGTGGTGGTACGGCCCAACACCGGCAGCGGCGCCGCTGCCGGCTGCCGGTTGTCGATCAGGACGACGGCGGCGTCGTAGCTCGCCGAGATGCGGTACCCGGTGCTGAACGTGGCCCACAGGCGGGAAATCTCGTCCATGGGGATGGGATGGGGCGTGATCCGGACCCGATCGGGCTGGACCTCCAGGCCGCTTCCCGGCAGGGCGGCCGCAATGGCAGCGGGCGAGAGCAAGGGATGGTCGTTGAACATCTGCATCCCGACCCCGAGCAGCCGGTGGGCCATGACCTCTTCGTCATCCTCGCCGTAGGCGGTGAGGAGGTAGGACAAGACCAGCGGCAGGGGAGGCTGGGCCGCCTCACCGGGACGAAGCCACGGAGGATCCTGGTTGCGCCAGGCGGCGTCGATCGAGGTCCGGTACAGAAACAAGTTGATCTGGTTGCCTGCTGCGCCCGCCTGGCGAGCCCGATCGGGCGGCCGGGTGGTCACCGTCGTCCCCGCCAGATCGGCGTCGTTGGAGACCGCTTGAAACAGCATGTTCCTGATCGTCGAGGTCACCGCGGCAATGGCACGGTCGTTGCTCAACCGACCCTCCCCGACGCCCGTGCCTGCAGGTACTGGTCGAGCCGGCTGGGTTGGCGGCGCGAGGCGCGGGGAGACGGAACGGTGGGGGCCGCTCCCGCCGGGGCGGGCGCTGGGCCGACCCGGACCTCGACCCGTCCGATGGTCACAGTGACCTCGCTGCGCTGGGCTCGGACCTCGGTTCGCCGGTCACCAGTGGCGCGTGCCGATCGGGCCGCGGCGGCATGCTCCCCGGCCATCGGGCCATCGCGGTCGCGGGCCGCGGCGTCGGGCGACAGGCGCCCACGGTAGGGCATCGCCGCAGGCCAGGGCTCGGCCCAAGCCGGGTTCACCGGACCCGGATCACGGGCACCCCTCGTCGCCGGGAGCGCCGTCTCCATGGCGGCCGTCAACGGAGGCCGACGGGTCGAGCGCACTCCCTTCCCGTCCGAGGCGGTCGCATCTCCGGTCGCATTGCCGGCCGGGTCGAGGGCCGGGTCGAGGGCCGGGTCGAGTGCCGGGTCGAGTGCCGGGTCGAGGGCCGGGTCGAGGGCTGTGTCGAGGGCTGTGTCGAGGGTCGTGGAGAGCGGGGTCGTCGGATGATCGAGGCGGGACGAGCTGCGGTCCGCCTTCGACCTGGGGCTCGATCGGCGTGGCTCGGCCTCCCAGCCAACGTGCCGAGGAGGCGGGTCGATTGTCGCGTGGCCGTCCGGGTTGGGGGTGGCCGTTCGCCGGGTGGGGCTGCGATCCTGCCGGCTCGGCCCCGGGCTGGACAGGGACCGGGTTGCTTGGACGACCGGGCGGTCGGGGGTGATTTGCCCTCGTGCGACCGTGGCCGGGCGCGGCAACGATGGCCGCCCGGCAGACGTGGTCGGCGTGGTGCCGGCCGCCGCGGCGGCTCGGTCGTCGTCATCGGCTTCGGCATTCCTTCGCCCACCTCGTGGTCGCCGAGGCGGCGGGTCGCCCTCGGGTGACGACTCGGACCAAGGGCCGGGCGCGGCCAGCGCCGGTCCCGTTTCCCGGTGGTCGGCAAGCGGGATCCGCCCAGCGAGGGTGTCAACGGGGCCCAGAATGTCGCCCCAGGCCGCGCTCAGGGGCGCATCAAGGTTTACTAACGGCGGGGCGACCCGCTCCTCTACTGGAGGCGGGGCGATCCGCTCCCCTGCTGAAGCCTCTGCTGCGGGCGGGGCGACCCGGTCCCAAGGTGGTTCGGAGGCCGGCGACACCGGCTCGAAACGGGACCGGGGGCGCACATGCAGCGATTGCCCCTCCCCCGTGACGCTTCTCAGCCGCTCGATGTACGCCGTCATCAGCCGCAGGATTCAAGGTAGAAACGGCGCCGGTACGGGCTCATCTCGAGGATGTCTCGCTCAGCCCATCCATACATCGACGCCAGCTCGTGAACCTCGACCAGCCGCGCCTGCACCCACCAGGTCAACTCCGTCCACAGGATCGACCGGATGTCCACCGTTTCGGACCAGGACGCCTCGCAGGGGCACTGCACCTCGATGGCGACCTCGGCGCCGGGATCGCTGGCGGCCAAAATGCCGACGACGCGTTCGGCTAGCTCGGGCGGCAAGGACGAGGCTGCGACCGGGATGGTCGGCCCCTCAATGGCCTCGATGCACCGCTCGAGCAGGTCGGCCATTGTCACCTCCGCTCCCGCCCCCGAAAGCTCCCGCAGGTCGGCGTTGGTCGGCACCCGGCACCGGATGCGCAGCCCGTCGGACTCGACGGTCACGTGGCTTTCCCGTGTGGGCGGATGGGCCGGCAGTACCTCTGTGGTGGGGATGACGAGCTCGACTAGTTGTTGACAACTTGGACAGGTCGCCACCATGTCGAGGTCGGGTCCGAACAGCCACCGGCGCAGGTCGAACAGCAGCAGGTCACAGGCGCCGACGGTCATTCCCGCGGGATCGCACGCCGGCTCGACCAGGCCGAGCGATCGGAGCAGCGCCGGAGCCCGGTCCACCGGAGGCTCGCCCATCCCGTCCTCCCAAGCGGATACCAGGGCCGCGGTGGTGAGCGCCGCCACGTCGATCAGCCGGTCGGGTCGTTGAAGGTCGGTTCGGTCGGCTCGGTGACCGACGGATCCCGGACCCAGCCCTCATTTTCCAGCTTGATGTGCTGGATGGCGACCGCGTTGGCATTGCCGTCCAGGTCCGGCATGGGCTGGTACTCCGAAACCCAGCAACGAAAGAGCTGGTACGAGATGACCTTCTGTCCCGATTCGTTGAACAGGTCGATCGTGATGTTCTTGCGGAAATCGGCGAGCGAAACCTCCTGGCTCGCCATCTTCGCCTGGGCGTTGTTGTAATCCCACACCTTGTTGGCCCATTGCTCGAACGTGGTGTCATGGGTGACCCCCCGTTCCAGGGTGATGGCGTCGTACTCGGTTCGGCCCGGCGATTTGCGGCTGGTGCTCTCGTCGCCGCCGTCCCGGAACTTGACGACCTCCGTGGTCCGCTTGAGTGCGCTCACCTTGCTCACTCCGGCGACGTAGTCGCTGCTGCCTTCGAATTTCACCCGGAACTTGAAGTTCTTGTAGGGGTCGAGTCGCTTGCTTTTGAACGGGGGCATCGGGCTCTCCTCAGCCTTGCAGCTGGCCGGCCAGCTGTTGGATCCGGATGATCACGAACTCGGCGGGCAACAACGGCTGGAACCCGACGAGGATGTTCAAAATCCCTTGGTTGATGCTGCTCTGGGGGTTGTTGTCGGCATCACACTTGACGAGGTACGCCTGAGCCGGCGTGCTTCCTTGAAAGGCTCCCTGCTTGAAGAGAGAATTCATGAACGCACCGACGTTGAGGCGCACAGACGACCACAACGGTTCGTCGTTGGGCTCGAACACAACCCACTGGGTACCTCGCCGCAACGATTCCTCGATGAACAGCGCAGTGCGCCGCACCGGGATGTACTTCCACTGGGATGCCAATTCGTCGGCTCCCTGCGCCGTCCGGGCGCCCCACGACACAGGGCCCACCAGGGGGAGTGTTCGCAGGCAGTTGACGGCAATTGGGTTGAGGACGCCACTCTCACCATCGTCGATGTGGGCGGCCAGGTCGCTGATCCCGGAAACCCCGGCCGCGGTACCGGCTGGCGCCTTCCATACACCCCGGGCGTCGTCGGTGCTGGCCCACACGCCGGCGACCGCGCCGCACGGGCCTTGCGACACCGTCGTCCCCGTCACCGGATCGTTCACGAGCAGGTTGGGGTAGTAGATGGCGGCGTTGGCCTGGTGGTCGCCCTCAATGGCGGGCGACCCGCTGACCGCCTGGAAGGTGAGGGGCACCGCTGACCAGGAGGAAGGCGGATCAACGATGAGCATTGCCCGTTGGTCGTAGCAAAACTTGGCGGCAACGCTGAGGGTGTCCTTGGCGTAGGTCTTCCCGGGTTCCGTCGGAAGGCAGAGCATGTTGAAGATGTTCGCCTTCACCAGGGCGTAGATCCCGGTCTTCCCCGCCGGATCCCCGGGGACTGCGATTTCGCCGGCAGGAATGTCGACACCGGCCGTGCCGCCCACCGAAGGAGTTGCGGAGCCACCCCCGGCCGGCGCCGAACCCCCAGCCGGCGCCGAACCGCCAGCCGGCGCCGAACCGCCTGCGGGTGCCGAACCGCCTGCGGGTGCCGGGGCGGCCGCGGCCGATGGCACGGTGTACGTGCCGGGACTGGGGACCTTGGTAAGCCCGCTCGTCGGATCGACGCGCATGAGCGCCGAGCCCGCGAGCGCCGTGGTGATGCTGCCCAGGGTGACACCGGTGTACCGCTCCGAAGCCTTGGTGCCTAGATCGGTTATCGTGAGGTTGAACGCGGTGGCCGTGTTCTGAAGGTTGTTGGTGTCCTCGACCACCTGAAGCTGGTTGCCCCATGTCCCCGGTGACGTGGCGACGAGGACGACGTCGGGCGACAAGGCGAGGTGGGCCGCGGCCGGGGCCGGGGCTTTGCTGGTCAACGAGATCCCGGCCCGCACGATCTGGGCGCTGTTACCACCGTTGAGGAAGAACAAGAACGCGGCATAACCCATGGGGCTGGTGGGGTCCAGACCGCCGAACGCCCGCTCATAGTCGGCCCAGCTGTTGACCTGCACCGGCGTGTCGACCGGCCCGCGAGCGGCGTAGCCGACGAATGCTGCCACCGAGGTCGGAACCCCGACAATGGTGTGGACGGTGCTCGGCACCTCCTCGATGTAAACGCCAGGGTTGGTCAGACTTACGGTCACGCGAGGCCTCCTCGGATGTGGGTACGTGGATCGGGTTGACGCAAATCGCTCCGGTGATCGGGTTGGGGCGGCGGAGTCACGAACACTGATCCTCCGGCCGGTAGGTCAGGGGAATCGCGTCTGTCTGGCCAACTCTCTCTCCTTGTCGATCTCCTGCATCTGGTTGACCTGGTCGAGCTGGCCCAGTCGGTGACGGTGCGCCCTGATCGGCGGTCAAAGACAGGAGACAGCATGCGCCCCTCAACCCAGGTGGCGGCAGGGGTCGTAGTACCCCATCGCGGAGAATCCGGCCTCCTAAGCATCGCCCCCCGTTCCAGGGGGCCGTGACGATGGGGGTTGCGCGTGGTAAAGGCCGATTCCCGCCAGCACGAGCGCCGTCTGGCTGAAGAAGTCCTGCGAGTTGACCCTGTCGGTGAAGAAGCCGACGGTCAAGACGGTGAAATAGAACAGGGCAAAGAAGTAGATCACCGCGGCCCCGCTGCCCAGGCTCGGGAACCTGACCGTCCTTGGTCCAACACCACCGGGCGCGGATGCCGTAACCGGCTGAGCAGCAGGCCCACCGGTGGGGCCAGCGGGAGGTGCGGCGGTCGGCCCAGCGGGAGGTGCGGCGACGCCTTCGGCTGGCGATGCCGGACTTGGGGGAGAAACGGGGGCAGGAGGCACGGCAACGGCAGGAGCCGCAACAGGATCGGGAGGCGCCGGCTTGCGCGGGCCGCGCGGGAAGGGCATTGGGCGCGTGACGTCCGGCGCGGTCCCAGGATCGTGCGGTGGCTGGTCCATTGCCTGCTTCTTATACATGCCATTCCGGACCGTGGAAGGGGTCTTTCTGCCCCATTTGGGCCACGAATCTGCTAAGGACTAACCACCCGGCGAGATGAGCCGTGCATTCAGGTTCATACTCGGGCGCCAGAGGCGGGAGGTGCGAAAATGGAGTTTCGGATCCTCGGCCCGCTCGAACTCGAGCGTGATGGCGAGTGCCTGAGGCTTGGTCGGCCCAAAGAGCGAGCTGTTCTCGCCGTGTTGCTCGTCCACGCCAATCGAGTTGTTTCCCTCGACCGCCTCATCGACCTTCTCTGGGCCGGGCAACCGCCGTCTCGAGCGACTGCGACACTTCAGGGCTATATTTCCAATTTGCGGCGGGCGCTGGAACACCAGCGGATGTCTCGGGCCCGCGCCCAGATCCTGGTCACGCGCCCCCCGGGCTACGTCCTCTTTGTCGGGCCCGATGAGCTCGACGCCCGGCGGTTCCAGGACCTTGCCGCCCGCGGCGCGGCCCTCTTCAATCGGGGCGACGCCGAGGCCGCCCACCGCGACCTCAGCGAGGCCCTGGAGTTGTGGCGCGGGCCGGCGCTGGCCGAGTTCGCCGGAGAGGACTTCGCCCACAGCGAGGCGGCGCGGCTCGAGGAATTGCGATTGGCCGTGCTTGAAAGCCGGCTCCAAGTGGAGTTGGCATTAGGTCGGCATGCCACCGCGGTCGCGGAACTTGAGTCCTTGGTCTCGGCCGAGCCGTTGCGAGAAGGACTCTGGGGACTTCTTTCGTTGGCCCTGTACCGAAGCGGTCGTCAGGCCGACGCCCTTCGAGCGCTGGCCCGGGCCCGAGCGACGCTGGCCGAGGAGCTGGGCGTGGACCCGAGCCCGCCGCTGCGCGCCCTGGAAAAGGGGATCTTGGCCCACGACGCCGACCTGGAATGGCGAGCGCCGGAGCATACATCGCCCGGTCCGAGGCGGCTCGTGCCTGCCGACAGGCCCGAGTGGGCCGGTCGGGAAGCCCCAGTAGTGGCGCGCGACGCAGAGTTGGCCGCCCTCGATGTCGCGCTGGAGCGCGCCAAGCGTGGGTGCGGGCAGGTGGTCTTGCTCTCCGGTGAGCCCGGAATCGGCAAGACGCGCCTAGCCGAGGAATTGTCCCGCCGGGCCGAGGAGGCCGGCGCCATCGTGGCCTGGGGACGTTGCTGCGAAGGCCGAAGCGCTCCGGCCTTCTGGCCGTGGGCGCAGGTCGTCCGGGCCCTGATCGGCGACGATAGAAGCGCCCAGATGATCGCCGCCCTCGGTCCTGGCGGGGCGGTCATCGCGCAGGTCATCGCCGAAGTGGGGCCCCTTGTCGGCGACGCCGGGCCGCTGCCGCCGCTGGACGCGGGGGCAGCTCGCGTTCGCTTCTATGACGCAGTCGCCACGTTCGTAGCCCGCCTGGCGGCCCGGCGCCCGGTCGTGATCGTCCTCGACGACCTGCATTGGGCCGACGTGGCATCGCTGCAGCTCACCGAGCTCCTGACGTCGGTCGCGGGCTCTGCGGCCATAGTGGTCGTGGCGACGTTCCAGCCGTCGGAGGTGGCCGTGAGCGATCCCGCGCGAGCGACGGTGGCCATGCTTGCGGGGCGCCGTGAGACAACATTTCTCTCACTGCCGGGCCTCACCCCGCGCGAGGTCGGGCTCTTCCTGGCGACGGCCCTCGGGGAGGAGCGAGGCGCCCAGCTGGCGGGCGAGGTGCATGCCCGCACCGACGGCAACCCGTTCTTCATACTCGAACTGATGCGCCTCATTGCCGGGAATCGGCTCACGGTAGACGAGGCCGTTGTGCTGCCCATTGAGGTCCCACGGCGGGTGCGCGAGGTCATTCGATACCGCCTCGAGCGGTTGCCGCACGCCACCACGGCGCTTCTGACCGTGGCTGCGGTGGTCGGCCGGGATTTCGAGCTCACCGTCGTCAGTTCGGTGAGTGGCCTGGCGGAGAATCGCGTCCTGGAGCTGATCGAGGCGGCCATGGTGAGCGGCATCGTCGTCGAGGACAGTGACGTTCCAGGAAACTACCGCTTTGTCCATGCACTGGTGCGGGAGACCCTGTATACCAGCCTGAGTGGGGTTCGCCGGTCCCGGCTGCACGCCCGGATCGGCGCCGCGTTCGAAGAACTGGAAACCGGGTTGCAGCCGCGACCGGTCGAACTTTCCTACCATTTCTCCCGGGCCGCCCCGTCGACGGGGGTTGACAAAGGCATTTCCTATGCAATGCTGGCGGCCGACTTCGAGCAAGCCCGGCTTGCCTACGAGAAGGCAGACGAGCAGTTGGACAGCGCGCTCGCGCTCATCGACGGGCTGCCACGAGGGCCTGGTCGCACCGGGCGAGAGTTCGAGGTGCGGTACCGCCAAGCGGTGCTCGGAACCATCACACGGGGGTATGGGACTCCGGCCGTCGATTCTTCGTGGCACCGGGCATTCGAGCTGTCGTCGATGGTCGATGCCACGGAGCAGGTGACCGCGGCAATGTGGGGGCTCACGATGAGTCGGTTCGCGGCCGCCGACTTCGGGGCGGTCGACGCCGCTCAAGACCAGTTTCGGAGGCTGGCTGACGCAACCGACGATGCCGCGCTTCGAATTGCCGCCCACTTTGCGGGCGCGGTCGCACGCTTTCACCGAGGGGCTCTAGCCGACGCGGGCGAAGGTTTTCGCCGCGCCATGACGTTGTGTGACGAGGTGCCGCCGCCGGTGCTCGAGCGCTCGTTCATACTTGACCCCGGCGTTCTCTGCCTGTCGTACGGCGCTCTGATTGACGGTCTCTGCGGGCGATCGCAGGCCGCTCACATCATGATCGATGCTGCACAGGACCGTGGTGGGTCGGCCTCACTCACGGCCACCAGCGCCACGGTCTTCCGCGCCTGGCTGGCGGTGATCGAGGACGAACCTGGGGTCGCGTTCGGCTGCGCTGAACAGGTACTGGCCAAGGGACGCTCTCGCGACGGCATCTTGTGGGCGGAGGCACTGCGCGCCTGGGCGCTCGTCCGGATGGGACGCCAGTCGGCGGCCGACGACGTCGGGCGGGTCATCGCGCAACTCGAGAAAGCGGGATTCCGGATCTGGATGACAGTCGGCCGCGTGCTGTTGTCCGACGCCATGGAAGTGGCAGGTCGCACACGCGAGGCGCTGGCAGCCGCCGAAGAGGGGCTCGCCCTGACGGCCGGCGGCGAGCGGTTTTACGAAGCCGAACTCGACCGGCGGCGTGGGGAGTTGCTGGCCACATGTCCCGGCCGCGACGCCGACGCCGACGCGTCGCTGCGCCACGCCGTGTCGTTGGCGACGGCCCAGGGCGCGGCGACCCTGCGCGACCGAGCCGAGTCGGCGATCGCGCGCCTCGAGCGTCGCCTGCCCGTGGAGCTGGTCGCCGATGGAGATTACAAGTAGTACTCGAACAGGAGGAATGGCACCGATGCCGAGCCGTGGTGAGGTGGCCTGCGGCCGTCCTCCGGGTCGCTGCAACCATCGGGTTCGTCGGAGACGGCCTCGAAACCCGCGGCGATGAGCACGGCCGTGGCCCATCGCCCGGCCGCCCCGACCGCGACGTCCGCTTCGTGATCCACCGCGGGCGCGACGCCGGCGAGACCCGCGCCCGGCTCGTGGCGTGCCGGCTGCCCGGTCGGCGTGTCTCCGTCGGTACCGGTCGCGAGAGCTACGACACGATCAACGCCGTCAGCGCGCAGCAGATCGCACACCTCCTCGAGCAGCCGCCGATCGACGCCGCGTCCCGCGGCCGCGGGACTGACGCGGACCTGTCGCAGCTGCGCCGTCCGCCCGTCGGGCGAAAGACGAAGGGATCCTGCCGCGACCGGACCCGCTCCCTCGGCGGCCGCGAGGTCAACGATCACGTACACCCGATCGATGTCCGACCAGGCAGGCGGAGCGAATCCAGTCCCCGATCCGAGTAGAAAAGAGACCGCCGTTTCGAACGAGGGACCCGGCAAGGCCGCGCGGACCAACTCCAGCCGGGCGATGTCTCCGACCTCTCGCCCGTCGGGTTGCTCGAGAGGCACCATCCCAGCTTGGCGGTATCTTCTCGCGGTGGTCTTGGAGGGCGTTCCAAGCGGACTCCTGAGAATCGCCTAGTGCTCCAAGCGATCATCAGGCGCCTCTCCACGTCGAAACCGACAGCGAGCAAGGAGAAAGACAAATGGATGCTGGGTCCCATATGCTCGTGGTCGACAACGATTTCGATACTGCCGTTCCCCATGCAGAAGTCGAGTATCCCGACCGGCGCGCGACCGCGGCCGGGGCGCCGGCACATGGTGCGCTGCTAACGATGCTCCTTGTCCACACGAGCCAGGTTCTGGCCCTGGCGGAACAAGTCTGGGCGGAACGGCTCTTGGCGGAACGGATCCTGGTCGCCCATCCCCGCGCCGCCAACCGGGCCACGGTCGTCCAAGACGTCGAGGCCGGCCGGGCCCTTGTCCTCCACGCCGACAGCGCCCCGCATCCGGTCCCGGTACTTCCCGACGGCGCAGTGCATCTGGCGCTCGTCGCCTCCGACGGCGCCGGGTCCGGGGCGGCCACCGAAGTGCGACCGTCCCCGGACCGTCACTCCCGGCCCGGCGCCCATAGCCGGGAGGACGCGGTGCGGGAGTCACGGCTCAGTCCGCGCGAGCAGGAGCTGCTTGGCCTGGTCGGGCGCGGCCTCACCGACCGTGAGATCGCGGCCAAGCTGGTGATCTCCCTGGCAACGGTGCGCTCTCACCTCGATCGCATCCGCGACAAGACGGGGCGCCGTAGACGGCCCCAGCTGACCCGGCTCGCAGTGGATCTTGACCTCATCCTGGACTGACGGGGCGCGGTCGCGGCCTTGAGCACTCTCCCTGGGAACCGGCGGGCACGGAGGAACTGTGAGGAGTAAGGGCGCTCGCGGAAGCGGCGATGGCTGGGGCGCGGGCGCCGTTTTGACGCCGGCGCAACGGGTACCGCTCGAAGGGCGGCCATTGGGCGCCGTCCCGCCGCGGGCGCCCATCTGGGCGGCGGGACGGGCTCAAAAGCGGAACCATGGCGAACGAGGCCACGAACGAACCACCTGCGACGGGGCGATAGGGGAACGAACAGGTGGAACGAGGTCCGGCGGTGAGACTCCAGGTGGCCAACGGTCGTCCCACGCTGCCTACTCAGCAGGGGACTCCGGTCGCCGACGACCACCAGCCTTCGTGCGGTTCTCGACGGCGGCGCCAAAGGCCCGGACAGCTTCGCCGGCCGCAAGATCGGAGCACTGGTCACTGTCGAGGCGGACACGGGCCCGATCGCAGGCCATTCGAGATCGCAGGCCTTCGAGCGCCAGCCGACGAGCGCCAGCCGACGAGGAGCAGGGTGACGGAGGAGATAGTGGTCCCGAATGCGAGATCGCACTGCCCGCGCCTGTCGCCGATGGCTTCGCCCTACCTGACCGAAGGCCGACTCCCGATGCGGTCAGCCGCGAACGTCAGGACCTGAACGGTCACCGCTGCAGGAGAGGGTCGCCCCACACGACCGGGTTGCAATAGCCGCCGTTTGGAACCAGGTAAGCGATTGAGAGGTTCAACCGCAGAACGTTCGAGATATCGATGTCGATGTGCTGAGACTGACCGACGCCAATCGCCGTTTGCGGAAAGACTGTCTGACCATCGGCATCCACTCGCACCCTCATCGTTGAGCTTTGATGGCTCTGGTCGTCCAAGGCGACGTCGGTGACGAACCGTCTCCACTTCCGGTTTAGGTCGTAAGAAAGGAATACGGTCTTGTTACTGTCGCAATACTGGATTCGCTCCGTGATCGGATGCTCCCACGACACCGAATCGGCCTTGGCGGGGGCGGTGCCGTACGAGACACTGGCGAGTTCAACAGGCGTCAGGTCAGCCAGGTACATCTGTGATGGCGGGGCCGTGGTAGGAGGAGTCGTGGGTCGTGGAGTCACTCTGGCCGCTGTCGTCGGCGGCGTCGTCGGGGCGGTGATAGCAGATGAGGACGAACTGCTCGTCGTCGACCCGTAATCTGTTGTGGTCGTAGATGGCAGGGTGATGGTTCGCGTGGTGGACGGCGACCCCAACCCAAGCGTTGTCGTTTGGTAAACGCCCGTAGCGACCGACGAGCCACCGCCATGGGCCGGCTGCAGACCAAAGTAGGTCAAGACAGCGATGATCGCGGCAACGATGGCGGCCAGCACACCAGCGATTGTCCAACGCCCCCCCACGAGTGCGATTCTACTCGGAGCGCGAGGCGGGCTTCACTCGGGCGCATCGTCCGGCCGACCGAGCCGACGACGCCGCCACCTGGCCCCTCGCCGGCCCGATCGCCGGCGACACCGAGTCGGTGATGCTCACCCGCGGCCGGGGAGCCGTGTACCAGCGGCTCACCCGCTCGCGGCCCTCGGGTCGTCCCATGCGCCCTCGGTAGATGCCCGATTTCGATGCCTGCGACCCCTAAACCCCGGGAGGGTCATGTGAGAAGCGATCCACCCACCGCGGCGGTCGCCGGGGTCGTCTCGAATGCCGCCTCGGGCCGACCCTCCGCTAGCGTCGGCGTGGCCAAACGGTAGAGGGTCCCGGCAATGCCGCCCGTCCTCTTCGAACCGTCGCGCGGTTAAAGTGGGCCGAACCGGTAGGTTGAGCCTGTGAAGGTTCTGGTCACCGGCGCGACCGGTTTCGTGGGTTCCCATCTTGGTGCCGCGCTAGTGGACGCGGGCCATGACGTACGGGGTTTGACGCGCCGGCCCGAGTCCTACCATGGCCCCGGTGTCCCAGTCGGGGGCGATATCGGTGACTTGTCGTCTCTGCGCCCCGCCCTCGACGGCTGCGAGGCGGCGTACTACCTTGTCCACTCCCTCGACTCGGCCAACTTCGCAGATAAGGACCGCTGCGGTGCCGAAGTGTTCGGCGATGCGGCCGCAGCCGCCGGCGTCCAACAGCTGATTTACCTCGGAGGGCTGGGGAAGGACGACGAGACGCTGTCCGCCCATCTCGCCAGCCGTCGCGAGGTCGAGGGCATCTTGGCTGCGCGGGTGCCCACCACCGTGCTTCGTGCCGGCATCGTCATCGGCGACGGAGGCATCTCCTGGGAGATCCTTTGTCAACTGGTTGCCCGGCTGCCCGTGATGGTCACCCCCCGCTGGGTGCAGACCCGCACCCAGCCTGTGGCGATCGACGACGCGGTGGCTTTCCTGGTCGGCGTGCTCGGCAATGAAGAGGCGCGGGGCGAGGTGTACGACGTGGGCGGCCCCGAAGCGCTGACCTACGGAGAGATGCTCAAAATGGTCGCCCGGATGCCTGGTGGCATTCTCAAACTGGTGGTACCGGTCCCATTGCTGACCCCTCGCCTTTCGTCCCACTGGCTGCGGCTGGTGACCGACGTCGACCTGCGCACCGCCCGTGTCCTCATCGATTCCATGTCCAACGAGGTCATCGTCCGCGACCGACGGATCGAGCAGCTCACGGGCCACCTGGCCATGACCTTTCAGGAGGCTGCGGAGCGAGCGCTTCGCCACCGGGCGAACCGTCTCGAATCCCGTGCGTCGGCCTGAGGTCAGCGAAGCTTCGATCAAGCTTCACGGCGGGCGGACGGCAAGTATCGACCGGCACCGGCGTGCCGTCGTGGCCGCCACGCTTGTCGGCGGCACCGCCGTTCTCGGAACCACCCTCGCGGCGGCCCCAGGGTCGACACTCTTCTACGGGCTTGGCTTCCTGGCGGCCAGCATATGGATCGCAGGCGGCCTCCTATCGGGTTCCATCCCGTGGACACGTAACGGCCTCAAAGAGGTCAGGCTCGTCCACATCGTGGTCCCGATCATGGCCGGAGCCGCCCTTTTTGGCGCCTTCTTCGCCGCCAAGCTGGTGGCCGCCCGCATCCCGGTTCTCCACCACAGCGTAGAGAGTGTCCTGGCGCGAGCCGACGCCGGTCCTCGGCTGCTGGTGCTCGTCGTCGCGCTCGTCAACGGGATCGGCGAGGAGGTCCTCTTCCGAGGCGCGCTCTACGACGCCTTCGACAACCACCCCGCGGTGTGGGCCACGGCCATCTACTGCATCGTGACGGTCGCGACATTGAACGTGTCACTCGTGGTCGCCGCCGTGATCATGGGCACCGTCTTCGGCCTGGAACGTCGGGCCAGCGGGGACGTCCTCGCCCCCCTCCTCACACATCTCAGTTGGAGCACCCTCGTGCTCCTCTTCCTACCGCGGTAGCGCCGCGCGGCACCGGGCCCCAGCCGCTTGTACCAGCCATCACAAGCGGCTCCGCTGTCCCCAACGATTACCATCTACCCCGAGAGAACGTGGCGACGAATCGTGATGAGACACGGCGGGAGACAGCCCAAGCGGTCGGGCGGATGAGCCCGCTGGGGAGGCCGGTGGGCGGATGTTGAGATCCCTGAGACCCTCGTCTCGGCTCGGATCCCTTTCCGGCCGATGAGGATCAATGCGTGGAAGCTGCCGATCGCCGGCGGATTGGCTGCGATAGCTGCGGCGATCTCGCTCCTGGCGGCCGAATCATTCTACGGCGATGCGCCGGTGGAAATGACCCTCCACACGACAACCGTGCAACGGGGCAGAGTCCAGGCCACCGTGACCGCCACCGGGAAGCTGGCCCCGGCAGCAGCCCTGATCGTGAACTTCGCCATTGGCGGCGTGCTCACCGAGGTCGACGTGAAGCCTGGTGATCAGGTCAAAGCCGGGCAGACACTGGCCAAAATCGACGATTCCCAGACCAAGGCAGCGGTGGCATCGGCCCAGGCAGCGCTGACCTCGGCTCAAAACAACCTGGTAAACGCCAAGCAACAGGCCACCCCAATCGTGGCCACTCAGAACGCGGGGGCCGCGGCCCAGCAGCACGTGGCAGCCGCACAGGACAGCCTGAATGCCGCGGTGCAGGGCGCCGCCGTCAACGCGGTCGGCTACCAAAACTCGATCAACCAGGTTCGCGACCAGCTGAACCGCGACCTTGACCAGTACAGCAACGAGCAAGTGAGATGCTCGGCCGCGGCGGCCGCAGACTCGGAGGCAGGAGGCGACCCGTCCTGCGGCGCCGCACTGGCCCAAGACCAGAACGCCATCGCGGCTGACAGCGACGCCCTGGTGATCGCCGACCAGCAGCAGACATCGGGCCAACTAAGAGACGAGGAGTCCATCCGGGCGGCTCGGAACAGCTGGCTCGCGGCCCACCACACCCTGACCTCCACCTTGGCGGCCGACCCGGCCAAGCCCGCCGCCACGTCGACGAGCGTGGCCGCCGCCCAGTCCCAACTCGTCAAGGCCCAGGCGGATCTCCGCATCGCCCAGATCGACGATGCCAGCACCACCTTGACGGCCCCAAGTGACGGCACGGTGGCGGTCGTGAATGGCGCGGTCGCAGATACAGTGGGCGGAGGCGGCACCACGGCCATCACGATCAGCGACGGCACCAGCACCGACGGCAGGTCATCGTCTGCTGCGAGCGAATCGTCAGCATTCCTCACCCTCGACACTGAGTCGGCGTACCAGGTCGTCGTCGGGTTCGCCGAGGCAGACGCCAAGCGCATCCAAGTCGGTCAGAGCGCCATGATCTCGCTGAACACTCTGCCCAAAAAGCCGATCTTCGGGCAGGTGACCTCGATCGATGTCGATTCCGCCATCGTCGGCCGTGTGATCATGCGCAAGATGGCGGTGACTCTGAATGACCGGCCGGGGACTGTCAAACCGGGCATGACCGCCAACGTCAAGGTGGTCGCTCGCGTCCGCGACAACGTCTTGGAGGTGCCCACCGCGGACGTCGCGATGTCCGACGGGACCTCCACCGTCGTCCTCGTTCACAACGGCAAGCAGATCCGGGTGGAGGTCACCACCGGGCTGATCAGCGATCAGTCCACCGAAATCACCAGTGGGCTGTACGAGGGCGAGACCATCGTCGACGCCGCGGCCGTTGGCGGCGGCCGCCGCCGCAGCCGCGGCCCTTGAAGCAACTGAGGGAGTCTCCCCTCATTGGCGGAAACGGTTGACGTGGAGGAAGTCCGCCGACGAGATCCTCCGCCACAGCAGAACGCAGAACGCCCCAATTGCGACACACAGATAACCGTCGTGTCACACTTACGCGCCTTGGCCGAGGGCCATCTACCTGACCCAGTCACTGCCGCCGCCATCTACCGGCCCGCTCGTGCCGTCCACGACGAACCGATCAAGGTCCACTTCTTCCAGCCGATGCTCGGTCTCGCCGAGGGGGCAATCACGGCGCTGGCTCGCAGGAGCCGAGAGATCCGACAGGGCCGTCAACCACGCCACAATGTGTTGAAACCCACTGCACACGTGCTGCTCGCCTGGGACGGCACCCACCTAATTCTGTTTGCCGTGAAGTCCAGGCCGCAGGGCTGGGTGGTCAAGGAGGTGATCGGCACGTTCCGCAAAGAAGCCATCTCCTGCGCACCGCTGAAAGGTCA
>JALYXV010000350.1 GCA_030947025.1 Actinomycetota bacterium | reverse complement strand
CCCGGCGGGGAGGGCGGCAGCCTTCCACAGGAACGGCACCTGGGCGCCGAACGGGCTGTTGATCTCGCAGCTGCACAAGTCGATCATGGCCAGCTTGCCGGCTCGCCACGCCGCCCGGTCCTCGGTGCCGGCGCTGCTCGGGCTGCTTGTGCTGCTGGTGCTGCTGGTGCTGCTCGTGCTGCTGGGGGCGCCCAGGCGGGCCATCTCGGTGGCCGAGGGTTGCACGTGGTACCGGTCGACCAGGTCGGCGGCGAACTGCGCGCCCTGGATGGCCGCAGGCGTGCCCAACTCGGCCCGGCGCCGGGGCGCGTTGTACAGATGGCCGCCGAAGCTGAAGAAGACCGCTTCGGGGCGGATGCGCCCGGCCCCGAACTGGCGTACTTTGCTGGGGTCGAATCCCGGCTGGTCGGCGTGTTTTCCTGCCCGGTCGATGGTCAATGCCTGGGCGGTCCGAAGGAACGAGCCTTGATACGTCCAGGAGTTGTCGGCCCACGAGGTGGGGGGGAGGGGGAGTCCGGCCTGGGAGAAAAGGTCTTCGTTGTAGGCCAGCGCGTGGTCGTGTATCCCCAGGGGCACGCCTGGGATGCCCCCGGTGGCGCCGAAATAACCCGACTCGGCGGCCGCCGACATGGCCTGAGGAAGGAAGGCGCCGGTCGAGACCCCGTCCCGGTGCAACAGCGGGTGCAGATCCAGCCACATGTGTTGGTCCAGCAAACGGGAGGCGTGGGCCAACTCGATGCCGAGGACGATGTCGGGCGGCGATCCGCGATCGACCAACGCCCGCAGCTGCGCCTCCGCCGCCGTGGCCGACGTGGCTCGCAGGAAGTCGAGCCCGACCTGGGGGTGGGCCGCGATGAACGCCTGGGCCAGAGCCTGTTGGGCGTCCCGCTCAAGGGCGGTGTTGCCGCCGTCGAATCCGACCAGAATCTGGACCCGGCCCGTGAGCCTTTTCCGCGCTACCTTGCCCTTCTTGCCCTGACAGGCGGTCAGCAGCCCCCCCGCCCCGGCCACCGAGAATCCGAGCTTCAGGGCCCCCTCGACGAACTGGCGGCGGGTGAGTTGACCATCGTGGTAGGCCGCCCGCAGGTCGCTCGGTTGTGGTGCATGTCCCATGAAGCGTCTCTCCTGCGCCCGGCCGCTCGCCGTTTTACCAGACAACACGTCCTGCCAATGACTGCATTAGACAGGTATCTGAGAGCATCGCATGTCAGGACCTGTTCTTTGCCCGATCCGTCGGCTACTCTCATGCGATCAGAGTCCAAACGAGTTGTGCAGTTCTGGGCAAGCTCTCAAACATCACGGCAAGGCGATCGGTGACGGAGGAGACGAGAGGCATGAAGGCGAGTCAGCTCTCTTCGGCGAGAGAGCCAGGAGGCGCTTCCACCACCGACTGTTGTCGGCGCGCTCGACAACTGGTCGGCCACTCGACTCGACGTGCCCACGTCCGGGCCTTACGCAGCTCAGGGAGATGGTGACCATGGGGTATCGGACGGAGGGCGGCGAGTCCTCGGGGCACAACGGTCGGCACCGCCGGGCCGGACCGGTGCGGCGGGCGATTCAGGGTTTTGTCGCGCTCGTTGTGGCGGTCGTCCCGTTCATCGTGACCATGCCGTCGGCCCTGGCCAACGTCGGGCTCCTGCCCATACCTCAGTTTCCGTCCCTGGTGACAGTCGGCCAGACCGGAATACCGGCTTCCATAGACTTGGAGAACCACTCGAGCTCCCCCGAGGACACGGGCACGGTGACCATCGGCAAGCTCATCCTCGTTCCTTCGTGCGGGACGTCGTCACCGGTAAGTTTCCCCGGGGGAATCGGCCCGGGAGACTGCCCCGCCGCGTTCGCCGATCCCGGCGTCTTCCAGCTGAGCGCCACCGGCACCGGTGAGTTGGGCACGGAATGCGCCGGTCAGACCTTCAACATCAGCCTCTTGAATCCCGCCACTGGGCAGTACCAGTTCACTCCCGTGGGGCCGCCCGTCGTGCTGACGCAGCCGGGCACCCCCAACAGCATCTGCCGGATCGCCTTCACCTTCAGCGTCCTGAAAGCGCCGACCAAGCCGGCCTCCATGCCCGCGCCCAACACCCTCCGGACCGACGAGTTCGGCTATGCCGAAGGGACGTCTTCGGTGACCATGCAGACGGGGTTCGGCTTTGCCCCCGGTTTTGTCGACGTGGCCAAGGCCGTGACCACGTCGTTCACGACCAGCGCGACCGCCACCGGCCCGGTGGGGAGCCCGATCACCGACGCCGCCACGTTGGCAGCCTCGAATCCGCCCGGGCCGCCCCCGAC
>JALYXV010000090.1 GCA_030947025.1 Actinomycetota bacterium | reverse complement strand
TCCTTTCCCTGCGCCGGGTACCCGAGCTGCTGGCCGCGGCGGTAGGGACGAACAAGCTCGATGCCGCCCTCAAGGCCACTTTGGCCGACCCCCGTTTCGGCGGGGCGGCCAACGCCTGCCTGATGGTGCAGGCGGGTGGGGTCCCCATCTATATCCACAATCCGACCCTTCCCCTCGTGCCCGCGTCCAACCTCAAGCTGCTGACCGCGACGGCGGCGCTCGACCGGCTCCCGTCCGGCGACCGCCTGGTCACCAAGGTGATGGGCGACGCCGCGCCCCGCAACGGCACCCTGGCGGGCAATCTGTATCTGGTAGGGGGAGGCGACCCGCAGCTACGCACCCCTGACTACGTGGCCAATCTGCACTTCCCGGCGCAGATCTTCGACAACCTCATCACCCTGGCCGAGCAGGTTCGGGCGGCCGGAGTCACCCAGGTGACTGGGTCCGTGGTCGGCGACGAGACCCGCTACGACACCCAGCGATACATCCCGACCTGGCCGGCGCGGTACATGACCAATGGCGAAGTGGGGCCGCTCAGCGCCCTGTCGGTCAACGACGGATTCGCCACCTCCAAGCCGGGCCCCGCCGCGGCCCAACCGGCCCAGCAGGCGGCGGCGGTGTTCAGCACCCTGCTGCAGGCCCGAGGTGTCACGGTGGCAGGCGCGGCTCAGGCGGGACGGGCCCCGCCCGCGGCGGTGAAGATCTCCGAGTTCGCCTCGGCGCCCCTTCCCGATCTGGTGGACGAGATCCTCAGGCGCAGCGACAACAACGGCGCCGAGCTCATCACCAAGGAGCTGGGCCGCCAGGCCAACTCGGCCACTCCGACCACCGCGGCTGGGGTGGCGTCCATCCAGGCGGCCCTCCAGGCCGACGGCCTGCCGACTGCGGGGCTGCACATGGTCGACGGTTCTGGGCTCGACCGCAGCGACCGGGTGACATGCCAGGTGATCCTCGACGCCCTTCTCCGCAGCGGCCCCGACGGCATTCTCGGGCGGGGCTTGGCAATCGCGGGGACATCAGGGACCCTGTACCGCCGGATGATCGGCACCCCGGCCGCGGGACGCCTGCGGGCCAAGTCCGGCAGTCTTGAGGGTGTGTCGGCACTGAGCGGCTTCGTGACCGCAGCACCGGGGCCGGTTGGCGCCACCGGCGCCGGAAGCGCGACCAGCCTGACCTTTTCCCTGATCACGAATTCGTCGCCCAGCTTGGCCGCAGGCGACGCCCTGTGCGACCGCGTCGGCGTGCTGTTGGCCCAATTCCCTCAGGCACCACCGGTGGCCGACCTTGGCCCCCTTCCTGGTCCGTGACCGCGGGCCGATGAGCATCCGGATGCCCATGTTCCCGCTGGGAACGGTCCTCGTGCCCCACGCCGTCCTGCCGCTTCATGTGTTTGAGCCGCGGTACCGGGTCCTCATGTTCGACTCACTGCTGGGCAACCGCGAGTTCGGCGTGGTCCTGATCGAGCGGGGCTCGGAGGTGGGGGGCGCCGATCAGCGCTTCGGCGTGGCGACCGTCGCCCACATCGCTGAGGCGTCCGAGCTGCCCGATGGCCGCTG
This sequence comes from Actinomycetota bacterium, assembly GCA_030947025.1. GTDB lineage: Bacteria > Actinomycetota > Acidimicrobiia > Acidimicrobiales > Palsa-688 > JALYXV01. Next base: position 19,033 of record JALYXV010000090.1, on the reverse strand, counting down.
GGTCGTGCTGGCGGTCGGGACCCGCCGGGTCGACGTGGCCGATTGGCTACCCGACGCCCCCTACCCGGTTGCCCTGATCGAGGAGCGGGCCGACGTGCCCTGGCCCGATGTCACCGACGAGGGCGACGCCCTCGACCGGGCCATTGTGGCGCTGGCCTCGGCCGAGCGGTCGGTGCGGCTGTCCCTCGGGCTGGCGGCGGAGCTGGGCGACGAGGCGCCGTCCGCACTGGTCGAACTGTCGTCTGACCCGGCGGTGGCGGCCTGGCAGTTGCTGGCCGTGGCCCCCATCGGGGCGCTCGACAAGCAGCGCTTACTGGCCATCGACGACCACGCCGAACGGCTCGGCCAGCTGGCAGCCGTGGCCGAGGATCAGGCGTTCTTGCTTGCCTACCGACTCAACCGGGAATAATGGTGAACCAACAGCCCCGGACTGCCCTCAGAGAGGTGGACTTGGCACTACCTCGACAATCCAAGAAGTCGGGCAAAGACGGCAGCCTCCCGGCCGAGTTCAAACAGCTGGTCGACCTCGTCGTCACCTACGCCAAGCAACAAACCCTCGATCCGCTCAAGCAACTCGCCCGCTGGGTCGGCTTCGGTGCGGTCGGCGCGGTCCTCATAGGGCTCGGATTCCTCCTGGTGGGAGTCGGGTTGTTGCGCGCCATCCAGGCTGAGGCGGGCGAGCATCTGGAGGGCAACTGGTCGTGGGTGCCCTACCTGATCGTCGTAGTGTTCCTCGGCCTCGTGATCGGGCTCATGGTGAGCCGCATGTCCCACGGGCCTGGGAGCAAGGAGCGCTGATGGCGAAAGACACCCAGCGGCCGGTGACCAAGGCCGACATCGAGGCCAAGCTGCGGGAGATCAAAGGCGAGGCCGATGAGACGGTGGAGAACGCCAAACCGATCGTGGAGATCGCCGCCATCGGGGGTGTGATCCTCCTCATCCTCCTGGCCTACTTTCTGGGCCGAAGGAAGGGGAAAAAGAAGACCACCGTGGTGGAAATCCGTCGCGTATGAACTGGCTCATCGCGCTGGCCCTGCGCCGCGGGTGGCGCCACGGCGTCCTCAATGGTCATCGAGGCTGGTTGGCGGCCGGCGCGTTCGCGCTCCTGCTCCGCATGCTGCAGCGCGCCGCGGCGAAGGAGGAGTCGGTCGTGTACCGGGAGATTCTCCGGCCCGGGGAACGGATCCTCATCACCCACGAGCCGCCGCTCTGACTCGCGGCTAGCGACGACACCATCGGCGACAATGGAGTGGTGAAGGTCCTCCTGCGTAACCCCCGGCGCGAGTTGGAGGTGGCCGCCCCGGTGCGGGTGCACGCCCTGCTGGAGCGATTGGGCATCAATCGGGAGTCGGTGCTGGTGATTGTGGGCGACACCCTGGTGACGGGGGATGCGCTGTTGTCCGATGACGGCGCCGCGGTGGAGATCCGCCCCGTCATCTCCGGTGGATGCGGTGCCGGTTGTGCTGGGGCCGCTCGGGGCGCGGTGTGAAGTGCCGGGTGTGCCGGGATCCGGCGGTGATAGAGATTCGCCGGCACAACGCCGGGTTCTGCCGGCCGTGCTTCCTCAAGCACTGCCGGGACCAGGTGGGCCGGGCCATAGAGGACTTCGCCATGATGGACCAGGCTGATCGGGTACTGGTGGCCGTTTCCGGGGGCAAGGACTCCCTCGCCCTGTGGGACATCCTGCTCGACCTGGGTTATCAGACCGACGGGCTGTACCTGGGTCTGGGGATCGGGGAGTACAGCCACTCGTCGGCGAGCTTCGCTCGCGACTTCGCGGCCCGCCGGGGGGTCAAGCTGATCGAGGTGGACATCCCGGCCGAGTTCGGCTTCGACATCCCGACTGGAGCCCGGGCGGCCAAGCGGGCGCCGTGTTCGGCGTGTGGGCTGTCCAAGCGCCACCTGTTCAACCAGGCGGCGGTGGATCACGGCTACGACATCGTGGCGACCGGCCACAACCTGGACGACGAGGCAGCGGTGTTGTTCGGCAACGTGCTGCGGTGGGAGACCGCGTATCTCGGGCGCCAGGCCCCCGTCCTTCCCGGGACCAACGGCTTCGCCCGCAAGGTCAAGCCGCTCATCCGGCTGGGCGAACGGGAGACGGCGGCCTACTGCGTGCTGTCGGGCATCGACTACATCGTCGAGGAATGCCCGATGGCGGCGGGCAACAAGCACCTGGGCTACAAGGACGCCCTCAACCAGATCGAGGTGCAATCGCCCGGATCGAAGGCGGCGTTCTATTTCAGCTTCCTCGACCGGGTGTCGCCCATGTTCTCAGGCATCGCCGAGGAAGAGCGCGAGGGTCTGCGACCGTGCGCCGGATGCGGGGCGCCGACGACGGGGGAGTGGTGCGCCTTCTGCAAGTTGGTGAGCAAGGCGGGGGGCTCGGGGGCCGGGCCGTGACCGGTCCGGCCGAGGAAGAGGGGTCACCGGCTGCCGCTGTTTCGGCTTCGGCTTCGGCGGCTGCTTCGGCTTCGGCGGCTTCGGCTGCTTCGGCTTCGGCGGCGGCGGCTGCTTCGGCTTCGGCGGCGGCGGGCAGCCGGCCGTTCCAGCCCGGTGATCGGGTCATGTTGCTTGACAGCAAGGGCCGGCGGTACCTGCTCACGCTGGCCCCGGGGGGCGAGTTCCACACCCACGCCGGGCCGGTGCGCCATGACGACCTCATAGGCCAGGTCGAAGGGATCGCGGTCCGCTCGAGCCGGGGCGGGAGCTACACCGCCGTGCGGCCCACGCTGGCCGAGCTCATCCTCAAGATGCCCCGAGGCGCCCAGGTGATCTATCCCAAGGATCTGGGGCCCATCCTGATGCTGGCCGACGTGTTCCCCGGGGCGCGGGTGTTGGAGGCCGGCGTGGGCAGCGGAGCGCTGTCGATGACGCTGCTCCGGGCCGGGGCGGACGTGGTCGGCTACGAGCTTCGCCAGGACTTCGCCAATCGGGCCCGGGGCAACGTGGTGGCTTTCCTGGGCGAGGGCGTGCTCAGCCGCTACCGAGTCGAAATCCGCGACGTCTACGACGGGATCGACGAACAGGGCATCGACCGCATGATCCTCGACCTGCCCGAGCCCTGGCGGGTCGTGAAACACGCCGAGACGGCGCTGCGGCCTGGTGGCATCCTCGTCGCCTACCTGCCGACCATCGGGCAGGTGGCCCAGCTCCGCGAGGTCATGGAGGACAGCGGGCTGGGGATGGCCGAGACGGTCGAGGTGCTGCAGCGCAGTTGGCACGTTGACGGCCCCTCGGTCCGGCCCGACCACCGGATGGTGGCCCACACCGGCTTCCTGACCTCCGCTCGGCTGCTGGCGGGCCGGGCGGCCGGGCGGTCGCCGTCACCCCATGGACGAGCTAGATGGGATCAGCGGGGCCGGGCCGCGTGGCCCGAACGAGCCGGCGTCGAAGAACCCGACGGGCCCGACGGGCCCGAGGACCGAGAGCCGGGGCGGGAGGCGCCCGAGGACCGAGAGCCGGGGCGGGAGGCGCCCGGGGCGCCGTGAACGTCCTCGACGTCGTGATCGTCGTGCTCGCCGTGGCCGCGGCCGTGGGCGGGTACCGGCTCGGCTTCCTGGCCCGAGCAGTGTCGTGGATCGGGCTGGTGCTGGGCCTCTACGGCGCCGCCCGTTTCCTGCCGGCCATCATCCGCGGGCTCAACCCGGCCGATCCCGCTCAGAGGCTGCTGATCGCCTTCGCGGTGCTGATCGGAGGTGCGCTGGCCGGCCAGGTACTGGGCTTCCTGGCGGGCAGTCGGCTCCACCGGGCGTTGCCGCCCGGCCCGATCCGCGAGATCGACCGAGGAATCGGTGCCGGCGTTGGCGCCCTCGGCGTACTGGTGGCGCTGTGGCTGCTCCTACCGTCAATCTCCACCGTTCCGGGCTGGCCGGCCCGGGCGTCCCGGTCCTCTTCGATCAGCGGTTGGGTCGATTCGCACTTCCCACGGGCGCCCGATGCCTTGCAGGTGCTGAAGCGGCTGGTCGGCCAAGACACCTTTCCCCAGGTCTTCAACTCGCTGCATCCGGGCGAGGCGGTGGGTGCGCCGCCGCCGGCGACCGGAATCAGCGCGGCCGTCGATGCCCGGGTGCGGCTCTCCACCGTGAAAGTGGAGGGAGAAGCGTGCAACCGGATTCAGGACGGGAGCGGGTTCGCGGTCGCTCCCAACCTGATCGCGACCAACGCCCACGTGGTGGCGGGCGAAGGGCGGGGCCGGACCAAGGTTCGCACGCTCAGCGGGGCCCAGCTCCCCGCCACGGTCATCTTGTTCGACGTCAACCGGGACTTGGCCCTGCTTCGGGTCGCGGGTTTGGGAGAGGCGCCTCTTGCGCGCGCCACCGGCCGGGTGGGTGAGACCGGTGCGGTCTACGGCCACCCCAACGGCCAGGACGCGCTGGACGTGGCTCCCGCCCTGATCGCCCAGAATGTGACCGCGGTGGGTCGGGATTTGTACGACAGCCACCAGACCGCCCGTAATGTGTATATCCTCTCGAGCGTTCTCCACCCGGGCGATTCGGGGGCGCCGCTGGTGGACCAGGCGGGGGCGGTGATCGGTGTCGCCTTCGCCATCGCGCCCGACCGTCCGACCACCGCCTATGCCCTGGCCAGCAGCGAATTGGACGCGGTCCTGCGCCTGCCCGCGGGTGGACCGGTCGGTACCGGACCCTGTCTGGCCTGACCGCGTTTGATCAACCGGACGGCCGGTTGTCAAGCCAGTTAGGCGTCTCCTGGGGGAAAAAGGTTCGATTGGATGTATCGCCGCTGCGTCCGCGGCGTCATGTCACCATGCCGAGAGTACGAGACGCCTCCGCCGGGATTCCGGAGGCGGGGTTGGGTCGCCATCCCACTACCCTTTGTCCGATGAGGGCGACCGCGGACGACTCCGGCGATAGGACGGTGCGCCCCGACTTCGTGGAGTTGGTGAAGCTCGCCCGCGACGGAAATGTGGGGGCCAAGCATGCCCTGGTCGACAGCCTGCACCGCTTGGTGTGGCACACGATCGCTGACTTCGGGATGTCACGCGAGGATCGCCAGGACGTCTTCGCGGGCACGTTCTGCCGGTTGTTCGAACGGCTGGGCTCGATCCGCGACCCTGACCGATTGCCCGGTTGGATCGCCACCACGGCCCGCAATGAGGCCCACACGCTGCTGCGCGCGCGGGGGCGGTTCGTCCTGACCGACGAGTTGGGGGAGCGGCAGGACGACGACCCTCCGACCGACGAGCGGCTACTCGACCGCGAGCTCAACGCCGCGCTGCAGGGCGCCTTCCTGAGCCTGCCCCACCACTGCCGCGAACTGCTCCGCCTCCTTACCGCCGTGCCCCGACTGTCCTACGAGGAGGTCGGCGAGCTCCTCGCCATGCCGCACGGCAGCATCGGACCAACCCGCCAGCGCTGTCTCGAGCGACTTCGAAACGCACCAGAACTTCGACCCTTCCATGAAGGAGGCCAGCCGTGACCCGCTTCGACCTTTCCGACGACGACGCTCTTCTGGCTCATCTGTCGGATGCCATCAACCAGGCCGATCCGGTCCCCAGTGAAGCGGTCACCACCGCCAAGACCCTGGCCCAGTTGGGTGAGGCTGATGCCGAGTTGGCGACGCTGGTGGCGGACACCCTGCTCGACGGGGACATAGTGCTCTTGCGCCATGACGTCACCATGGAGCAGCAGGGCGAGTCGTCCGACCGGTTGGTCAGCTTCGCCGCTCCCCAGCTCAGCGTGGACGTCGATCTGAACGCCAACGGCGCGACCGTGTTGGGTGTCATCACGCCCCCGATCTCGGCCGATGTCGACCTGGAAACCGCCAAGGGGACGGTGACCACGAGGAGCGATGATCTGGGCCGATTCCACATCGAGGCCGGGTCGGGTCCGTGCCGGTTGCGGATCCACGCAAACGGCGGGGCCGTCGTCACACCATGGATAACTCGCTAGCGCGGGCGTCATCGCTGCCGATGCAGATGAAAGCCGCACCCACGGCTAAATCCTGATCGGTCCGGGCGGTCACCAGCGCCTCCGCCGGCGTCTCCCCCAACTGGATGCGTCGGTGAAGGGCGATCATGAACGGTGCGGTTGACCCGTCAGGGACCGGCATCACGGGGGCCACGACCGAGCGCACTCCCAGCCCGATGAGGGCGGCCGCCGTTCCCAGGAGCTCATCGCCCGTCCGGACCGCGCTGACGGCAGCATCGCAGGCTGCCAAGACAACGGTGCGGGGGCCCCGGCGGAGGCGTTCCAGGTCGTATACCGTTAGCGGTCCGTCGGCCAACAGCACCGAGGAGAACAGGGGGCTGTCCGACCGGAACCGACCGTGGGCGGCCAGATGGGCGATCTCGGCTCGCGAGAGGGCGGACATCACCGCCGATGCAGTGGCCTCTGAGCCCGTCAAACTCTGGGCCTCGGGGTAGAGCTCGGCCAGCTGACGGACCTCCTCGTCGGCGCCCGGCAACTGGGGCCCGGCGATGAGGGCCACCATGGGAGCGGTCGCGTTGGGACGGCTCGGGGCACGGTAACCGACCCATAGCGCCGCGCTGGGGGCGACGGTGGTGGGCCGACGGGCCACGCTGGGCAGGGTGGCCCACGGCAGCCCGTGAAGTACTCCGGTGGGCACCACGACGAGGGGCTGGTCATGTGGGATGCCCAGCGGTGCGATCAGGATCTCGTCGAGGCGCCGTGCCGTAGACGCCAGCGCCTGCTCGGCCGGGCCGCGAGATCGAGACGAAAGGAGACGGCGGATGGCAAAAAGCAGGTAGCGCTTTTCCTCCTCGACCGGCACCGCCCCGAGTCGGTGAAGCCGCACCCGTTGCCGCGTGACGGTGACTACGTACATCTTCCCTTCGAACGAGACGTATTCCGCCAGCCACCGGTCTCCGAGCGCCATCCGGACGGCGTCCACGTCCACCCGTCCGGTCGCGGCGGTGTCGTCTTGTGCCTGTTGTGCCTGCAGGGTCTGAGTACGCACCGACCTCTCCAGCTCCGCGATCTGGGCCCGTAGGGCCGCCGTCTCGGGGCTCCAGCCGGGCGCGCCGGCTCGGGGGGGGTTTCGGGCCCCGCGGGTCTCGGTGGCCCCGAGCGCGGCTGAGCGCAGCTCGGCTTGTGCGTTGCGCAGATCGGTGAGAGCGGCGGCCAGCCGTTCGTCGTCCGGAGGACGGACCGAGCGGCGTTGGAGCGCGCATGCCCGCCAGCGTTCGGCCCATCGCAACACGTCGACGGCGCGCCCTTCTTCCAGCGCCAGGCGCATCCCGAGCCGGGCCAGGTCCGTTCCGTGACTGGCGGCGTGAGCCCGCAGCTCGGTCGCGCCGAGTGATGCTCGGTACTCATCCACGACCGCCATCCCGCGGCTCAGAGCCCGCTTGGCGCCCCCTCGGTTGCCCTCGGCCAAACGGAGGAGCGCAGCGGCATGCCACGCCTGGGCGCGGAGGTCGGCCGTGCCTCGAGTCCGGGCCGCCACCGCATGGGAGAGTTCGGCTCGAGCCAAGGCGGGGCGCCCGAGCGCCAGGGCCATTCGACCCACGACTGTGCGGACATGAACTGACTCGACCGGCCAGCCCTGGGCATCCAGTTCGGCCGCGATCCGTTGGCATCGGCGCAGCAGGCCCGGTGGAGGGGCGCCTTGGTCCTCGTATTGGAGAATCTCGGCCTGGATGGCGACGTAGCGAGCCAAAGCCGCCCAAGGCAGCCGGGAAGCGGCGGTAAACCTTTTGGCGGCCTGCGTGGCCTCGGCCGCCGCGGCCCGGTAGTCGCCCCCCGCCAGTAGCGCCTGGGCCAGCAGGAGGCGACACTCAATGAGGTGGGCCTGGTCGCCCACCGAGACCAATGCGTCGACGGCTCGGAGGGCGGACGCCTGGGCCTCGGCGATCATCCCGGTCTGCAACAACATCTCCGAACGGTCCGCTTCCAACACCGCGACCAGGCGGGCGGGATTGCCCAGGGCGGCGTAGGCGTCCTCCGTCCGGGCGAAGGCAGCCAAGGCGTCGGGGAGCTTCCCGAGGCGGCCCAGGGCGAAGCCCATGTTGTGGGTGGCCATGGCCACGAGCACGGGCAAGTTCCGCTTCCGGGAGATGTGCTCGGCCAATGAAAGACTCTCCAGGGCAGCCGAAAGCTTGCCCTGATAGGCATAGAGGATCCCTCGGTTGAGGTGGACCAGGGCCACAAACGGCTCGTCGTCGACCTCTTCGAGCCACCGTTGGGCCCGCTGGTAGACGACCAGCGCTTCGCTCAGACGGCCGGTGCGCTGCAGCACCACACCGTGGCGCATGGCAACCACGCCCCGGTTCAGGGGCGATGATCCCGCCGTGGCGGCGGCGATCTGTCGTTCGGCCCCGGCGGCATCACCGAGGGAGAGAAAGGCGGTTGCCAGATGGGCCCGGCTGGTTGCTTCCAAATCGGCCAGGCCGTGGTCGGCGCTTGTTGCGATCGCCCTCTGGTAGCTCGTCACCGCCTCGGTCAGGTGCCCGAGCTCGTGTTGGGCCAGCCCGATGACCTGCCAGGCCGTCGCCTCGACTCGAGGGTCGTCCGCGGTAGCCAACAGTACCGTTGCGCTTTGAAGACTGACAAGCGGGTCCCGATGACGCTGCTCAGCCAACTCTCCCAGCTTCGTGAGAGCATCAGATGGCGACACGCTGGGGCGGATCGTACTCATTTGTGTATCTCGGTGTCACCAGCCGACTCTCTTTGGGCGGAACGGAAGGGGAACCTCACATGGACGAGATGGCGAGCGAGACACCCGAAGGCGCCAACGCCGAATCGTGGGGTGGCTACGAGCAGGGTCCCACCGCGCCCACGGGCGGGACGGATCAGGGCGGCGGCGACCGGGGCGGCGGCGACCGGGGCGGCCCTCCGTCAGGCGGGTCGGACGACCCAGGTGATCCTTCGGGCCGGTGGACGGGCCGGGTGCGCTTCTCCGAGACCCACGACGGGCTTCCCTTCGCTTACCGGCCCGACGAGGTCATCACGACCCAGGGGCCACGGGCCCTGGAGATCGCCCGCCGGTTCTTCCCGCGTGCCGACCTCAATGAGGAGGACCAGGTTGGCCCGTTCTTCCGCTTGACCGGCATCGAAGATCCCATCATGCTCGTCGAAGAGTTGCGCCTGCACGGAATCGTCGCGCAACCCAACCATGTGTATTTTGCCCATGACAGCGTCTCCGGCAACCCGGTGTACGGCAACCCGGTGTACGGCAACAAAGCAGCGGGGAGTCGCCACAACGAGCCGACTCACAGCAGCGCCCTCCCCCCGGAGCCGGTCACCGATCCCGACGCGCTGGAATCGTTGGCGGCGGTCGAAGCCCGCATCCGCACCGATCGCGTCGCCGGGAGCCCCACCGTCATCGTTCTCGACACCGGCCTGGCCGCTCCGGCGTTCCGTCCCGGAACATTGGGCAACGGGATCACGCCCGCGTCGGCCGCCGACGTGGATCACCCCGACGAGGACAACGACGGTTACCTCGACCCGGCGGCAGGTCACGGCACCTTCATCGCGGGCATCATCGGCCAAATTGCTCCCGGGTGCGAGATCACCCTCCATCGGGTGCTCAGCACCTTCGGCGACGGCGACGAGTGGAAGATCTCCAAGTGCATCGAGCGGCTCTCGATTTCCCATCCTCATCGGACGATCCTCAGCCTCTCCTTTGGGGCCTACGTTCTCGAGCGTCCGCATCTCATCGCCCGGACGATCCGCCACGTTCAACGCCGCGGGGTGTACGTGGTCGCGTCGGCGGGGAACGACGGCAGATCGCGCCCGCTCTTCCCGGCCACCCTTCCCGACGTCCTGGCCGTGGGCGCCTTGGCTCCAACCGGGCCGGCGCCGTTCTCGAACTTCGGGGACTGGGTGGATGCCTGCGCACCGGGCTCCGAACTGAGGAGCACCTTCTTCGTCTTCGATGGACCGGCTGAGGTCGGGCCCTATGGTGACGACCCCGACCACTTCGAGGGGTGGGCGATCTGGAGCGGGACATCGTTCTCGGCGCCGGTCGTCGTGGGCAACCTGGCCCGGATGATGATGGCGGACGGCGGGACGACCCGCACGGCCGTCCAACGCCTGATTGATGCCCCAACGCTCACCAGCGTCCCGTACCTCGGAACAGTTGTTGATGCGCTCTGAGGTGCGACTAGTCGGCTGACCGGCGATCCGACCGGCCCCTTGGGGCCGTAGATCGGTTATGAGGAATCGAATCGCCACCACCCTTGCCGCCGTTGCCATCGCGGTCGCCGGGTATCTCCACCTGCTGATATGGCAGGGCGGCTACCGGTTCGCGCCGGTCAAGGAGATGTTCCTGCTCAACGTGGGGATCTCGGGCGCGGTGGCGGCGGCGCTGTTCTTGCATCCGCGCAAGCTGACGGCCGGGGCCGGCCTGGCGTTGTCCCTGGGCAGCTTGGTGGCCTTCGGGCTGAGCCGGGGACCGGGCCTACCAACGATGCATGGCACCTTCCGCGAGATGGCGCTCGCACCGCAAAACGTCCGGTTCCTGGGCGGTCCGGCCGCGGCCACACTGCTCGCCGCCGAGGCGCTGGCGGTCCTATGTTGCGCCCTGGTCCTCGTCGTCGGCCACGCCGGATCGACCCCGACGCCCCGTGTGACGCCGGTCCCGGCCTAGAGCGATCGGCGCCGCCTGGCAGCCCGACCCGTCCGACGCCCGACCCGATCGGCGCCGTCTGACGCCCGACCCGTCTGACGCCCGACCTGCCCGACCCGCTCCCGGAACGCTCCCCCGGGCGAAGTTGGGGTGGGACCGGCGGCTCTTGAGCCAAACCGTGGCAGGTTGGGCGTTCTCGGGCGAGTTATCCGAAATGGCGCCGGTAAGTCGCCAGGGAAACGCTGAACCTGCCACCGTACAACCCCATCGTCCCTTTCTCGGATGCTGGGGGCGCCCGGCCGAGCGCTACTTGACGACGACGCTGCCCATCATGAAGTTGTGGATCATGCAGTGGATGGCGAAGGTGCCCGCCTTGGTCAGCTTGATGGTCTTCGACCCGCTGGAGAACACGCCGGTGTCGAACGACCCGTCGATCGCGGTCAGAGAGTGGTTGGTGCCGTCCACATTGGTGACCGTGATGGTGTCGCCGACCTTCGCCTGCGCCGGGTTGGGCTGGAACATAAAGTTCTTGATGCTGATCGTCCCGGCCGCACCAGCCGGAGCCGCCGTCGTAGCTGCCCCTCCGGAGGTGGTCGTGGCAGCGGCGGCACCGCTGGTCGTGGTCGAGGACGTGGTGCTGCTCTTGCCGCAGGCTCCCGCCCCGAGCGTCAAGAGCACGACCGCCGTGATGGCACCTGACCGAGGTACACGCATGCCCAACCTCCGAAAGTCGAGTAGTACCGATTGTTGCCTTCTAGTACGGCACCCGCCCGCCGGACGGACCGCCCTGAAGGCAATGTTTACTCGACTTCGATGAAGATGCACTCTCCCGGGCACTCTTCGGCCGACTCGATCACGGCGTCGGCCAGGTTGTCGGGGAAGCTCGCTAAGCCCTCGGCCCCACCCGGGTCGGAGAAGACCTTGCTGCCCTCTTTGACATAGGCCAAGCCATCGTCCAACAGGGTGAAGACGGCGGGCGCGATCTCCTCGCACAGCCCGTCGCCCGTGCAGAGATCCTGATCTATCCAGACCTTCATCCGCGCTTCGCCTCTCCCATCACGCCCTCTGGAGCATCAGAGGGGGGTTGTCAACGTGAACGTACCTAGCATACCCCCTCCTGTCAATTTCCGCGGGAAACACCGGGGAAACACCCGAGCAAAGTCCGCCGGTTGGACGGGGGGACGGGGTATGGTCGCCTCGGGACAGACGCCCGATCAGCCGGCAATTCGAGAGAGGAGGTGGTCCGGTTGGCCGACTCCGAGAACCCTGCGCCGCAGTTCGCCGCCTACCAACGAGAGGCGGCCGAGCTCCACGAGCAGGTCAGGACGTTGGAGGAAGAGGTCAACACCCTCCGGAAGCGCCTTCAGGACGGGCCCAAGCGGGTCCGCACCCTCGAGGAGAAACTGCTCGAGACCAAGGGCCAGCTGCAACAGGCCATCAGCCAGAACGAGAAGCTCACCTACACCCTCCGCGAGGCACGCGAGCACATCGCGTCCCTGCGTGAGGAGGTCGACAAGCTGACCCAGCCGCCGTCGGCCTATGGCACCTACCTGGGGACCAACGACGACGGCAGCATCGACGTGTTCGCGGGCGGCCGCAAGATGCGGGTCGCCCTGCACCCCGAGCTCACCGACAGCAAGCTCCAGCGGGGCCAGGAAGTGGTGCTCAACGAGTCGCTCAACGTGGTGCTCGCGCGGGGCAGCGAGACCTCGGGCGAAGTCGTCACCATGAAAGAGGTCCTCGAGGACGGGATCCGGGCCATCATCGTCGGCCGTGCGGACGAGGAGCGCGTCGTCGAAATCGCGGAAACGCTGCGACATTCGACGTCGGGGGCCGAAAAGCTGCGAGCGGGGGATTCCATCCTGATGGACACCCGCACCGGGCTGCTGCTGGAGAAGCTACCCCGGCCTGAAGTGGAGGAACTGGTCCTCGAGGAGGTCCCCGACATCTCCTACGCCGATGTCGGCGGTCTGGACAGCCAGATCGAGGCCATCACCGACGCGGTCGAGCTGCCGTTCCTGCACCGGGAGCTGTTCCTCGAGCACAAGCTGCCCGCGCCCAAGGGCATCCTGCTGTACGGGCCGCCGGGCTGCGGGAAGACCCTTATCGCCAAGGCGGTCGCCAACTCGCTGGCCAAGAAGGTGGGCGAGGTCACAGGCGACAGCAACGCAAGGTCCTACTTCCTGAACATCAAGGGCCCCGAGTTGCTCAACAAGTACGTGGGCGAGACGGAGCGCCAGATCCGCCTGGTGTTCCAGCGGGCCCGGGAGAAGAGCGAAGAGGGTTTCCCGGTCATCGTGTTCTTCGACGAGATGGACTCGCTGTTCCGTACTCGGGGCACCGGGATCTCGTCGGACATGGAGTCCACCATCGTTCCTCAGCTGCTGGCCGAGATCGACGGTGTGGAGACCCTCAAGAACGTCATTGTTATCGGGGCGTCCAACCGTGAGGACCTGATCGACCCGGCCATCCTGCGCCCCGGGCGCCTCGACGTGAAGATCAAGATCGAGCGGCCCGACCAGGAGGCCGCCGCCCAGATCTTCTCCCGCTACCTCACCGCCGAGCTGCCCCTCGACGAGGGCGAGGTCGAGAGCTTGGGCGGGGGAGACCGGGAGAAGTGTGTCCGGGTCATGATCGAGCACACCGTGGCCGAGATGTACCGGGACGACGATGACAACCGATTCCTTGAGGTCACCTACCAAAATGGCGACAAGGAAACCATGTACTTCAAGGACTTCTCCTCGGGCGCCATGATCGAGAACATCGTTCGCCGGGCCAAGAAGCTCTCGATCAAGCGGGTCATCGCGGGCGCCGGGCGGGGCATCCGGACCGAGGACATGCTGGCGTCGATCAAGCAGGAGTACAAGGAACACGAGGATCTGCCCAACACCACCAACCCGGATGACTGGGCCAAGATCTCGGGCAAGAAGGGTGAGCGGATCGTCTATGTACGGACGCTTGTCTCCGAGGGTAAGGAGACGACCGGTGGAAGAGCGATCGAGCGAGTGGCGACTGGCCAGTACCTGTAGCAGACGAAGGATCGGGGAAAGGGGGCCCGGGGTGCCGCCGGACCGCCCTGCCCTCGCCCGCTCTGCTGCGGTGTGCGGTTAAGGTCGTTTCCGTGGCCATCGTCAAAGTGCTCGGGCTCGAAACTGAGTATGGGATCATCATCCGCGGTTCGTCGGATCCCAACCCGATCGCGGCGTCGTCGGCGCTGATCAATGCCTACGTGGCCGAACTGGCCCGACGGGTCGCTTGGGACTTCGAGGACGAGACCCCCGGGAAGGACGCGCGAGGCTTCGCCCGAGAAGGGTCCATGCCGCCCGAGGTGGAAACGCACCTGGTCAATGCGGTACTGACCAACGGGGCCCGCTACTACGTCGACCACGCCCACCCCGAGTACTCCACCCCCGAATGCGCCCATGCCCTGGATGCCGTGCGCTTTGACAAGGCGGGGGAACGCATCCTGGCCCGATCCATCGTCGCCGCCAGCCGGATCCTGCCGCCCGGCCAAAGCATTGTGGTGCTGAAGAACAACTCCGACGGCAAGGGCAACTCATACGGCACCCACGAGAACTACCTCATGGATCGCAGCGTGCCCTTCGCCCGCATCGTGCAGCGGGCGATCCCGCATTTCGTGTCCCGTCAGGTGTTCACCGGCGCCGGCAAGGTCGGGGCCGAAGCATCGTCCACCTTGGGTATGGAGGTCACGTTCCAGCTCACCCAGCGGGCCGATTTCTTCGAGGAGGAGGTTGGTCTGGAGACCACCCTCAAGCGACCGATCGTCAACACGCGCGACGAGCCCCACTGCGACGCCCAGAAGTACCGGCGGCTGCACGTCATCGTGGGTGACGCCAACTTGTCGGAGGTGTCGAGCTTCTTGAAGGTCGGCACCACCGCCTTGGTGCTGTCGATGATCGAGGATGACTGGATGTCCCGGGCCAGCGACCGGGACCTGACGCTGGCCGATCCAGTCGGGGCGTTGCGCCGCGTGTCCTACGACCTGTCGCTCTCCCGGGCGCTCGAACTGGCGGACGGGCGGACCATGACGGCGCTCGACCTGCAGTGGGAGCACCTCGACCTGGCCCGCAAGTACGCCGAGGACCGGGGCCTGGAATCGGTCGGGGGCGACGACATCGGCGGGGATATCCTGCGTCGTTGGGAGAGTGTTCTCGGCGCCCTGGAGTCCGACCCAATGTCGCTCGCCACCACCCTTGATTGGGTGGCCAAGTACCGGGTCATCAACGGCTACCGCGAGCGCCACGGCCTTTCCTGGCGCGATCCGAAGCTCGTCGCCATGGACCTGCAGTATCACGACGTGCGTCCGGAGAAGTCGCTGTACGAGCGGCTGGGGATGGAGCGCCTGCTCACCGAAGAGTCGGTGCTGTCCGCTATGACCGAGCCGCCCACGACGACCCGGGCCTACTTCCGGGGTAAATGTCTGGAGCGGTGGGGTTCGCAGGTGGCCGCAGCCAACTGGGATTCGCTCGTCTTCGATCTCGGCACCGATCCGCTGCGGCGGGTGCCGATGATGGAACCCCTCAGAGGAACCGCAGCACATGTCGATGCCCTGTTACAGGGTTGCGACACCCCCGCCGAGTTGTTAGCCCGACTCGGCACCTAGATTTTCTTCGAGGTTCATAGATTTCTTCGAGGTTCAATGATGGAGTGTGGCGATGGCTGAACGTGAACAAATCAAGAAGCAGTCACCGAGCCGGACCGAGACCGAGACCGAAGAGACCGCCCCGGCGTCAACCGAAAAGGGCGACAAGCTGAAGGCGGAGCTGGACGATTTGCTCGATGAGATCGACGAGGTGCTGGACGAGAACGCCGAGGAGTTTGTGCGGGCCTACGTACAAAAAGGCGGTCAATAGCATCGAGATGCGGTGGCACGCCCCTGAGGTTGCAGCCCGACCGCACTAGGGTGCC
This sequence comes from Actinomycetota bacterium, assembly GCA_030947025.1. GTDB lineage: Bacteria > Actinomycetota > Acidimicrobiia > Acidimicrobiales > Palsa-688 > JALYXV01. Next base: position 3,553 of record JALYXV010000090.1, on the reverse strand, counting down.
CTTCCGATATGACCCTGCCCCACTTCCCCCCCGAGGACGATCCCGGACCTAACTTCCTCCATCTGCTGCGCAAGCTTGGTCAGGACCCCTTCGCCTCGGTCGAGCCCCGGGACGGGGGAGCGGTTGAGTTGACCCACGGCACCACCATCGCCGCCATCCGCTACCAGGACGGGGTGGTCATGGCTGGGGATCGCCGAGCGACGGCCGGGTCCTCGATCGCCCATCGGTCGATGGAGAAGGTGCAGCCGGCCGACCGTCACAGCGGTGTGGCGTTTGCCGGGGCGGCCGGTATCGGCATGGAGATGGTGCGGCTCTTCCAGTTGCAGCTCGAGCACTACGAGAAGGTGGAAGGGTCCCTGGTCAGCCTGGAAGGTAAGGCCAACCAGCTCTCGCAGCTCCTCAAGTCCAATCTCGCCATGGCCATGCAGGGCTTCGTGGTGCTCCCCTTGTTCGCCGGTTACGACACCCGCCAGCGCAGAGGCCGGATCTACAGCTTCGACCCGACCGGCGGCCGGTACGAGGAGACGGAGTTCCACGCCGACGGCTCGGGTGGCCGGGACGCCCGGACGACCATCAAGCTGGGCTGGCACGAGGGCATGGACCGCAACGCCACGGTGGAGTTGGCGGTTCAGGCCTTGTACGAAGCGGCAGACGAGGATTCCGCCACCGGTGGCCCCGACACGGTGCGAGGCATCTATCCGACTGTCGCGACCATCACCATCGCCGGCTTCGAGCGCCTGCCCGAGTCGGAAGTGGCCGAGCGCTTCGCCGCCGTCATTGCCAGCAAGACCCGCAAAGGGCTCTCCCTGTGAGCATGCCGTTTTACGTAGCGCCCGAGCAGTTCATGAAGGACAAGGCGGACTTCGCCCGGAAGAATATCGCCCGCGGCCGTCCCCTCGTCGCCACCGCCTTTGCCGACGGAATCCTCATCTGCGCCGAGAACACCTCCAAGACGCTGCACAAGGTGAGCGAGATTTACGACCGAATCGCCTTTGCGGGCGTCGGGCGGTACAACGAGTTCGACCAGTTGCGCCGGTCCGGGGTGCAGTATGCCGACGTCAAGGGCTATCAGTTCAGCCGGGAAGATGTCGACGCCCGATCACTGGCCAACCTGTACGCCCAGCACATCGGCAACGTCTTCACCCATGAGATGAAGCCGCTGGAAGTGGAGATCCTGGTGGCCGAGGTGGGCGTCGAGGCAGGCGGCGATCAGATGTTCCACATCCTCTACGACGGCTCGGTCGTCGACGAGGACCGCTTCTCGGTGCTCGGCGGGGAGGCGGAGGCGATCACCGGCCGCATGGCCCAGGCCTTTCGAGTGGGCTGGTCGCTGCCCGATGCCCTGAGGGCCGCCTCATCCGCGCTGGGCGGCCCCGAACAACGCCTGGCCGTCCCCGACCTCGAAGTCGCGGTGCTGGCCCGGTCCGATAGCCGCCGGTCGTTCCGCCGGATCGAGGATCCTGAGACGGCCGAGCTGCTGGGCCTGCCGGTCGAAGCGGCGGAAGCCCCGCCGGGCGAAGGCGGGCTGGCCAAGCCGGGGGCCGGCGGCGAACTGGCCGACCGGGCGGAGTCCGGGACCAACGACCGCGACACCCCTGCCTGAGCGGCGCCGACCGGGGCGCGAACTACCGTGGCAATCGTCCAAGCTGGATCCCCGGTCCTGCGCCATGCTTCCCACCCCGTCGACCCTGGGACCATCGGATCCCCTGAGCTGGAGGAGCTGATCGCCGCATTGCGGGCCGGGCTGGTGGAGACGCCCGGAGTCGGATTGGCTGCCCCCCAGCTGGGTGTCCCGTTACGAGTGGTGCTGATCCAGGACCCGGCGGAGTATCTCGCCACGGTCCCCGAGGAGACGCTGACCGATCTGGAACGTACAGCTATCGAGCCCTACGTCCTGATCAACCCCGAGATCGAGCCGGTAGGCGATGACCGGCGAACCTTCTTCGAGGGTTGCCTGAGCGTCGACGGATACTGCGCCCTGGTCGAGCGGGCCAGGACGGTCCGGGCCCGTTGGCTCGACCCAGCCGGGAGACATCACGAAGCGGTGCGCACGGGATGGCACGCCCGCATCCTCCAGCACGAGGTCGACCATCTCAACGGGATCTTGTACGTGGACCGCATGTTCACGCGGTCGTTCATGACGACCGCCAACTACGCCGAATGGTTCCATCAGCCGCTCGACGCGGTGCGGGCCGCCTTCGGCCTCATCTAGGGACATCTGGAGACGGTCTACGGCTCGAGGTGGCGCACCACCCGGCACGGGTTGCCGACGGCCAGCACCCCGGCCGGCACATCGGAGACAACGACGCTCCCCGCACCCACGACCGCCTCGTCGCCGATGGTGATGCCGGGGCAGACATGACCCCGCCGCCCACCCATCCGCCGTCGCCGATGGCGATCGGCAGCGCCGACTCCCAACCGCTCCGGCGGGTCGCGGCGTCGAGGGGGTGGATAGCGGTAAGGAGCTGGATACCCGGTCCCATCTGCACGTCCTGGCCGATGGTCACCGGAGCGCAATCGAGGATTGTCGCTCCATAGTTGATAAAGGTCCGGGCTCCGACCCGGATGTTGTGCCCGTAGTTCGCAGTACAGAGGGGGCCGCACCTCGGCGTCTGGGCCGAGGCTCCCGAGCAGTTCCCGCAGGATCGCGGTCCGCTCGGGTTGTCGTCGGCGGGCAGGGTGTTGAACTGGTGGAGCAGAACCTGGCAACGGCGGTATTCCGCCCGCAGCTCGGGGTCGTCGGCCCGGTACAGCTGTCCCCGCAGCATTCGCTGCTTCTGTTCGCCCACTCAGGACCAGGCCGCGCTGTCCCGGGAGAGATGCGCCAGGGCGGTGTCGAGGTCCGGCCCCGCCAGGTCGTGCCTGATGCTTCGCAAAACCAGGCGCTTCGGACGCTTGGCTCCCGCCGGTGTCTCGTCGTTTCCCACCGGTACCACCGTGGTCGGCAGGTCGAGTGCGGCTTGGACCTTGGCCATCAATTCGAAGCGAGTGACAACCTCAGAGCCGGCAAGGTGGACCACTCCTTCGAGGTCCCAGAGTCGCTCCAGGGCGGCCGGCAGACTCGGGAGGTAGAGCGGAGCGCAGACCAGGTCCACCGCGGCCGGAGTCACCCGGGCGGCGAAGCGAGCAAGGAACCGATCCGACCACGGGCTGCGGCCGTAGACGATCGGGATCCGCACGGACAGATGATTCGCTTCCGCGAGCAGCTGCTCGGCTGCGACCTTGGTCCCGCCGTAGGCGTTGATGGGACAGGCGCGATCGGACTCCACATACCAGTCGCGGGTTCCGTCGAAGACGTTGTCGCTGGAGACGAAGATGATCCTGGTGGGGGAGCCCCGGAGCGTCTCGAGCAGGACGGCCACGGAGCGCACGTTCACTTCCCACGCCAGTTCGGTGTCGGCTTCAGCCGCGGCTATGTCCACGACCCCAGCCGAGTGGAGCACGATGTCGAAGCCCTGGCGGGCGAGGTTGCGCAGGTTGTCGTGATCCCGCAGGTCGAGGCGCACGAGCGGCGGGATGTCGTCGGTCCGGCACGTGCCGACGACCTCGTGGC
>JALYXV010000298.1 GCA_030947025.1 Actinomycetota bacterium | reverse complement strand
AGGCTGACCGAGCAGACGAACACAGGGTTTCAACAGGCGGGGCCGTGAAGCACCAACGTGAGGAACAGAGATCGCCGACCATCGCCGCGAGGCCGCCGCGGACTCCTTCCATCCGCCCTTACGATTGACACAGGATTGACACGGAGCCCAAAATGCCGAACGGCCTCCCTTGTCGGGGAGACCGTTTTTGGCTTCTGACCAGCATTTTCTATTGGTGGCGGGGGCTGGATTTGAACCAGCGACCTTCGGGTTATGAGCCCGACGAGCTACCAGACTGCTCCACCCCGCGGCGGTCCGGGAATCTTACCACCCCGACCCATCCGAGCGGCGGGCCAAGTCTCTCCCCCGCTACGGCTTCGCCGTCGTCGTCGTTGACCCGGCGGCCGGCGGCACCGTCGTCGTGCTCGGTGTCGCGCCCGCAAGCTCGGCGGCCCGGGTGATGTCGGCGTGGGCCGCCGCCACTTCGCTCTGATACGACCCCAGGTTGGGTGGGCTGGCCTTCAGGGCGTTGTCCGCGTTCTGGAAGTGCATCGTGGCGTCCGCCAGCAATTGCTGCACTGTGGCCCCGCCCGGCACAACCGTCGTCGGCGGCGACCCGGGCGTTGTGGTCGGCGTCGTCTGCCCGCCGCCCGACGTAACCGTGCTGCCCGACGGCGGCGGTGCCGTCCCACCGGGCAGGAGGCAGAAGGGTGCCCCGAACGGCGTGGTGCACAGCGCCGAGTTGAGCGTGGCCCCATGGAACGCCGCCCCGTTGTACACCACGATCACGTCGTCTAGGCGGGGCACCGGGTTGCCTTGGGCCTGGACGTACAGGGGTTGCACGTACACGATCGACTGGTTGACGGGAACGGTGACAACGTTGCCCAACTCGACCTGACTCCCGTTGGTGTTGAGCAGCGTGATCTCTTTGGAGATGTCGGGGTTGGCGTTGATGGCCGCATTGATCAGCGCCGGTCCGTCGATCTGCTGACCCGACGGGGTGACGAAGACGTCGAGTTTCCCGTAGCTACTGGGATCCCCCTTGGCGGTCATGAACGCCGTGAGGTTCTGCTGCTTGTCCGACGGCGACACCGGCACGAACGGCTGCAGGATCAGGAACGACTGGTCCGTCTGCGTGGGCAACGTCACCAGCTGGAACACCGGCTGCATCCGATTCTGGCGGGTCACGACCGCCTGACCGGCGGCGTTCACGGTGGAACTGGACTGGGTGCCCGTCTGGGGCGGCCCCGACCCCGGGTCCTGCGAGATCGTCCATGCGTTGGCCTGGGTGTAGAAGTCGTCCGCGGTGGGCAGGTGGTAGCGCCCGAACATGTTGGTCTGTACCCGGAAGAGGTCCTCGGGATAGCGCAGGTGGGCCCGCAACCCCGGGTCCATCTGGCCGGCGGGCGTGAACAACTCGGGAAAGGACTTCTCGTACGTCTGGATGATCGGGTCGCTCGGGTCCATCACGTAGAACTTCATCGAGCCGTTGTAGGCGTCGATGACCACCTTCACCGAGTTGCGCACGTAGTTGAACTGGGTGTTGAGACCGCTGGAGCCCGGCACCCGGTCGATGTTGGCGGCCTGGGAATACGGGTAGCGCGACGTGACGGTGTAGGCGTCCTGGATCCAGTAGATCTTCCCGTCGAATATGACCCCATACGGATCGGAGTCGTACTTTAGGAACGGCGCCGCCTTGCGGACCCGGTCGCCGATGCTACGCACGTACAGGATGCGCGACTTGGAGGTGACCAGGCCGGAGATGACCGGATTCGGGTCACCGAAGCGCAGTGCGAAGGCGAAGCGCCGGAAGATCGACCCCATCGTCACACCGCCGGTTCCGGCGTACCGGCTGGTCAGGTTCTTGCCCGTCGACTTGTCCTGGTAGTCGAGTTCGGCCTGCGCCGAGTCGACGATGACGTAGTTGGCCTGCTTCTCGGCGTAGTAGATCTTGGCGCCCCGCTCGTCGAATACCGGGGCGCCCGGGGTCGACTGCGGCGGGACGTCAGAGACCACAAAGTTGGGGGTCCCATCGGTGGGGCTGACGCCGGTCTGGTTGGCGGGAGCCATCGCCGCGCCGTAGCCGTGGGTGTACAGCAGATGCTGGTTGACGAACCCGGGCGGCACGTCGGTCGACTTGATCTCGCGCACGGCCGTCAAGGTCTGGGTCAGAGCCCCGCCGAGGTTGTAGCGGTCCACATCGAGATCGTTGAACTGGTAGTAGGACCGGATCTCCTGCAGCTTGTTGAAGGCGTCCTTCACGAACTGGGGATCCAGGAGGCGGACATTGGCCAGGTTCTGGAAGTTGCTGGAATTGCCGGCAAAGTCTCCCGCCGTCAGCTGGCCGGTCCCCAAGAAGGCGTGGGGCTGGACGTTGTTGATGTTGTAGGCGGTCCGGGTTGCGGTGATGTTGCGCTGGATGTATGGCCTCTCCCGGACGATCTCGCTCGGGCTGACCTTGAGCGCCTGGATGACCGCCGGGTAGATGCCCCCGACCAAAACCCAAACCAGCCCCCAGAGGCCGACTGCGATGATGGGGAGGGTCCAGCCCTTTTGATAGATGTTGTAGATGAACAGGCCGGCCGCGCCAACAGCGATGACTATCAGCAGGGTCTTGGCGGGAAGGTCGGCGTGGACACTGGTGTACGTGGCCCCTTCAACGACATGCTTGGTTGAGAGGTCAAGCTCGAATCGCTCAAACCAATAGCCGACCGCCTTCACGAGGGCAAGCCCCCCGAGCAGCACCGAGACATGGGCCTTCACCTGCGGGGTGACGCGCTGTACCGGCGACTGCACCCGGATACCGCCGTTGAGGTAGTGGAACACTACCGTCACCACCAGCGTGATCACGATGGCCACGAACATCCAGTCGATGAAGAACTTGATGAACGGCAGCTGGAAGACGTAGAAACCCACGTCCCGGCCGAACTGCGGGTCGGCGACGTGGAACTGAGAGCCGTGGCGGAACAACAGCCAGTTGTTCCACTGCGATCGGGTCCCGACCCCTGCGAACAGGGCGAACACGATGGCGACGATCACCCGGACCTTGTTGGCATGGGGTCCGACCGCCTCCCGGTAGCGCTGGACCAACTCGTCCTCGGGGCCAGTCTGCCGAAAGCGGGGCGCGATCCGGTCGGCGATCACCAAGTTGCCCACCATCAGGGCGAAGAACAGCAAGCAGAAGAACACTGCCAGGAGGACCTGAACCACCAGCACGCCTCGGAAGACGCTGGTGTACTTCAGCTCTTTGAACCACAGATAGTCGGTGTAGAAGCTGGCGATGCTGCGCAGCGACGTGATCAGCAGAAAGAGGACGATGAAGCCGACGATGACAACCCGGCCACGGGTCGCCCGGCGCGACCGCTTCGGGAGATCCGAGGGAACTCGCATGCGTCGGGCAGCCTACGGCATCCTGGTTGTACAGGTTAGACAGCCAAAATGTCCTCGCGAGCGGCCGTAAAGATTCAACCTGAGCGGGGAATGAGCAAGCAGCGGCAGCCCGGATGGGCAGGCGGATGCTGCTGCCCGGTGGGGAATGGCTCACCCTTGGGCTGCTCACCGGCCAGCACATTGTCGTCGCAGTCCGGGCACGGGCCGTCGGTGTCATCGACCAACCAGCGCTGTTCGGTCCCGGCGGGAGTGGCGGCGTACGCGCCGGCGGCGAACGCGGTTACCACGTGGTCGGCTGCCACCACCTCGACCCGCTTGGTCTTCCATTCCCGGTACGCCCCACCAACGGCCTCGGCGAGCACAACCGGGTCGTCCCCGTCGCCTGCCGTCAAGACGCTCTCCAATCGGCGGCGCAGCGGCTCGACGATGGCGTCGGCCAGGCTGTCCGCGGAGCGATCGACCCCACCCAGGTGCTCGATCGACCTGAGTCCGGGGACGAGTGAGCCGGTGAAGGCGACGCCTGCGGTGACTGCCTCGGTCAGGAAGGGCCTGCTGACATCGCGGAAGCGGGCGACGTGGGCGTCGCGGGGAGGAAGGACGACGCTGACCGGCTTCTGCGAGGTGCGCAGATTGCGAAGCCGGTCGAGCAGATCGTTCTGATCGTCCTGCAGAGCACGCTTGAGTCGCCGGGTCAGGTTGGCTTCGATGGGACCGAGGACCTCGTCCCGCCGCTGCAGCAAGACCTCGTCCGCGTCGGCGACGGGCTGGTCCTCGGCCAGCACCTCGCGGGCATGGGCAACCGCCTTGTCCCGGTCCGCCCGGATCCGGGCAAACAACGACTCGACCCTGTCGGAGGACAGCGCCCCCGAGACGCCCGGACCCGAGCCGCTTTCGCGGGCACCGGCCGGCGCAGAACCCGGACCACCCGCACCGCCCGCGTCGGCCTGAGCGGTCTCCATGCCCGGCAAACCATCGCCGCCCTGCCCCGGATCCACCGGTGCGACGTCCGCCGTACCAGCACCCACCGCCGCCTCTGCCCCCAAACCTGCATCCGCCCGAGCCGCATCCGCGGTGCCGACCTGCATTGGGCCCGGCCCCGGAGTGAAAACCTGGACCGCCGCGGCCCCGGCTCGGCCCGAAGCCGGTGGACCAGCGCTCGCCGCCTCGGCAGCGATGCCCGACCCACCGGGATCCAGTGCCGTCGCGACCACCCCGGCCGGACTCGGTTCGCCCGACCCACCCGCGCTCGCGCTCGCCGGGCCCACCCCAGCCGGACTCGGTTCGCCCGACCCACCCGCGCTCGCG
>JALYXV010000272.1 GCA_030947025.1 Actinomycetota bacterium | reverse complement strand
GGCCGAGCCTGCGGCCGCGCCGCCTGCGGCCTGGCCCCCTCCCTCGGCCGGCTCGCAGATCCCACCACCCCCGGCCAGCCAGGAAGATCCAACCCTCCTGGCCGGGATGGCCCCGCCCTCCGCCGGCATCGGCACCGAGCCCGTGCCGGCCGAACCCTTACCGTTCATCGCGGTGGCGCTCGCCGACCCCGCGGTCCCGCCCCATCCGGAGGAGGTCCGGGAGCCCCTCCCGATTGCCGGGGTGGCCCCCGCCGATGAGGAGCCTCCCGGGCCCAAGGTTCGGGGCGTAATCTGCTCACGGGGTCACTTCAACGACCCGGCCGCCCCGTTCTGCGGCGTCTGCGGGATCTCGATGGTGCAACGCACCCTCAACCTGGTCGAGGGCCCCCGTCCCCCACTCGGCGTCATCGTCTTCGACGATGGGACCACCTTCACCCTTGACGCTGACTACGTCCTCGGCCGCGAGCCGGAGAACGATCCCTCGGTCATCTCGGGTGACGCCCGGCCGCTGGCCCTGACCGATCCGGATCGGACCGTGTCGCGGGTACATGCCGGGCTGGTGCTCGACGGTTGGAGCGTCAAAGCGGTCGACCGCGGTTCGGCCAACGGGACCTTCATGGCCGCACCCGGTGAGGACAGCTGGGCCGCCCTTACGCCAAACCGCCCCACCACGATCAAGCCCGGCACCCGCCTACGCGTCGGCCAGCGAGTCTTCCTCTTCGACTCCCACCAAGGCACCCGGTAAGGCAGCCAAGCCAGCCCTATGACCGCTCGCGAAGATATAGTCGCCGCTCTTCCCGAGTACGAGATCGGCGACGAACTCGGGCGCGGCGGTTTCGGCTTGGTGCTGGCCGGTTTCCACCGCCAGCTGCGCCGGGCGGTGGCGATCAAGGAGCTACCGCCCGCCTTGGCGGCCGATCCCCGGGTCCGGGCCCGCTTCGCGGCCGAGGCCCGGGTCCTGGCCTCGCTGAGCCACCCCCACATCGTCCCGATCTACGACTACGTCGAGCGCGACGGCGTCTGCCTGCTGGTGATGGAGAAGTTGACCGGAGGGACCCTCTGGGACCAGTTCAAGATGCAGGGGCTCGGCGTGGAGACGACCTGCGCGGTGGCCATGGCCGCCTGTACCGCCCTCCACTACGCCCACCAGCGAGGGGTGCTGCACCGCGACGTCAAACCCGAGAACCTTCTCTATTCCGGCGAGGGCGTACTCAAGATCACCGACTTCGGCATCGCCAAGGTCGTCGGGGGTGGGGAGACCCTGGCCACCCGGGGGGGCGAGATCCTCGGCACCCCGGCCTACATGGCGCCTGAGCAGGCGGAGGGCCGGGAACTGGGCCCCGAGGCGGACGTGTACGCAACCGGCATCATGCTGTACGAGCTGTTGTCGGGCCAGCTGCCGTTCTCGGAGGAAGGCGGGGCCCTGGCCATCGTGTACCGCCACGTCTACGAACAGCCCATTCCGCTCGGCCAGGTGGCGCCCAGCATTGAACCGGCGCTGGCCGCGGTCACCATGCGGTCCATCGCCCGCTCGCCGGGCGACCGCTTCCCCAGCGCCGAGGCCTTCGGCGTGGCGATCGGCGAGGCGGTCACGCCGTCCTGGGGCCCAGCCTGGTTGGGCCGGGCGGGCATGCAGATTGTCGACGCCGGGCCCATCTCGGAGAGCGCCAAGCGCCCCACCGGGTCCGGGACCGCGTCCACGCCGTCGGTGGTGACGCCCCCTCGCCCGCCCGCAGCGTCGGGACGAACTCCCGGTGGCGCACCGCCGACGGTTGGGCCCCCGCCTGCTCGCGCCCCGGCCACGGTGGGGCCCGTTTCGGGCGGCAGCCTGCCCCAGCCGGTGCCGGGCGGCACGACGATTGTCCGGCCCCAGCTCGTGGACCACGTGGTGGGGGGGGCCAAGGAATCCGACATCTCCGGCGCCGAGCTGGTACCGGTCCGGCAGGTCATCGAGCTACCTGCGCCCCCCTATGCGGTCGGGGCCACCGCCCTGATCCTGTTCCTGGTGGCCATCGCTCTCGCCCTTATCGGAATCGGCAAGACGACCAGCGCCCGGGGGCTCCAGCCCGGGATGGCGACGGTCGCGGGCGTCGACCCGACCCGGACGTCGACGATCAAGGTCGACTTTTCCAAGCCCATTCCCGTCCAACTCACCGCCCTGCCCGCCAATGTCACGGGAGTCCAACTTGGCTTCAGCGTCGCCGGCATATCTCTGCCACCGTCGACCACCGAGCCCCTCAGCCACAACGGCAACGTGTTCGAAGCCGCCGTCAACGCCTCCACCGACCGGTATCTGGCGGGGGGAACGGTGACCGGCGACCTGCGGTTGATCGGCGGCACCACCACCATGAGCCACCAACAGTTCCTGGCCCGGAGCAAGCAGTCCGCCTTTCTGACGGTGCCCGGGGTGCTGGTGATCGGCCTGTTTCTGTTCTTGGTGGCCTACATGGAGTCGCTGCTGCGACCGCTGCGACGGGGTCGGCGGGGGGTGTCGGGCGTGATCGGGATGGCCTTCCTCGGGGCCGGACTGGGCGCGACCATCGTCGGCCTGATGTGGCTGCTGGGCAGCCCCGAGCCGACCGTGACGACCGTCGTCCTGTGCGCCCTGTGCGGGTCAGGGGCGGCGATCGCGACCTCGTTGGCCGCCATCCGTATCGCCCAGCGAGCCCGGATCCGCCCCCGGAAAGGGGCCGCGAGCAGAGCCCGCTAGATGATTCGGGCGCCCTTGAACCGCCACCGGAGGAACGGGACCCGCATGGGCCCGATGGTGAACAGCCAGGTCAGCACCCACACGGTGGTGAAGTGGATCAGGAACGCCCCGCCCGTGATGGCGGGGTGGCCGGGGACGCTGCCCGTCTTCAGCACGAGCCAGGCGACGATGCCTTCGGGGATACCCGTGAGGAGCTGGTACATGATGGGCCAGTCCTTCTCCCAGCGGAATTGCTGGAGGAAGTACCAGATGGCGTCCCAGACGATCCCGAGCACGAACACCACAGCCAGCACCGTGAAGGTGGCCTGGTACTTGTTGTGCAGCGCCCCGGGACCGGGCAGGAACGGCGTGATGATCAGCGTCCACAGGCCGCCGATGAAGGCCAGCACGAACAGGCGGGTCTGGACCCGTCCGATGTAGATGGGTGTCATGGCAGCCTCCGGTTGAGAACCCATTTCCACCACTGGGTGACGGAGCGGACGACGCCGATCTTCTTGCAGAACCCCTGGTGGGCCAGTTCGTCGACCACCGCCAGCCCGGCGCACTGCAGCCCGAGGAACGAGTCGACCACGGTGTAGTAGCTCCCCAGCGTGGCCGACCCCACCGCGTACATCCGGCCGTTCTCGTTGCGGGTGCCTCGGATCTCGAACTTCTGGTCTACGTCCAGCTTGCCCAGCACGTTCTTCCCCGCCCCGCCGAAGTCGAGCAGGTCGGCGAGCACCCGGTGCTCCCGGATGTCCGCCTCCAGCCCGGTCGAATCGATGATGAAGTTGGCCGGGATCTCGAGGATGCCGTCCTTGGTCTTGATCCTGGTGAGCACGGTGTTCCCGGGCCCCGGTCCCACCTCCTCGACCTGGCCGACGTAGGTCTTGTACCACCCCTCCTTGCGCCCCCGCTCCAGCTGTTTCATCCACAGCTTGCGCTTGGGGGTGGTGGTGCCCCCCATGGCGTCGAACGCCTTCTTGCGTTCCTCGCCCTCCAGCTTCTCGAGGCGCAGCTTGATCTGGCCTCCCCAGCCCGCCTTGGGCCAGTTGAACCCTTGATAGGCCCACCCGTCGCCCCCGGGCCGGCGCATGAAGATGCTGGACCCTTGGGGCCCGCTGACGTAGGTCCGGAACAGGTGGACGATCTGGGTCTTCGCCCCCTTCTGGTCACGGTCGTCGATCAGCCGCTGGAGGATTCGCGACGCGGCGATGCCGCCGCCCCGCACGATGACCGTGCCCGGCTGGGTCTGCAGCTCCTGGTACACGTGCTCGTGGGGCTCGTAGGAGTTGACGACCCTCACGTAGTCCTGGGTCTTCTGGCGGTACTCCTGCAGGTCAGGAAGGAACCGCAGGCCGGGATAGCCGATCGCCACGTGCACGAACTGGCTTCGGTAGGCCACCCGCTTGGTCTCCGAAGTGCCGGGCGGCGGGGTGAGGATGGTGAAGTACCCGCCCCCCTGGCGGCGCCGACTCATGCGGATCTGACCGTGGTCGACCATCGACCACCAGCCGATGCGATCGGCTTCGTTCTGGATGCCCTTGAACACCTGGCCGGCCCGGGGCGTGAAGTAGTTGGTGAGGATCGGCTCGGTGAACACGTTCCACAACGGGTCCAGCTTCTTGATCAGCCCGGGCGCGGCGAAGGCTTCGCGCACCGCGTAGGACGGAAAGCCCCAGATGTTGTCGGGGCAGGACCCCGCGTCGGACCGGAGCCGTTCCCCGGGAGGGATCTGTGAGACTGTGGTCAGGTGCTGGTAGGTCGTCCATGGCTTCTCGATGGCCGAGAGGACCTTGATCTTCTCCTTGGGGACGCCTGCGATCCGCAGGTAGTCCACGAACACGAACGAACCCATGCCCCCGCCCAGGGATACGACGGGCACGTCGACCACCGGGATCCCCGCGTTGGCCACCATCTGGTCGGTCCAGAACGGCTGGGCCAGTAGTTCGTCAGTGAGATCACCGACCGGGGCCTTCTGCCGGTCGGTGGCAGGATCCACGTACGCTCCCGGCATGTGGATTGTCTCTCGGGTGCTCACACCCACGACCCCCTTCTGCGACACCGCGCCCCGTTAAGGAAACATGCAATGAGTTTCCTACTCCCTTACCGGGCGGGAATCAATGGCCGGGGGCCGGGACTATGCGTTTTGCCCCGATCTGCATCAGGCCGGGTCCCCATCCGGTACCGTCAGTGCCGGGACGCCCCCCCCTGGGCGGGTACCAGGAAGGACGGCTCCTCATCCTCGAGGATCGACACCACGGGCCCGGTGGCCCACAAGCCGATGCGACTCAGCCCGCCGTCCTCGCCCAGCAGCCAGAAAAATCGGACTGGCTCACCGACGACGACCGGGCTCATGCGCTGGAAGCGGTACCAGCGGCCGATGGGCATGCGCTGGCTCGAAATTCCGGACTCGTGAATCCGCCGGAAGCGCTTGTCGGGCTCCCACACCTCATAGATGCTGTTGGCGGTCTCGAAAATCATGCGGTCCTCTCCGTCTGACTGTCGACGGAATGCGCAAAAAGCTGAAGCCGGGGTCAGGTCGTGCGTCGGCGTCTACCAGAACCCTACCCGAAGTGGCTTCCAATCAATCACGCCGGGGTGGCGTCGCTCCTGCGCAGCCAGCGTTCGAGGCCCCGCCCGTCGTCGTCGGCAGAGGCGCGCACCATCAGCACCACGATGTGGGCGGCCGCCGAAAGTTGCTGGCCCGGGGCCACGCCGCCCTCGTCCACGGCCATCACCACCACGCCCGGCCCCGACTGGGCGACGGCCTCATCGAGGGGCTCGGCGCCCCGTGGCGGCACCTGGCAGTCCAGGCCGGCCCGGACCAGCTCCTCGGCTCGGTCGGCCGCCTGGCGGACCAGCTTGCGGGAGTTGTCCTCGGGGATCAGCCGCAGGGCACGGTGCCGGGCTGAGGCGACCCTGACCGCCAGCGCCAGGGCGGCGGCGCCGCCGGTCCCCTCGCTGACCACCACGGCCACGGGACCGGTTGCCGCCCCGGCCGGCCGGGCCTCCTGGGGGTCGACGACCAGGACCAGCTCCCCCGGTGCGCTCTGCAGGAGTTGGCCGGCCAACCCCTCCCCGTCGTCGGCCGGGACGGGGACCAGCACCAGGTCCGCCTCGACGGTTGTCGCCTGGGCGATCAGGTCGCCGCCGATATCGTCGGAAAATTGCCCACGGACGGCCGAGCGCACGTGCCGTTGCTCGGCCCGGCGAGCCAGGGACTTGAGCCGGTCGAAGACCGAGGCCATCTGGCCCAGTTCCTGGGCCAGGCCGATGCCCACCTCCAGGCCCTTGCGCATCTGGCTGAAGCTGGTCAGGACCAGCTCGGACGGGTCCTCGTCGCCGATCAGGTCGGCCGCCGTGTCGACCAGCTCGTCGTCGTCACCGTCCAGTCCGACCAGAGCCAGCACCCGGTAGGCGTCCATCTCCCCGAGGGCCGCCTTCTCGGCTTCCGCGATGTCGTAGTTCAGTGCCTTCTCCGGGTACACCAGGCGCAGCAGTGGTTCGGTCATGATGGTCGTGAGGACCGCCATCACCACCAGCATGGTGAACAGCCGGGTGTCGAGAACCCCGAACTCCCGGCCCACGTTGAGGATGATGAGCTCGGTCAGGCCCCGGGTGTTCATCAGCACCCCGATGGCGGCCGCCTTGTGGTTGGGTAGCCCCTGGATCCGGGCCGCGGCAGTGGCGCCGATGAGCTTGCCGGCTATGGCGACCAGCATGATCAGCGGCAATTGGGTCAGGGCGTCATGGCCGAGATGGCGGATGTCGACGCTGAACCCGGTCACGATGAAGAACAGCGGGAGCAGGAGCAGGACGCTGACCTGTTCGAGCCGCTCGACGATGTCGTGGAAGAACTGGGCCGTCTCCTTTCTGGGCATCACCACCCCGAAGAGGAAGGCTCCGAAGATCTGGTGGATCCCGATGCGCTCGGTGATGTAGGACGACAGCAGGAAGCCGATCATGACGGTGGCGAAAATGTTGGGAGTGAGCTTGTTGCCCAACTCGCGGTAGCGCCGGGCCAGCCGCTCGAGGCCCGGTTTCACCGCCAGGAACATGAAGGCCACGAAGACCACCGTCTCGAGGAGGATCTTGGGCAGGCTCAGCGCCCCGGTGGACTTCACGATGGCCAGGACCAGGGCCAGCAGCGACCAGGCCACGATGTCGTCGACCGCCGCGCAGGCCAGGGCCAGCGCCCCGATCTCGGTGCGGTACATGCGCCGCTCGGTCAGGATGCGGGCCAGGACGGGGAAGGCGGTGATGGACATCGAGGCCCCGATGAACATGGCGAAGGGCAGGAAGCGGTGGGCCTGGGGCGCCTCGGCGTTGGTGTGGGAGGCGTGGAGGGCAGAGGCGAGAAGGATCCCCAGGCCGAACGGCAGGGCGATGGACGAGAGCGAGATGACGCCGGCGATGCGTTCCTTCCCTCGTATGAGGGCGATGTCGACTTCGAGGCCGACGATGAACATGAAGATGATCAGGCCCAGTTGGGCCAGGATGCCCAGGTAGGGCCGGACGTCGGTCGGGAAGATCTTGGCCGGCAGGTGGCCGGGGAATGCGCCCAGCAGGCTGGGGCCGAGCGCGATGCCCGCCAGGATCTCGCCGACGACGGCGGGTTGGCGGAACTTTCGGAACAGGGTGCCCGCCAGGCGAGCCACGACCACGATGACGGCGATGTCGATGAAGACGATCGCAGTGAGGTCGTCGACGCTGCGCGGCTTGGCCGCCGCCTTTGCTGCTGCCGCCAGCAAGACCATCTGCCTGCCCTCCGCTGACCTTGTGCCCCGTGTCCGGGGGGGGTACGGCGAGCGTAATCTTCTGGGCCGGCGGGCACACGCGTTAGGGTTCGTTCGGCTAAGAGCTGAATCGCGACGGGTGGCCGGAGGTGCCAGCGTGGAACGGATTGCCGATTACTCGCTCCTGCAGCAACTCGGTGAAGGCAATTACGGGGAGTTCTATCTGGCCACCCCCCCCGATCGCCTGAAGGTCAACGCCGAGTACGTGGCCGTGAAGGTGTTGGCCGGGAGGACCACCGAGGACGCCTTCCGCCGGGCCACCAAGGAACTGCGGTTGTTCGCCGCGGTGCAGTCGCCCTACCTGGTGTCGTTATTCGACGCCGGCCAGGAGGGGGAGACGTTCTATTACTCCATGGAGTTCTTCCCGCTGGGGTCGCTGGACGCCCCGGCCCGGCCGTTGGACCGGAAGGACACACTCCGGGCGGTCACCCACGCGGCCCGGGCGGCCCACGCCCTGCATGAGGCCGGGATCGTCCACCGGGACATAAAGCCGGCCAACATCATGCTGTACGACAACGGGGCCAAACTCTCCGATCTCGGGCTGGCCCAGTTGGTGCAACCGGGATTGACGGTCACGGGCATGGGGCCGGTCGGCTCGGTCGAGTTCATGGACCCGGCGATCATGCGCGGCGCCCGGGCGTCGCGAGCGACCGACATCTGGTCGCTCGGGGTCACCCTGCACCGGGCCATGACCGGCGAGGGGCTGTATGGGGAGCTGGCCGATAACGAGCCGCTGCTGGCCATGCGCAAGGTGTTGAGCGCCACACCGACGGTCGACCCATCCCTCCGCCCGGCCGAGGCGGCGTTGATACAGGCGTGCCTGGCACCGGACCCGGCCGACCGGCCGCCCACCGCCCTGGCGGTGGCCGAGGGCATCGAGCTGCTCTAGCCCCTCGGACCCCCGACTGGGGACGGGACAACCCGCAGCCTGGCCCGCCGCATTGGCGGACCGAGGCCAACGACCTGCTCCAGGGGCAAGCAGTCAGGCGGGATCCAAGCCCGGGACGACCCGGGGGGGTTCGCTGGAACCGCCCCGAACCAGGCCGGGGACGAATTGCTCGGCTGGGAGCAGTACTGGCTCGGGCCGGCTGCGCCTGGGGCCTTGGGCACCGGCCCGCGGGGAGGCCACAACGGTCGCCTTTTCCCCGCTGGGTTTGGAATACGGCACGGTACCGTTTCGTTGTGGAGTATTGTGAAACGAACTCGTTCCGTATCGATTGAGAGGACCGCGGACATGGACGCAGTGACCCACGCCTACAACCGCCGCTGGTGGACCCTCGCGGTGTTGTGCTTCAGCCTCATGGTGATCGGCGTCGACAACACCATTCTCAACGTCGCCCTTCCCACCCTGGTGCGCGACCTGCACGCCTCGGCCAGCCAGCTGCAGTGGATCGTGGACGCCTACACCTTGGTGTTCGCCGGCCTGCTGCTCACCGCGGGCAGCCTGGGCGACCGCTTCGGCCGGAAGAAGGCCCTCAGCGTGGGGCTGGTCATCTTCGGCGTGGGCTCGGTCATGTCCGCCTTCTCCGGGTCGGCCGCCATGCTGATCGCCACCCGGTCGCTGATGGGCGTGGGCGGCGCCGTCATCATGCCCGCCACCCTGTCCATCCTGACCAACACGTTCACCGTCCCTTCCGAGCGGGCCAAGGCCATCGGTATCTGGGCCGGTGTGTCGGGCATGGGTATCGCGGTGGGCCCCATCGCGGGCGGCTGGTTGCTCCAGCACTTCTGGTGGGGTTCGGTGTTCCTGGTCAACGTGCCCGTGGTGGCGGTGGCCCTGATCGGCGGCTGGTACTTCATCAGCGACTCCCGGGACCCGTCCAAGCCCCGGTTGGACCCGGTGGGCGCGGGCCTGTCGATCGTGGGCCTGACCGCCCTGCTGTGGGGCCTCATCGAGGCGCCCTCCCACGGTTGGCTGTCGACCCAGACCCTGGCCGCCTACGCCATCGCCGCCGGGGTGCTCGCCCTGTTCGTCGGATGGGAGCGGCACAGCGACCACCCCATGCTGGATGTCCGGGTGTTCGAGAACCCCCGCTTCAGCGCGGCCAGCTCGGCCATCACGCTGGTGTTCTTCTCCATGTTCGGGGCGTTCTTTCTGGTCACCCAGTACCTGCAGAACGTGCGCGGCTACAACCCCTTGCAGGCCGGGCTGCGGATCGCGCCCATCGCGGCGGTGCTGTTCGTGGCCGCCCCGGCGTCGAGCACCTTGGTGCGCTGGTTCGGTTCCAAGGTCGTGGTGGCGGGTGGATTGGCGATCACGGCGACGGGACTGTTCCTGTTCTCGACCCTGACGGTTGGGTCGGCCTATGTGAGTGTGCTGCTGGCCCTCATGGTGCTCGGTTTGGGCATGTCGCTGACCATGGCACCCGCGACCGAGTCGATCATGGGCTCACTGCCCCGGGCCAAGGCCGGCGTGGGCTCGGCGGTCAACGACACCACCCGCCAGGTCGGTGGCGCCCTGGGCGTGGCCGTGCTGGGCAGCGTGGTCACCTCGGGCTATGCCACCCGGATCAGCGGTGCATTGAGCCATGCCGGGTTGTCGACGGCTGCGACCGGTGCCGCTCGTGACTCCGTCGGCGGCGCCATCACGGCGTCGCAGCGGATCGGGGGCCAGGCCGGCCAGACGCTGGCCGCCGCGGCCCGGCACAGCTTCGTCGGGGCCATGCGGCCGTCGATGCTGATCGCGGCCGGAGTGACCCTGGCGGGAGTGGCGATCGTGCTGGCGTTCCTTCCCGCCCGAGCAGTCGACGAGTCGGCCGAGGAGACGGGGCCCGTGGATGCGGTGGACGCGGTGGTCGGGGCAGCGGCGGCCGGGAGTGCCGGTGCGGTGGCCGCTGGGAGTGCTGGTGCGGTGGCCGCGGTGGCCGCTGCAGCGAGTGTCGCGGGTGTCGCCGGTGCCCCCGGTGCCGCCGGTGCCGGTGGTGCCGGTGGTGCCGGTGGTGCCGGTGGTGCCGGTGGTGCCGGTGCGGGTGCGGGGGACGCGGTCGACGCTGATTTGGGCGGCGGCAACGGCGAGCCGGGCGCGCCCGAACTGGTGCCCGGGCGGTCGGGAGGCTGAGGCGGAATGTTCGTCGTGGCTGGCATTGTCGCTGCCATCGGGTCCGGCTGCGCCGACACGATGGCAGTGGCAGGCGCCACACTGGTGGGACCATGGCGACGGTGCGAATCACACAACGGGGGCGTGGGCGATGACGGCAGCGATTGAGACCCGAGAAGCAAGACACGGGCGGCCCCGTGACCCCCATGTGGACACGGCCATCCGGCAGGCTGCCCTCGACCTCTTGGTCGAGGAGGGGTTCGCCCGCATGAGCATGGAGGGGGTGGCGAGTCGAGCTGGTGTGGGCAAGGCGGCCATCTACCGGCGGTGGGACAGCAAGACCGCGTTGGTCGTGGAATCCATCCACGACCTGGTGTCGCCCCATCTCGATTGGCCCCAAACCGACGACATCCGGGCTGACCTGGAGGTCATCTTCGCGCTGGCGCTGGGCAAGATGCGCGGCGTCGAGGGCGAACTGATGGCCGCGGTCGTGAGCGAGTTGGTTCGCAACCCCGAGCTGGCCGCCACGGTACGGGCCCAGTTCGTCGGGTGTCGCAAAGAGGATCTGCTCGACCGTATCCGGGAGGCCATCGATGACGGGCAGCTGCCCGCGGGTGATGCCGAGCTGCTGGCCGAGGTCGGCTTCGCCGTCATTCACCACCGGATGCTGCTGTCCGATGCACCGTTGAGCGACGACCTGCCGAAACGGCTGGTCGAACAGTTCTTTCCCCGGGATTAGTCTCTGACCCGATGACGACCGCGTTCGTCCTCGCCGGGGGAGCCAGCCTCGGCGCCGTGCAGGTCGGCATGCTCGAGGTGCTGACCGAGGCGGGGATCGAGCCGGATCTGATTGTGGGCAGTTCGGTGGGTGCACTCAACGGGGCATGGTCGGCCAAACACACCGGCCCGCAGGGCGCCCGGATGTTGCGGGACGTGTGGCTGACCGTGCGGCGGCGGGACGTGTTCCCCTTTTCGCCCGTTCGGATCGTCCGCGGTCTGGCCGGTCGTAGTGACCATACCGTCAGTTCGGCCCCGCTGGCCCGCTGGTTGTCGGTACGCGCGCCCTTCTACCAGCTGGAACAGGCCGCCATCCCCCTGCACGTGGTCGCAACCGATCTCATGACCGGGAAGCCGGTCGTGTTGTCAACCGGGGACGCCGTTGACGCGCTGCTGGCCAGCGCCGCCATTCCGGGGATGTTCCCGCCCGTCGAAATCAACGGCTTGCTTCTCGTGGATGGCGGCCTGTCGGCCAACACGCCCATCAGCCAGGCCGTCGATCGGGGCGCAGACGTGGTGTACGTCCTGCCAACCATCACCGGGGAGGCGGGCGGCCGGCCCGCGAGTGCCGCGTCGGTGACGTTCCAGGCGGTGGCCCATCTCTTGGGAAATGCCTCGCTGAGCGAGATACGGGCCAACGCCTCCCGCTGCACGCTCTATGTGGTGCCTGCCCCTCGCTCGATCGGCGTGTCACCGTTTGATTTCCGGCACAGCCGGGAGCTGATGGACCTGGCCCGGGGCACCACCGAGGCGTGGATGGCGTCGCGCCAACCGGTCGCGGCCGAGCAGTAGGTCGGGAGCCGGCGGTGGTGCGGGAGCCGGCGGTGGTGCGGGCGTCGGCGGTGATGCGGGCGTGGGCCGTGGTGCGGCCCGGACCGATCGACGGCGAGGCCAGCCCGATCGAGGCGGTGGCGCGGCCCGTCCCGTCACCTGGTCCGGGCGAGATCCTGGTGAAGGTCTCGACGTGTGGGGTGTGCCGGACGGACCTGCACGTGGTGGAGGGGGATCTTCCGCCCCATCGGGCCGGCGTCGTTCCCGGCCACGAGGTGGTGGGGCGGGTGGAAGCGGTGGGCCGGGATTTGGAATCGGGCCGCGGTTCGGGGCTGGCGTCGGCTCGGTTTGTGGAGGGTGACCGGGTCGGCATCCCCTGGTTGCGCCACACCTGTGGAGTGTGCCGGTGGTGCCGGTCAGGCCGGGAGAATCTGTGCGTGAATCCGGCGTTCACCGGGTGGGACGCCGACGGCGGCTACGCCGAATTCGCGGTGGTCGATTCGCGCTACGCCTACGCGATTCCGGATGTATTCGATGATGAGAAAGGGGCGCCGTTACTGTGCGCCGGGATCATCGGATTTCGAGCGCTGCGGCGATGCGGGTTGCCGCCCGGTGGTGGCGGTCGGCTGGGAATCTATGGTTTCGGGGGGTCGGCCCATTTAGCCGCTCAAGTTGCCCTGTACGAGGGGGCGACGGTCCACGTAATGACCCGATCCCGGTCGGCGCAAGAATTGGCGCGGTCGATCGGTGTCGCCAGCGCCCAGGGCAGCGCAGACCCGCCGCCCGAGCCGCTCGATGCGGCCATCCTGTTCGCACCCGTCGGCGACCTGGTCCCGCCCGCCCTGGCGGCGCTGGACCGGGGTGGGATGCTGGCCGTGGCCGGGATCCACTTGAGTGACATCCCGGTGCTCAACTACCAGCGGCACCTGTTCCAGGAACGCCAGGTGGGCAGCGTGACAGCCAACACCAGGGCGGACGGCGAAGAGTTTCTTCGGATCGCGGCGCAGATCCCGATCAAGGTGACGACGACACCGTTTGGGCTGTCCGAGGCGCCCGCAGCCCTGCTCGCCTTGGCCCACGATCAGGTCGAGGGGGCGGCAGTGCTGTACGCCGACCGTTAGGCCACGACATCATTGGGTCGGAGCGCCACCAGCTCCCTCAGGAGAATTGCGACAAAAGGGAGCCTTCACCGTTATTCCGTTCGCCTGACGGCTGCAGGGGGAAACAGGAAATGTCCACGGCGCCGTGAGTTGGGCGGAGGCGGGCGTGAGCAAATCGTTGGTTATCCTGCCCAGCAAATCCTAAGCTAAGCTAAGTGGTCGTCCTCGTAAGTTCGTTGAGGTATCTGGGGTCGGCCGAGGGCTCGACGGGCCCTGACTAGAACTCGACGTCAGCCGGGCTGGCTTGTGCCCCTTGGCGACGTGTCGCTGTCGCTTGCCGTGGGCCGGTTTTGGGGATTGGATTCTTGATCTTCGCGTGTGGCCGGCACCCAGTTGGCTGGGCGGGCGTGGAATCCGCGGTCCCGGGGGCATTCTTGGCGCGAAGTGACCGTGGCGGTCACTTCGTGCTGGATAAGCAGGGCCCGTTGCCTGTTGGTGCGGCGAGGGTTCGGGGCGGTGCTGGCGCCGCGTTCATCCAGCACCGAGGCGAGGCACGGCGAGTTTCAGCCCGTCGTCGGATCGTGGTGGACGCAGCGAACAGGTCGGCCCCGCTTGGCGTCTACCTCGTCGCCGGACCAGAATTCGTCAACGAACTTACGCGGAGGAGCACTAAGCCGTCAGTAGAACGCTTCGAGCCACGGTGGCCTTGCCCATCGCCGTCGTTCCATTCGCACTCGCCGTCCCGCCTGACTTCGGCGCGCTCGGTCACGGGGACGCCAAGCGTCCCGGCCAAGGTACCGCGGGAAAGACCGGTCGCCCGCGTCGGCCACCATTGTGACCAGCCGAGCGATCCCGGTCGTCACCACGTCGGCGTCACCGCCGGTGATGATCGGTGGCGCCATCTCCGACCTGGCGATCATGACCGGGGCTTTCAACCCGACCGGAACCATTACCTTCATCCTGCACGCGCCCAACGACCTGCATGCACCGGTCCACCGGTGTTCACCTCGACCGTCAGCCGTGAATGGGACCGGGCAGCACACATCCAAATCGTTCACGCCGATCGCGCCGGGGAGGTATGACTTTGTCGCGACCTACGGAGGCGAGGTCAACAATCAGGGCGTCTCTTCGCCCTGCGGCGCCCCGAATGAGAGCGTCGTGGTACTCAGCCCGCCACCGGTGATAATCGTGAGCTGTACGGCCCCAACGCCACCTGCTCCGGAACCCCGATCTTCACCTCCATCGCTTCGGTGAGCGGCGCCGGCGACTACATCTCCACTCCCTTCGCTCCGGTCGGGCCCGGCACCTACCGCTTCGTGGCCGCCTACAGCGGCGATGCCAGCAATGCCCGTGCCTCGACCGCGTGCGGCGATACGAACGAGAGCTTCGAGATCCTCAGCCCAACGCCTGTGGTCATCTTGACCGACGTCTCTTCCGGTCCGGCCTCCCTTCGTGTCACCGCGATCCTGTCCGGTGGTTCAAACGTGACGGGCTTCGCGACCCTTAACGCTGTACGTTCCCAACGACGCCACCTGCACGTGCATCACCACCATCACCGGGAATCAGGTCGGAGCGGTGAGACTGGTTGTCGGCTCGACGTGCTTGTCCGGCGCTCCCATCACCGGAGGCATCGTCGTGCCCCGGGGAGCGGCCCTCGATGTTGAGAACTGGACGATCACCGGGTCGATCATCGCCAACCAACCCTCAGCATTCCGGCTCTGTGGGACGACCGGTCGGGGGGCGCAGTCAGCGTCACCGGCGCCACGGGCCTCGTGCTGATCGGCGACCCCGCGGACGACCGCTGCGCGGCCAACGGGATCGGCGGATCCTCATCCTGCGCAATGACATCCACGGGCCCGAGGCCATCGGCAACCGCATGGGGGCGGAGTCATCGCCTCGGGCAACTCGGGAACGGGCCCATTCCCTGACACGGCCCCCGACGTCTCAGGCAACCACCACTCAGACCGAATCGGGGCAGCTGGTGCTCGACCGGCAGCCAACAGCTGACCGTGTCCCCTAGAGTAGGGGGGCCAACAGACGGCTCGGGTCACGTACCAAGCGAGGTGCAACGAACCTTGCCCGGTCGACGAAGGTGCCTGTGGATCCAACCCCTCAGGGTCATGACAAACATCTGCGCTCGTAGCTCAACGGATTAGAGCATCTGACTACGGATCAGAAGGTTGGGGGTTCGAATCCCTCCGAGCGCGC
>JALYXV010000262.1 GCA_030947025.1 Actinomycetota bacterium | reverse complement strand
CCCCAGCCTCGGCGGGGGCGCCGGGGCGGGACGGTTCCCGGGCGTCGCCCCAGGGGACCCACCTGACCTGATCGGCCGGGTCACGACCGCCGCCCACCACGGCGGTGACCACCCCGTCGGGGCCGAGCATCCCCTGGATACGGGCGAAGCCACGGCTGGCCCGATCGTTGGCCGCGGCCGAACCACCCCAGAAGCCCAGCTGGCGACCGTGATCGGGCTTGACCTCATCAGGGATCAGGCGGATCAGCGTCACACCCGCGGTGGTGGCGCCGGTGCTGAGCCAGCCCTCCAGCTGCCAGCGGACCCGCTCGGCAATCGTCCGGGACGTCAAGGCCCCGTCGTGGCGCCACAGCCGGATGATGTGCTCGCCATGCTCGGTTTGCGCCTCGATGGCAACCCGGGTGCACGCCAGGCCGCGGACCGCCAGCTGGTCATGCAGCTCGTCGGCCAGGGACTTGGCGACGAACATGGCCATGTCGACCCGTTCCGCCGGTGGGTCGAGCTCGGCGCCCACCGCCAGCTCGAGGGGAGCGGTACGGGCGGCCAAGGGGCGCTCGTCCCAGCCGCGGGCCAGGCGGTGGACCAGCGCCCCGTCGGTACCGAAGCGGGCCAGCACCGTTTGGGGCGGCACGGCAGCCAGATCCCCGAGTGTCGTCAGACCCAGCCGGACCAGCAGGTCAGCCAGGTCGGGGCGATCGAGGACCTGGACGGGGAAGGGGGCGAGGAAGTCGGCGCTGCGACCGGGCGGCACCACCCGCACCGCCGACCCAGCTGTGGCCACCCTGGCCGCCTGCTCGGCCGCGAACGGGCCGTCGGCCACTCCGACCCGGCACGGCGGGGCACCCAAGGGGACCAGCACTGCGTCCACGGCCGTCGCCACCTTGGCGGCCAACAACCGGTCCCCCCCGAAATAGCGAGAAGGCCCCCGAGTCCCGAACGACACGACGCCCGGGCGGCTCACTTCCACCCCGGGGGTGAAAGCCTCGACCGTGGCGACCACGGGCTCGAAGGCCCGGGCGTCGCGCCCCGGGTCGTGCTCGAGCACCACCACCTCGGGGCAACAGCCCTGCGCCTCCCGCCGTCGCAGGCCCACCCCGACTCCATCGTGGCGCGCCGCCTCCGAGCATGCGACCACCCGGTTGGCCGTGACGATGGCGACCGGGGCGGTCACGGGGTGGCCTGAGGCCACAACCGGCCAGTCCGGGCACCACACCACCAGGGTCCGAACGCCACCCATCGCTCAGCCGGCCGCGGAAGCGGGGGCTGGTCGTTCGTGACCGAGGGTGACCCTCGCCTTCTCCAGCGCGCCTAACGTGCCGTGGACCCCCGGAAGCCACAGCATGACCCGACGCTCCCGCGAGGCGGCGCCGCGGCCGGTCGCGGTCACCTCCACCGACCGGGCCTGGAGGTAGCCATGGCCCTGCCCGAGGCCCCGCCACCCCGCGGGTGCCACCGACAGCGAATGATCAGCGGCCTCGGGCCAACGTGACCCGTTGACGACCAGGACCACCCCTCGCTCCCGCACCCGGGCCGTCAACCTGCGGGCATCCGACGACCGGACCCCACGAGGAGGCTGGAGGAGGACAACATCCACGGCGTCGACCAGCGCGGTCACGACCGCCGGCCACTGGTCACCCGGATAAGGCACCAGGGCGAAGCGCTCCAACGCCATGCCCAGCCCGGCGGCCGCCACCATCCCCAGCGCCGGCCAGCCCACGGCGGCGCACCAGGACCCCACCTGTGAGGCCGCCACCGCCACGGCCAGGGCCAGCGAAGTCGCCCCGCCTCCCGCTCCGGGCCGGACCACGACGGTGCTGCCCCGGCGCAGGCCGCCTTCGGCAAACAGCGGCGCCAATGGGACCAGAACAGGTAGGACGTGCTCGCCCGCCATCGTGACCGGCCGGGCACGACTTGCCACCTCCGCCAGCAGGACTCGGCTGGCGGCGCCAGCTGGGCCCTTGGGCCCATGCGAAGACGTCACGCCTCCTATAGTAGCGATTCGGCTCGTATGATTCGAACGCATGTTCGGGCCGCAGCCCCCTGCGTTGGTGTCCGGTTGGCCGACTCGTGGCCACCACCCGACTGGCATCGGCGGGCGCCCGTCAAGAGCATCGGCGGGAGTGGACACCGCATTTCGGTCGGGTGCGACGATTCCTACGCGTTGAGCTTGGACGCAAGGATTCAGATTTGTCCTCTTCTTACTTACGATTACGGGTGAGCATCTTATTGTCCGCGAGAGCGTCACCCGAATTTCCGGACTAGCTTGAGCCTCGAGAGTTGACCTACAGGGGATGTAAATGCAGACGGTGCGAAATAGCTGTGGTCTTGGAGGGCGTCTGGCGCTGGCGGTGGTAGCGCTGTTTCTCGCGACGGGTGTGCCGAGCGCGGCGGCGGCCGCCACGGTGTCGTGCGGCCAGGTCATCACCCGCAGCACAACACTGGCAAAAGATGTGGGTCCCTGCGTGAGGAACGGCATCGTGGTCGGAGCCGACCACATCGTCATTGATTTGGCCGGCCACGAAGTCTTCGGCACTGGTGTCCCCGCGGACCATGTGGGCATCAAGCTGGCGGGCAGGAGCGGTGTCGTCGTGAAGGGCGGAACGGTCACCGGTTTCGGCACCGGTGTGGCCATAACGAAAGGCTCCAGGGACAATACCGTTGCCGGTATGAACCTTCACGACAACGTGGGACTCCTCGATGGGAGCGGCACGTTCGGCGATGGCGTCGGGATCTTCGACTCGTCGGACAACCTGGTGTCCCACAACACCGTGAATCACAATGGCCCGTTCGAAGGTATCGGCGTGTTCGGCAACAACCGTCAGGGTCCTCTCAACTCGGCGCACGGCAATCGCATCGAAGGCAATCTCGTCGAGAACAACACTGTCCTCCGCACCTTGTTCACGCCTGGCTTCCCGTTGATCGTCGAGACCCTCGACGAGGGCATAAACTTGGGTCAAGGTGTGGCGGGCGGCAACGCCACCACCGTGGCGGACAACATCATCCGGGGAAACGGGCTCAACGGGATCGACGCGTGTTCCATCCGGGGCAACCCCTGTGTCACCCACGACAACGTGATCGTGGGAAATGTGATCATCGACAATGGCTTTACCAACCAGACGACGACGCACAGCAGCGGCGAGCTGGGCAAGGGTATCAACTTGACCGACATCACCCCCGACGGGAACGACTTCTCTCCCCCGACTCACGATCTCATTGAAGGGAATTTCATAACCCACAACGCGTCCACCGGACTATTCCTGGTGAGCTCGGGCAATGAAGTACGGAACAATGTTGTCGAGGGCAACGGGGTCACGCACAGGAACGGACCCGACGATGTCGACCTCTACTTCATCAACAACGACGTGAACATAGACTGCGTGGCCCGGCCACCGGTTCTTGGCGGCAACGTGCTCCGCGGAAACGTGTTCGGGACGATTTCGATCTTCGCACCGAATCCTTTGGCGTGCCTGGCCGGCAATGTGGTGTTGCACCCGCCTCCGACTGCGCCATCGGCCTGAGGCGTTGACGGGGTGGCCCCGACCGGAACATCTGTCTGGTTGTGGCGCCCGCGGCTGGCCGTTACCCCGTGGGGGCCGACGGTTTGGCGCTGGCGGTGACTCGGGTGATGAACGTGCCCCAGTTGGCGCTGGTGGTTCGGGCCTCGTTGGGGATGTACTCGTTGGCGGCCACGATGTTGGTGGTGTCCTCGGCGACCGCGGCCGAGTAATCGCCCCACCGGCAGCCTTGCTTGGCTTGCGCCCCGACGGTGGTCTGGTAGCAGGTGAACCCGTCATCGGGAGCGGTCCCGGGGCCGCTGAGGTGCACCCTGCCGTGGACGCCAGTCGAGGCAATGTTGGCGTAGGCGGCGCTCGGGTAGTTCGCCGGGCCGGTTAGGCCGAAGCTGATGATGCCATTGCCGGCGGCGTTGACGGCCACCGCCGGGTACAGCAGGTTGGCATTGGCCACCGACAGGTAGCCCTGGGCGGCGACGGTTCCGGTCACGACGTGAGGCGCGAACGACGGTGTGACGACGAACCACGCCAGGCCATCCTGGGTGGTCCCGACGCCGGTGCCCAGTGCCGCGAAGAGCCGCCCCTGGGCGTAGACGACTTGCTGCATGCGGTTGTCGTTGCTCTGCAGCCTGCCCAGCGGCTCACCGATGAGCTGGCCCAGCGGCCGTGGGCCTCGCTCCTGGCGGGCGGTGGGCGGCGGCACGTACAACTCGGTGTCGACCAAGGCATGGGACAGAGACAGCGACGGTGTGGCCGCGGCCAGGCTGCGAGTGCCGGCCAGTGCCCAGATGACCAGACGATCGCCGCTGGGGGCCGAGATGTCCGGGGTGCTGAGAAAATATTCTCGGTTCGGCGCGAAGGTGCCCCCGGTCGGGGTGGTGGCAGGCTGGAGCGACTCCGAGACTTTGGCCAGCACGCGGCCCGCGTCGAGATGGGCAACCGTTGGCAGAGGGGCGCCGGTGGCGGCGTCGGCCAGGCCCTGTTTGGACATCGCGAACACCTGGGCGTTGTGCTGGGTCGTGCCCGGGGCGCCGGGAAGGGGGAATTCGCTGGCGCTCACGTAGAACCCGTTGGCGTCGGCACCGATCAGGGGCTGGTCGGGAAAGCACGGGCATCCGGTATGCCTGGGGGTGCCGGAGCTGCCGTCGTCGGTGGCGTCGATGGAGAACACGGTGTAGCTGGCGGTCGGGTCGTTGGTCTGGCTGACCGCCAGCATCACCGTCGAGGGCCCTGACGGGAAGCCCGAAGCGGAGTCGGTGTCGATCCTCAGCTCGGTGACGAACCAGCGTTGCACCCCGGCGTCGTAGTAGCACCTCGGGTCGGACAGGAACGGACCGAAGATGGGTGCCTCCGTGTTGGGGTCCTGGGCTACCTCGTCGGGCAACCCGAAGAACTGGCTGAGGGCGGTGGGGGCGACGAGGACGAAACCGGTGTCGGTGAACACGTCAAGAGCGTTGTTGACTGTCTCCATGACCACGCCGTTGTTGGCGCACAGGCCCTGGTCGGGGGGCTCGCTGGTGAACTGGTGGCCGTTGTTGGCCAGCCGCTGGTCGGCCTGGGTGAGGCCACTGAAACCGAACGATCCCGGGTTGACAACCGTCACGACCCGGGCGGCGGGCTGAGGGGCGGGGCCGGGGGGCAGCAGGGCCGGCTCCCGGCGGGCCAACAGGCCCGGCACCGGGCTGAACTCGGGCCGCTTGGCGGTGGTCGTGGCGTCGGGGCTGGCTGCCTTGGCGGCCAGGCTGCGCTGGCGCAGATTGAAGGTGCCGAGCCGCACCGGTTTCTGCAGGAACGCCGTGGTGGTCGGCGGGGACGGCTCGGCTGAGGCGGCGGGGATGGCCACGGGCAGGGCGGCGGTGACCACCAGCAGGGCCACCGCGGCTGCCGCCGGTCGCAGCTTGGGTCGGCGTGCACCGTTGGTCATGGGAGTGCCCATCTTCTTTCTCGGGGATCGGAGAGCGCCCCCCTCCGGGCGCCTGGATGTAGCGAGTTCGGTGCCGGCCTGGTGAACCGGTCGGCGCGACATCACGGGCCGGCCAGGACGACGGCGCGGACACGGGCGTTTTGGCCGTCTGCGATGTACAGAACCCCGTTGGCCACGACCAGGCCCATCGGGTGGTCGAGCATCGCCGAGGCGGCCGGGCCGCCGTCGCCCGCGAAGCCGCAACCGTCGAAGGATGTGACACCGGCCAACGTGGTGATGACACCGCTGACCGGGTCGACCCGGCGCACCGAGCACGCCCCGGCCACGTACAACGCGCCGGAGCCGTCGACCGCCACGCCGAAGGTGTCGACCCGGGCCGACGTGGCCGGCCCGCCGTCGCCGTTCGAGTCGGTCGGGCCACAGGAGCCGTTGCCGGACACGGTGGTGATGAACCCGGCGGTGTCGACCCGGCGGACGGCGCAGTTGTCGTGGTCGGCGATGAGCAGCTTGCCGGCTCGGTCGAAGACGAGCGCCGTCACGAAGGCGCCGAGATGGGCTGCGCGGGCGGGGCCGCCGTCACCGAAGTACCCGCAGATGCCGGTGCCCACCACGGTGGTGATCCTGCCGGCGGCGGGGTCGACCTTGCGGACCCGGCAATCGCCGCCCGCGATGTACAGGTTGTGGGCGGCGTCGACCGCCACCGCTTCTGGGATGGAAAGCTGCGCCGAGACGGCGGGGCCGCCGTCGCCCGCCGTCTCGCACGTCCCCGTGCCGGCCACGGTGGCGATGACCCCAGCGCTCACCTTGCGTACCCGGCAGTTGCCCGTGTCGGCGATATACAACGCGGCCGAGCCGTCGCTGGCCAGCCCGGCCGGGGCGTCCAGCTGGGCGTTGACGGCCAGGCTGCCGTCTCCTGAGAAGCCGCCCGCCAACGCGGGCAGCGGCGAGTTCCCCGCCACCCGGGTGATCGTCCCCGCCGGGGTCACTGTGCGAACCCGGTTGCTGGAACGGTCCGACAGAAAGATGTCGCCGGCCGCGTCGACGGCCAGGGCGGGAAGGTCGGCGCCCAACTGGGCGCTGATCGCCGGGCCCCCGTCACCGCCGTAGCGGAAGCTGCCCGTGCCGGCCACCGTGGAGATGACGCCCGCGACGTCGACCCGGCGCATCTTGGCGTGGCCCATATCGCCGACATAGAACACCGTCGAGGCCGGGTCGACCGCCACGGCGGACGGGCTCGACAGGAACGCCGCAGTGGCGGCTCCCCCATCGCCGGCACCGCCGGTGCCGGCCGCCAGGCCGCCATCGGCGCCGGTGCCGGCCACCGTGGAGATGACGTGCCGGGAGCCGACCAGGTCGACCTTGCGGACCCGGTTGTCGCCCGCGTCGGCCACCAGCAGGCTGGTGCCGGCACCATCGACGGCGACCTGGGCCGGCTGGGACAGCGACGCATCGCGCCCGGGCAGGTTGTCGCCCACCCCGGTGCGGGGCGAACCGCCCCCGGCAACGGTGGTGATGATCCGCAAGGCGTGATCGACCCGGCGAACCCGGTTGTTGCCGGTATCGGAGATGAAGAGGTTGCCGACACCGTCGACGGCCACCGAGGTCGGATCGAATAGTGCGGAGTTGGTCGCGTCGCCGCCGTCACCGAAGAACCCGGCGAACGCCGAGCCGGCCACAGTTGTGATGATGCCGTTGGCAACCTTGCGGACCCGGTTGTCGCCCGCGTCGGCGATGTACAAGTTGTCGGCACCGTCGACCGCCACGCCCATCTGCCCGTCGAGGAACTGCACCGAGGTGGCTGGCCCCCCGTCACCCACCGAAGCCTCCGGGCCGCATCGGGAGAAATGGCCGCCCGCCACGGTGGTGATGATCCCATTGGCGGCCACCTCCCGCACCGAGCAGGTGGGCTGGCGGATCGCGATGAACAGGTTGCCGTGGCGGTCCACGGCAACGCCCGTCGGGTTGCCCAAAAGCGCGGCAGTAGCCGGGCCGCCGTCACCGGACGAGGCGACTGTACGACCGCCCACGCCAGCGACCACCGACTCCGCCCCGGTCGCCAGGTCCAGTCGTCGCACCACGTTCCAATACGGGTCTGCGACATATAGGCGGGTGCCGGCCAACGCGAACGACATCGGCGCGTTGGCGACCCGCATGGCTCGACCACGGCCCGGCCCGCCCGCGAACGTGGCGATGCTGCCTGGGGCCGGAAGGGCCGACGCGGCCGGTGCAGTGGCGGCGGACACCGGCGCGGCCAATGCCAACGCTGCGATCGCGGCCGCCAGGAGCCGCCCGGACGGGCGCCGGACCGACCTCTTGCTGTCGTCACCGGGCCGACGGGCTCGGATTTTGGTCGACGTAGGCACCTTCGATGCTGGGCGACAGACCATCCGCGTCACCGCCAGTGACCGGGACCGGCTGCGGCGGGGCCGGTGGTGGAGGTGAGCAGGACCCGGCGGAGCCGGATGTTCTCGCTGTCGCCGATATACAGCGCCCCGCCCGACAGGGCCAGCCCGTGGGGCTGGTCGAGCTGGGCGGAGGTGGCCAGGCCCCCGTCGCCGGCGAAACCGCAGATCCCGCTACCCACCACCGAGGTGATCGTCCCGGTCGCGTCCACCTTGCGCACCGCGCAGTGGCCCGGCCCGCCATGGTTGAGGTCGATACCGTCGGCCAAGAACAGGTTGCCCGCTGGGTCCAGGGCGATCCCCTGAGGCTCCAGCTGGGCCGAGCGGGCCGGCCCGTTATCCCCCGAGTAGCCGCACACCCCGGTGCCCGCCACCGTGGAAATGGTGGCCGGGCCCGACGAGAAGGCGACTTTGCGGACCGCGCAGCTGGCGCCGTCGGAGATCACGACGTTGCCGGCGCCGTCGACGATCAGGCCGTTGATCGGGGCGCTCAGCTGGGCCGACAGGGCGGCGCCGCCGTCACCGGAGTACCCGCAGGCACCGGTGCCGGCCACTGTGGTGATCACCCCGGCCGGGTCGACCCTGCGTAAACGGCAGCCGCCGGCGAGGTACAGGTCCCCGGCCCGGTCGAACGCGATCGACTCCGGGGCGACCTGGGCCGCCCCGGCCGGGCCGCCGTCGCCGCTGAAACCGCATGACAGATCGGGCAGGGTCCCGGTGCCGGCCACGGTGGTGATGACGCCGGTGGCGGCATCGACCCGGCGGACCCGACAGTTGCCCTGGTCGGCGATGAACAGGTTGAAGGCGGTGTCCACCGCCACGCCGGTCGGAAAGTTCAACAGGGCGTTGGTGGCCGGGCCCCCGTCACCGGAAAACCCGCCGAAGTCGTCGGTGCCCACGGTGCGGCCGGCCACTGTGGTGAGCACACCGGCCCGGTCGATTCTGCGGATCCGGGAGGACCGAAGGTCGGCGATGTACACGTCCCCTTTGGTGTCGGTCGTCACCGCCGGGAGGCTGGTGCCCAGCTGGGCGTTGGTGGCGGGACCGCCGTCGCCACCGTAGAGCTTGCTGCCGTTGCCCGCGAAGGCGGTGATGATGCCGCCGGTGACCTTGCGGACCTGGTTGAGGTTACGGTCGACGATGTACAGGTTGGTCGAATCGACATCGACCGCCACGCCCTCCGGGGCGCCGAGCCGGGTCTTGGTAGCCAGGCCGCCGTTGATATCTACCCCCAACGCCGGTTGCCCGGTGCCGGCCACGGTGGTGATGGTCGGGGGCCGGGCGGCCAGGTCGACTCGGCGCACCCGGAAGTGGCGGTTGTCGCCGATGTACAGGTGGTTGGCCGCGTCCAGCGCCAAACCCCGGGGTGCGTCCAGCGAGGCCTTGGTGGCCGGGCCGCCGTCGCCCACACCCGTCGCCGGCGAGCCGCCCCCGGCCACGGTGGTGATGATCCCGGTGGCATGGTCCACCCGCCGTATCCGGCCCAGGCCGAACGGCCCGGCCCCCAGTTCGGCGATGTACATGTTGCCCGCGGCGTCGAACACCACCGAGCCGGGACCGTCTATTCCCGCGTTGCGGGCCTGGCCGCCGTCGCCGAAGGTGGCGCAGGCCCCGGTGCCGGCCACCGTGGTGATGATCCCCGCCCCGTCGACCCGCCGCACCCGGCAGTTGGCGACGTCGCCGATATACAACCCGCCCGGCCCGTAGCCGATACCGGTGTCTCCCTCCTCGCCCAACAGCGCCGCGGTGGCCGGACCGCCGTCGCCGCCATAGCCGCAACGGGGAGGGCTCGGGTTCAACCCGGCCGACGGGCCCGCCACGGTCGTGATGATCCCGCTGCGGTCGACCCGGCGCACCGAGCAGAAGTCGAGAATGTACAAGTTGCCGGCCGGGTCCAAGGCCACGGCTGAGGGGTTCGACATCGGGGCATCGGTGGCCGGGCCCCCGTCACCTGGGTCGATCAACGCATCCCCGCTGGCCGAGCCGTAGAAGGTGCCGTTGCCGGCCACCACCGTGGCGGCACCGGTTGTCACGTCGACTGCCCGCACCACGTTGTATTGGACATCGGCCAGGTACAGACGGTTGTCGCCCAACACCGTCTGCCCCGAGGGCCACATGCCCAGCGACCTCGCCCGGCCCCGGCCTACCCCGCCGGCAAAAGTGGCGATCGTGCCCGCAGCTTGGGCCGGCGGCGAAAGGGTAGCGGCAGCCGCGGAACCAGAAGCGCCGGTCGCAGGAGCGGCCCCGATGGCTACTGCGACGACCATCGCCGAGATCAGCACGAATGAGCGCCGCGCCGCGCTGTGCCACCGCCGCCAGCCCGACGTGGCAGGGGACCCAGCTTGACTGCGGTCGCACGACGAGCTGGTAACGGTCAGCCTGACCGTGCCGCCGCCGCTGGCCTGAGCGCCTCGCTGGAGGACGCAGAAACCGCTGCCTTTGCCGTCAGCGATGGAGTGCATCGTTCCCGCTGCCGACCAAGTCGGCGCGACCCCTGAAGATGGTACAGACCCACGCAGTGCTCGTCGTGGCAAGTGCGATGGCAGCAGCGCCAAAACCCGCTGCGAGTTTTCGTTTGATCACCGGTTGACACTCCGCCTTTCAATCAGATGAAAGATCGCCCTTTTGGTGGCGAATCCCGGCCGCTTCGAGAGGTGGCCCCTGCCGCCAAGCAAGGACTCGGGAAAACGCGGGGGGCCCACGGGGACGGTAACCCGCTCCCGATCCGAGCACAAGGGTCGTTCAGCCAAAATGGAAATCCCGCCTGCGAGTCATGGTTCTTTCCTTTTCGGTGCCGGGCGGCGGAACAAGTGCTCGGAAGGGGGTGCGGGTCATCTCGTCGCCGCGGTTCTTGCGCCTGCGTGCTAGCGGTACATTCCTGGTTATAGCCCGACTGGGCGACATATTCCCTGCTCAACGATGGCTTTGCGGTTGATACGGTGGCCGGCATTCCCTTTGTTGATCGCTCGGGCCACCTTGATGCCGCTATGGAAGGAGTGGGGCGTCGAACCGGGGAAATTCGGTGGGCTGTTCGAATATCTCTACCTCGACGGGGCGGCCCTGGCCCCTCAGCCCGACAATGTGGCATCGAGCGCTACATTCCCTTGTCGCTGCTCTTGCCCAACTCGACGCGGGATTCGCGACCTGCTGGGTCAGCCCCGGTACCGCCACAATGACCGCCGCCTACAACGCCAGACCAGTCCGTAACCGTGCCCTATGCGGCCGTCGGCCTTCTTGAGTTGCTGGCCCAGGAACGCCAATCGATTGCGGCCAACGCACCTTGTCGGGAGCGGGCGCCTGGGCCTGACAAGCCGCGCCGGTCAGTCACCCCGCGGGCGCCGCCTGGAGGTTGGCGCTGATGCACTCCGACCTACTTTCTCCTTATCTGACGGGGGACGCTGAGTGGCCGGGGCGTGGATGGGGCCGCCCCGGTCGCGCAGCGACGGGGCCTGGTGGCCGGTGCGCAGGGCGATGATCTCGGCGCAGATCGACACCGCCGTCTCTTCGGGCGTGCGCGACCCGATGTCGAGGCCGATGGGGGCCATGAGTCGGGCCAGGCCGGCATCGTCAACGCCAGCCTCCCGCAGGCGGGCGACGCGGTCGGTGTGGGTCCGGCGGTTGCCCATCACGCCCAGGTACCCGACCCGGGTGGCCAAGGCGGCCACGATGGCCGGGACATCGAGCTTGGCGTCATGGGTCAGCACGCAGGCGGCGTCCCGGCGGCCCAGATCAGGCCCGATCTTGTCGAGGTACCGGTTGGGCCAGTCGACCACGATCTCGTCGGCCATCGGGAAGCGAGCCGCAGTGGCGAAGACCGGCCGCGGGTCGCACACCGTGACGTGGTAGCCGAGGACCTTGGCCACCCGCCCCAGCGCGGCGGTGAAATCGACCGCACCGAGGATGATCATCCGCGGAGGTGGAGCGAACGACTCGATGAAAACCGACACCTCGCTGCCTCGCGCCTCGCCCTGCGGGCCGTAGTGCCGGGTCCCGGTCCGACCAACCTCCAGCTCACCCAGGGCGTCACGCTCGACCACCCGGTCGAGATCAGAGTCGCCCAGGCTGCCGCACATCACGGGTGGGCTCTCCGCGGTCGGGCCGGGTTGGACGAGCAGCGTGGCGCCCAGCTGTTCGGGTGGGCCGACGATGATCGTCGCCAGGGCGACCGGCTCGGCGGCGCGCAGCGCCCGTCGGAGCGGCTCGTACAACCCGCCCGCCATCGCCTGTCGCCCCTACCAACGATCCAGGGGCTCGATGAACACCCGAATGGTCCCGCCGCACGTCAGGCCCACCGCGAACGCCTGGTCGTCGGAGTAGCCGAAGGTGACCAGCCGCGGTTTCCCGTCACCGGAGAGGATGTCGAGCGCCTCGCGGACCACCGCCCCCTCGACGCACCCGCCCGATACCGAACCCGCCACCTCGCCCTGATCGTTCACCGCCATCGTGGCACCGGGATCGCGGGGACCCGATCCTTCCAGGGCGACCACCCGGGCCACCGCCACTCGATGCCCGGCCGCCGCCCACCGGTCGATGTCATCCAACACGTCCTTCACCGCGCTCTCACCTCCGGCCCGGGAACGAGGATCCACGAATCCCCGGCCGCCCGCCCGTCGTACCGGCTGTCCCGGCGCTTGGCCACCACCCCGGGCAGGCCCTGCTGGCCCGCCGCGGCCAACAGCGCGGGCCCGTCGGGCCCCGGGTACGAAGCGGGCACCTGCCACGCCGGCCCGGCCAGCGACAAGGCTGACAACAGCCGCCGGCGTTCCTCGTAGGGATACGCCGTGGTGGCGTGCCCGTCCAGCCACAGCAGGTCGGCGATCATCAGGGTGGCGGGATAGCGCTCGCTCAGGCGCCGCGACGCACTGTCGGAACGGGCCTGGCACCGCTCGTGCAGTCGCCGTTCCGACGGCCGCCCGTCCGCCCCGAGCACGATGATCTCGCCGTCGATTACCACCTCGGTCACGCCGAGGGCTTCGCCCAGGCCGCGCATCTCCCGAAACCGCGCACCGAGCTCGACCGCATCGGGGGCATCCTTTTCCCCGATTGGATGCATCTGCACCCGCCCGCCCGACACGTAGGTGAACACTCGCTTCCCGCCCCACGCGAACTCCACCCCGTACTCGGACAGGTCCGGCGGCAGCCCGTCACGTTCCGCTGCCGTCATGGGCGCAAACGCCGACCAGCCCGGCCACACTTCCCGGTCGGGATCGGCCGGGGGGTCCATGCGGTGGATCATCCACTGGTTGCCCCGGGTCTGGAACAAGGCGTAGCGCCCGTCCACCCGCGCCCCGTGGAGCACGACGATGACCTCCCGCTCCCCCCATTTCTCGGGCTCATAGGTGCCGGTGTCCCAGACCGACATGGTCCCGGCCCCGTAGTTGCCGGTCGGGATGTCGCCCTGGAACGTCAGGTACTGCATCGGGTGATCCTCGGTGTGGACGGCCAGGTGGTTGACCCGGGGGTCGGGCGGGACGCCCTTAGGGAGGGCCCACGAGACGAGGACCCCGTCACGCTCCAGCCGCAGATCCCAGTGCAGGGCGGTGGCGTGATGCTCCTGCACGACGAAGCGGGGGGCGCCTCCCGACGGCTCGACCGCGCCCGCGGGCTCGGGCGTCTCGGTGAAGTCCCGCTTGGCTTGGTAGGTGGACAGCGGGGAGGAGGAGTCGCCCACCCTCTCAGTCTCGTCCCCTGACAGGGACTTGGGGAAATGCCGGCTATGCGGCTGCCGCTTCGCTGGAGGCATCGAGCGCCACCACCATGGGGCCCTGCCCGATCGCCAGCCGGCGCCGCAACAGCACCGAGCCCATGGCGCCCGCGGCCAGCACGGTGGCCACACCTCCCACCGCCAACCCGTACCGGGGGCCGAAGTGCTGGCTGATCCAGCCCACGATCGGGCCGCCGATCGGGGTCGAGCCGAGGAACACCAGGCCGTACAGGGCCATCACCCGGCCCCGCATCTCGGGCACCGACGTGAGCTGGAGGGTCGAGTTGCAGGTCGCCATGAAGGTGATGCTGGTGACGCCGAGGGCCACGATGGCCACGTACTCGCTCATCAGCGTGGGCGCGGCCGCGCTGGCCAGCATGACGACCCCGAAGGCCAGGCAGCTCCCGACCAGCAGCTTGGCGGTGGGCCGCAGCCGCGACGCCACGCCCAGGGCGCCCACGATCGAGCCGGCACCCATCAGCGACGTCAACCAGCCGTAGGTGCCCGCGTCGCCGTGGAAGGTGAACTTGGCCAGCACGGGCAGGACCACGGTGAAGTTGAACGCCAGTGTGCCCACCAGCGCCAGCACCAGGATGGTGGAGCGCAGTTCCGGCGTGTGCCAGACATAACGCAGCCCCTCGCGGACCTGGCCCTTGGCCCGCATCACCCGGGGTGTCACGTGCAGCTCGTCGGGGCGCATCATCATCAGGCCCGCGATCACGGCCACGAACGAGACGGCGTTGATGGCGAAGACCGGCCCGACATCGACCAGCTTGATCAAGACCGCGCCCAGGGCGGGCCCGATGACCCGCGAGGCGTTGAACATGGCGCTGTTGAGCGCCACCGCGTTGGGCAGGTCGTCCTGACCGACCATCTCGCTCACGAAGGCCTGCCGGACCGGCATGTCGAGCGCGCTGAACACGCCGAGGACAAAGCTTAGCCCGTAGATCGCCCACAGCGGATTGGCTCCGGCCCAGGTGACCGCGGCCAGGGCAGCCGAACTGACCGCCATTCCGGCCTGGGTGGCGATGAGGGTCCTCCGCTTGTCCAGGCGGTCAGCGATGACCCCGCCGTAGGTCCCGATGAGCAGCATGGGCAGGAACTGCAGGGCGGTGACCACGCCCACCGCGAACCCGCTGTTGGTGAGGCGCAGCACCAGCCATCCGAGCGCCACGGTCTGCATCCAGGTCCCGCTCGTCGACACCAGCTGGCCGTAGAAGTACAGGCGGTAGTTGCGGCTCCGCATGGAGCGGAATGTCCCCCTCATGGGCGGTCCCCGACCAAGCGCTCCAAGATGGGCAGGGCCTGCACCAGCGTCTCCATCTCGCCCGGCGTCAGCGCCTGCAGCCGCGACGCCACGTACGCGTCCCGGCGGGAACGGGTCGTCTCCAGCAGCAGCCGGCCCGCGTCGGTGATGGCCAGTCGGGCCACCCGCCGATCGGCGCCGTCGACGGTGCGGACGACCAGGCCCCGCTCTTCCAGGCGGGTGGCGATCCGGGTCATGGAGGGCGGGGTGATCCGCTCCACGTCGGCCAGGCGCTTGAGTGATGCCGGGCCCCGCCGCTCGACAGTGGCCAGGGCGGACAGCTGGGACAAGGTGATGTCGGTGCCCGCCTCCTGCCGGAGCCGGCGGGCCAGGCGCATCACCGCCAGCCTCAGCTGGCTGGGCAACACATCGACGATCGGGGCAGCACTGATGTCGTTCACACCGGAGACAACTTCTTCGCCGTGCTAACTATTCCCCTTGCTAACCATTTCCCGGCCCGGGCTCTCTCGTGCCCGGTACTCCCGCCAGGTCAGGTAGACGACGAAGGCGTCGAACGCGGTGAGGAGGCTGAGGCCAAGGGTGGGCTTGACGAAGACGATCTCGTACAGCTGGTACAGGATGAACAGCAGGAGCAGGACGATCATGCCCGGGTAGGCCCACAACTGCTCCTTGAGCACGGCTACGACGAGGACGACCTTGGCCAGCCCGTGGCTGAGGAGGTAGATGGCGGCGAACAGGGTTTTGCCGTGGGTGAGATGCCCGGTCGAATGCAGCACGTGGCGGGCGAGGAAATCGTGCGGGTCCTTCGACAGCTCATGTTGGAAGACGGTGCGGGCCCAGGCGTTGAGCGTCTCGGGTCGCACGAACAGCAGCACCACGCCGCCGATCACCTCCAGCGCGCCATCGAGGCCCTTGAGGGCGACGCTGATGCGGAAGGTCCGATCGAGCCGCGACGAGATCGGTTCGGGTTCGTGTTCGTGTTCGGTCATCCGGTGATGCTGGGCTGCACTCCCGGCAGGTAGTGGGTGTACAGCCCCTCGATGGACTCCTTCAGGCCCGCGGGCGACTTCCACGGGTGCAGTTCGACGGTGACCTCGTTGCCGTACATGTGCACCGCCTTGACCGAGTCATGCTCGAACAGGCGGCGGGCCAGCACGTCGGGGGGCCGGTGCCCGGTGGCGTCGGCCGGGCTGCGGTACTCCTCGTGGCCCATACCGGTGAGGACCCGGTTGAGCTCGAAGCGCACGATGCCGGCCCGCTTGGACGGCTTCTCGGTGACGGTGATGGGCTGACCCATGGCCACCGCAGCGTACAGGTCGCGTTAGCTTGCCAGCATGCCGACCGAGACGGCGTTCCCGCCCCCGGCCAGCCCGGCC
>JALYXV010000249.1 GCA_030947025.1 Actinomycetota bacterium | reverse complement strand
GCCCACGAGCGTCGAGCCGACCATCGCCACCGCCAGGATGGCCTTTCGAATGGGGGTCATATGCGTTGTCTCCCTTGTTGGATGCGGACCCAAACTGTTCGGATCCCACTTCACGGTGGGTCGGGCCCATCAGCCCAGCCTGGGGGGAACCTGGGAAATCGCTCAGATGCCGCGTTACCGTGGCCCCGCGGCGCTCCGATCCCGTAGCCTGAACCTCGTGAGACTGTCGCACCCGCGGCGACCCCTTCGGGTAAAGCGCCATGGCTGACCTCACGCTGGCAGCTCGCCTCATTCTCGCCGGCGCGGTCGCGGCGGCGGGCGTCGCCAAACTCATGGATCAGGGCGGCGCCCGCCAGGCGGTGCGCTCCTTCGGCGTGCCGGGTGCGCTCGTGACCCCATTGGCGGCCGTACTTCCCTTCGCCGAATTGGCGAGCGCGGTCGCCCTGCTCGTCACCGCAACCGCACTCGCGGGGGCGATCGGCGCCTTGGCCCTGTTGGGCGGGTTCATCACCGCCATCACCCTCAATCTGGGACGAG
The DNA here is from genome assembly GCA_030947025.1 of Actinomycetota bacterium. GTDB lineage: Bacteria > Actinomycetota > Acidimicrobiia > Acidimicrobiales > Palsa-688 > JALYXV01. Next base: position 5,841 of record JALYXV010000249.1, on the reverse strand, counting down.
GCCGCCAGCCCGACTGCCGGTGCTTCGGCCAGCTCCACTCCGCCCCGGTCGGTTGGAATACGCTCGTCCGCAACGGCGCCCTGGCCGGTTTGGCCATTTTCGTGCTGGCCAAGGGGCCAGGCACAAGCCTGGCCGGATTGTTGGCGGGACTGACCGGGATCGAGTGGGTGGCGGTCGTCGTGGCCGTCGCCCTGGCGGTCGCGTTCGCTCGCGAGGGGTCACTGTTTGTCAACCGGTGGCGACAAAAGCGGGCGCCGCCCCGTACGCGGGCGTGAGCGTCGTGGAAAGGGGTCTGCGACGGAGGTACCTCTCTCGGGCACCGGCTTCCGGTGGGCACACCGGCTCCCGAATTCTCCCCACCCGGCCTGCACGGCGAGCGGCTTACCCTAAACGCCCTTCGGGCATCGGCCCGGCCGGTCCTGCTCATCTTCACCGACCCCACCTGTCGACCAGGCGTCTCGCTCATGCCGATTTCGGCGTCGGCAGCTGGACCACGGGGCCGACGTGACCATCGCCCTCATCTCCCGGGGCACCGCGACGCCAACCGGGCCAAGACCAGCGAACACGGGGACATCAACGTGCTCTTGCAACGGGACTACGAGGTCGCCAGGCCTACCGTTTTCGCCGGCCTGCCCAGCGGGGTGCTGGTCGGTGCGGCCGGTGTGATCGCCAGCCCGATGGTCGCTGGCTCCGGGCTGATCGGCCGGATGGTGCAATCGGTGCTTGGACCTCAACAAGTCCATTTCCACCCACATGTCGCCACCCCCCAATCTCCCGGGCGGGCACCTGATAGCTCCGCCGGTACCTCTCGCCGACTTGATCGCGATCCGGCGAACTGTCTTCAGGGCCAAGGTTTACAACTGCGCATCACCGTTCGGCGCCCGAAGCTGGGCTAGTTCGGTGTGCGCTTGGCCTCGCCGGGCGGCGGCATCTCGCCTTTTGGGGGGGACGTTCGGGCGCCGTCATCCTCGGGGATGCGGCGACGCTGCCTGAATGTGCTTCCATTGCCCCGGCTCTCCTAGGACGGACTCGACGATAGGGGGCAGATTCAGCCCTTCGGCGGTCCTCACGAGGAGTCCGACTGTCTCCAACTCGGCAATCGCCGCCAGCTCCTGCAGGTCGCTGGGTGGGCAGCCGTGCGTGACGAGCCATCGAAGTGTGGAACGGGCGTCAGGAGTCAACAGGGCGACGGCCGACATGATGAACTCGTCGGCCCGACGGGTTCCGTACCGCAGTTCGTTGGCCGCGCCGCCAGCGGCTATTCGCTGTGCCAGGTCCATAGGTGCCAACTCCTCGGAGACGAGCCGGGCGCCGGCCATGCGGAGTGCGAACGGCATGTTCCCGCAGGCCTGGGCAATCTGGGCTAACGCCTCGGAATCGCCCCGGCGTCGGCCGGCGACACCGACCAACAGGCGGACCGCATCGTCATCTCCAAGTGGGTCGACGCGGAAGCGGTCGGCATCGAGGCCCCCCAGTGGGGTTCGTGAGCTGACCAGGATGAGCGCCGCGGAACTGGCCGGGATTGCAGCTTCAACCTGCTCCTCGTCCTTCGCTCCGTCGAGCACGATCAGCACTCGCCGTCCCGCGAGCGCCGATCTGAGCGCCGGAAGGTCAGTCCCAGGGATGTCGGGGACGCCGCCCACGCTGCGAAGCAGCCGTCGGACGATCGACGTCTCCGAGACGCGGTCGGTGCCACCCAAGGCGAGCCAGAACTGCCCGTCGGGGAAGTCGGGGGCCAAGTCGTGCGCGAGCCGTGTCACGAGGGTGGTCTTGCCAATACCGGGAAGTCCGTGGATGACAATGATCCGTGCCCGGGCCGGACTCCGCGCCCTCCATCTCGCCATCGCGCCGAGGTGCGTGAGCTCGGAGTCGCGACCGACGAACAAACCTGGCGTCGCTAACAACTCCATGGGGGTCATCCACCAGGGTGGTCGTGGCCGGTCATGGGCGATGACGGGGGCGGTGCTCTCCATGCGATCGATCTCATCCGCGACAGCTCGTGCGATGGCGGGGACGAGTCGACGTACCTGCCGCTCGCTGAGGAACAGGAGACGGGCCGCCTCCCGATGGCGGGCGCCTGAGGACTGGCTATCCCCATCGAGCCCGAGGAGGGCCCTCGCAGCCGCGGCCACCGACTCAGGGAGGAGCGCCATGAGCCCTGGGCTGGACAGGCGCCGCTTCCCGAGTTGTACAAGAGCCGCTCTCAGGACGGCATCGACCGCGTCGGGAGGCGACAGCGACGGGTCCTCGTTCCCGATTCCCCTGGCGCAGCGGAGAACATCCAGGCTGGTCAGGTCGACGTCCCGGCTGGCCTGGCGGGGCTGTATGCGGGCCAGGATGGCGCGCTCAATGCTCGGCTTGTTCATCCCAGTTTCGCCCATCAGCCCGTCCGCAGCGGCGCTCCCGCGAGCGGGATCTGGACTAGGACCGTCTCTCCGTTGGCACAGAAGAAACCGCGACCTGGTGGCAGCTTCCCCAACTGGGATCGCTGGAGGCGTACCCCGGTCAGATCGCCCTGCATGATGCTTGATGGCGACAGCAGAACCCCGACCTTCGATCGCCTAGCCTTGGGAACGAAGCCGCGAGTCTGGTTGTACAAGTCGTCGAGCTTGCCCGCGATAGCGAGCGCGACCGGCGTTGCGCGCGCCAACACGTTTTCGAGAATGGCAATTACCTCCTGATCGACGATCGCGTCTGCGTCGTCGACGGCGATCAGCAGCGGGGTCCCGGCGGCCTCGATCATGGCGGTGATCTTGTCGTGGTCCAAGACTGCGCCTGCCACGACGCCAGACACACCGTCTGCCCCAGCCAAGTCGGTCAGTGGCGAAGGGCGCGGCGCTATGAAGATGACTGCGGTGCCCTGACGTCGAGCGCTGGCCACGAGCGCCAGAAGAGTCGAGCTACGGCCCGACCGGGGCGGCCCACCGATGACGAAGCCTGGCCCTTCGAGCGCAAGGTCGAGGCCGACGGGCTTGACGTCGTCGCCCCCGATACCTACCAGTACCCACAAGGGACTTGAGGGCAGGTCCGGGCCCCAGACGTCGTCGAAAGCCACGACTGCCGGCATTACGTCCACCCGTAGCGGCACCGATGTCCGGGTCTCCATCGGCCATCGGGCCGCCGCGATGCACGCCAGTTCTCGCACCACGTCTCCCTGTGCCCCTCCCGACGGATCGGTCGTCAGCAACCCGAGCTGGCATTCCACCCCCTGGCCGGCCCAGTAGCCCCGACCGGGAGGAAGATCCGCCGGTATCGTCCGTGGATCGATGCCGACAAGGCGGTAGTCCTGGCGGTCGCTGAGCCGCAAGACGAGCTTCTTCTCGAGTTGCTGGGCAACCCTATGGGTCAGCAGGCTCTGGTCCCCCGCGATCACAAAACGCATGCCCGCTCCGAGCGACTCGCGGATCAAGCGAAGCAGCTCGTCGCGAGCCGGTTGGAGCGCCTCAGCGGCGAAGTCGGCGTTGAATGCCTCCCATCGGTCCAGTACCACGACGATGTAGGGCAGGCGTTCCTCTGGAGAGACCCGGCGTCGTTGCTCGGCCACGTCGGCAACGCCCATTCCGGTGAGCAGATCCTGCCGGCGGCGGAGCTCCTCAGCGAGTCGACCGATCAACCGCTCGATCCGATCCGACTCCGTCCGGAGGACGATCGCCCCGGAGTGCGGCATCTCGCGGGCCGGCAAAAGGCCTCCATTGCCGAAGTCAAACCCGTACACGTGGACGTCAGACGGAGACACATGGGCCGTCAGCGCCCCGATCATTGATCTGAGCGCGGTGGTGCGACCGCTCCTCGGTGTTCCGACGATCGCGATGTGACCGTCTCGCTCGAGATCCCACAAGGAATGGCGTTGCACCTGCCCACTCGGGACGTCCTCCCGGCCAATCGCTACGGGCGCCAGGACCGCGCCGCTGCTCCGGTCCGATTGCGGTGACAGATCCAGAACCAACGACTTCGGCAGCGGTGGCAACCATGGGCTCGGGCTGGCTTCGACACCAAGTGCCGCCGAAGCCGCAGCGAGCGTTCCCACCAAAGTGTCCAGGTCGGTCGCCCTGGTGGCCGCCGACTCGCTCGGTCGAGCATGAAGGGGAAGACCGACTTGGGCCCAGGGGACCGGCGTCACGGTTGGTAGGGGGATTGTCGCACGCTGGCCAGCAGGCAGCCCAGAGGAAAGGGCGGTCTGGAACTGGACAAGGCCCTTCAATTCGGTACGCACGTAGCCGCGTCCGATCTGTGACTTCAGGATCGTCGCGGCATTCGGCGCATCGATCACGTCGGCGCTGTCTGATTTATCGTTGAGGCGCAGGGCGATCCGAAGTGCGGTATTCGTACGCATCTCCGGGGTCACGGTCTTGGCCGACGGACGCTGCGTCGCGAGCACGAGATGTACGCCGAGGGAGCGCCCGACTCGCGCGATTCGGATAAGACCTGGCACGAAATCGGGAAGCTCGTCGACCAGCTCCGCGAGCTCGTCGATAACGATCACGAGGCGCGCCAGATGCCGCCCCGCGGCCGCTCCCGGATCACTGGCCCACGCCGCCTCAAGGTTGTCTGCACCGAGGGCCAGCAGCTCGCGCTGGCGTCTCTCGAGTTCGGCGTCGAGGGACACAAGGGCTCGCTGCGTCTCGGTCGCGTCGAGGTTGGTTACAAATCCGACCGTATGGGGAAGCGCCTCGAACGCCGAGAAAGCCCCGCCTCCCTTGAAGTCGATAAGCACGATGTTGAGCGCGTCGGGACGATTGTTGACTGCGAGCCCGGCGATGAAAGTACGAAGAAACTCACTCTTACCTGCGCCCGTCGACCCGACCACGAGGGAGTGAGGTCCGTCGGCCTTGAAGTCGATGTCGAGATCGAAGGCGCCGTTGGCGTCGACTCCGATGCACGTGCGCGTACTGTGGCCGCGAAGCGTCCACCTCGCGACAATGGACGCCGGGTCGGCGATGTCCACGCCCACGATCTCGGCGAACCGCACGGCGCGAGGGAGCAGGTCGCCTCCCTCGCCTGTGACGTCCCGTACCGGTGCCATGGCCCGCCCCACGGTCTCGGCGACCTCGACGCTGATGGCGTCCGCCACGACGGCGATGACGGGGTCCTCGCCTTCCACGGCCGCCTCGACGTGCAACTCATCCGTGAAGACCACCTCAGCCCGGCCCTCCTCGGGCAGGAAGGCGGACTCGAGATCGAGGCAGATCGAGCGGATGCCAACCGCCGGTCCGTCACGAAGCACGTGCCGGAGGCCGGGCACCCCCCGCAACGACCTCGCTCCGTCAGCCACGACGATGATCTCCGTCTCCCATTTGGCGCGATCTCCGTGCTCCTTGCGCTCGACCTGGCGGTCATCCACGATCTTGGCAAGCTCCTTCACTCGCGCCTCGCGTGTCGCTTTGGTGTTTCCGATGAGTGCGACCGGACCGTCTTCGGTATTCGCATGGGGGAGCCAGCGAAACCACGACCAGTCCTCCGCGTCGGCCTCGTCGGTGAGCAGGACGAGCGCCAGGTTGCGCGGGCTGTGAAGCACCGCGAGCTGAATGACCAGCCACCGTGCCAGCGCCACGCCCCTCGCCCGAGGTCCGGCGATCCCGAGCACTCCCACGCTCCGCAGACTCACGACCACAGGAATTGCCGGCGCCTTGGGTAGGCCGGACTCGTCCTCATTCTCTCCTACGAGCTCGACTCCCACGGGCAGCTCGGCAAGTCCGATCCGCAGATCGAGGGCATCGAGGTCGTCTGGTCGGCGCTCCCACAGACGGCGATGTGGTCCCGTCGCAAAGCGGACCACCGCCGCCGGGTCGGGCCAGGCGATTCGGCGTTCGGCGGCCAGCTGTTCGACAGCCTGGCGAGCAC